>NZ_BAABDK010000017.1:0-523563 GCF_039539585.1 Hymenobacter glaciei | reverse complement strand
GTGGAGTACGGTTTCATGCCGCAAAGAAACACCTACTTGTATACACTGACCACGAAACCGCTCTAGTGGCAGCGCCGGCGTGCTGCTGGGGCAGGCCGGCGGCAGCTTTGGCGCCGTGGTTACCTACGCGACCGGGCCGCTGGGTAACTCCCCCTCCGGGGTGGTCCTCGGCGATGTAACCGGCGACGGCCGCCTCGACATCATCACGTCTAACTACGGCACCAACACGGTGGGCGTACTGCCGGGGCAAGCCAGTGGCTTCGGCGCGGTGCAGTCTTTCAGCATGGGCGCCAACAGCCGGCCCAACGCCGTAGCTGTGGGCGATGTGAACGGGAACGGGCGCCTCGATATCGCCACGGCGAACTACGGCACCGATGCGGTTGGGGTATTGCTCAACACCGGCACGTATACCCCGCTGGCCACCGCCCGGCTCTTGTCGGCCGAGCTCAGCCTTTTCCCAAACCCGGCCCGTGGCAGCTTCACGGTGCAGCTGCCCGCTGCCTGGTTTGCCGCTGCCCAAGTTGAGGTGCTCAATGCCCTGGGCCAAGTGGTGCGCCGTTTTGCGGCAGAGAGTCCCCGCTTTATGGTTGAAACCGCTGGGTTGTCCCCGGGCGTGTACACCTTGCGGCTGGGAGTTAGCGCGGGCACCGTGGCCCGGCGTGTGGTGGTGGAGTAGAACGATGCTACGCCCATTTCAGCCTTGTTCCCCCGCTGCCAAGCAACGGCTGGGTATAGTGGGCGGCCCGCAGCCGCTGGCGGAACCAGTACGCTACGCATAAACGGGTGGCGCGGGCCCGTAACGTTCAGCAGGCTGCACGCTGGCTTCTAGCCAGCCAAAGCCAGCCTAGACCGAAATTATTCATATATAAGGCGATGTATTGAATGGGTTTGCGCTACCTTGTAGTTCCATAAATCCTTCTTTCTCAGAAGTAAATTCCAGTAGAAGCAAGCGCACAGACCGATAATTTTTCAACCTTTTCCCTTACCCATGAAGCACATTTTCTCTTCAAATTACTGGCGCAAACTGGGGCGCGGCAGCCGCTGGGCCGCTTTGCTGCTGGCCGCGCCACTCGCCGCCTCAGCCGCCAACCCGGTGCTGCGCATCCAGGGCTTGGGCAGCCTTAGTGGCAATGGCGACGTGACGGCCTTCGTGGACCAGGTCGAAATTGTGCGCGTGTCCGACGGCATGGTGATGGCCGGTGCCGTGGCCAACCCCGGCTTTGAAACCAATGGCCTGGCAGCGGGTCAGTCCTCCTACAACACTCCCGGGGGGGCGCCTTGGACGTTCAACAACCGGTCGGGCATTTCCCGGAATGGCAGCGGCTTTGGTTCCACCGCGCCCCAGGGCGATGCCGTGGCCTTTCTGCAAAGCCAAGGGGGCATCAACGGGCTGGTAGACCAAGGGCTGATGTTGGCCGACGGGTTGTACCAGGTACGGTTTCTGACGGCGCAGCGCACCAACTGCTGCGGCGGCACCATCGACCAGCGCCTTAACGTGCTCATAAATGGGACGTCGGTCGGCACGATTCAGCCGCCTTCTTCCGTCTCCTACGCCACCTTCACTTCCAACGCCTTCGTGGTGGGCTCGCCCAACAACGCGCTGGCCTTTGATGGGGTGGACGACTACGTGGCTCTGCCCAGCACCACCCCGGTGCCGGTAAGCAACAGCAACTACACCATCGAAGCCTGGATTAAGCCCACGGCTATGGGTGACTACGGCATCATTGGCTGGGGCAACTACGGCACCACCAACCAGGTGAATGCTTTGCGTCTGTACTCCGGGGGACTTATTAACTACTGGTGGGGCAACGACGCCATTATCCCGACGGCCAATCTGAGCGGGCGCTGGCATCACGTGGCGGCTACTTTCGACGGCACCACCCGCCGGATTTACCTCGACGGCGTGCAGGCCGGCTCCGACACTCCGGGGGCTGGGCACGCCGTGCCCAACGCCAACAACCTGCGCATCGGCTCGACCAATCCTCCTCCCTCTGGCTTGGGCGAATATTTCCCCGGCAGCATCGACGAGGTGCGGGTGTACAACACGGGCCTGACGGCGGCCCAGGTACAGGCCGACATGTTCAGCACCAACCCGGCTGTGCCCGGCAACCAGGTGGCCTACTACGACTTCAACCAGGGTACGGCCGGCGGCAGCAACGGCGGCCGAACCACGCTCAACGACGGGAGCGGTTTCAACAACAACGGTACGCTCACCAACTTCACCCTCTTGGGCACCACGAGCAACTTCGTACGCAGCTTCCCCACCATCACCCAGGTTTCGCCCGTCAGCGGCCCGCGCGGCAGCAGCGTGCTCATCGCCGGCACCAACCTGAAGGACGCCACCAGCTTTGCATTCAACGGCACGGCCGTATCGCCTTTCACCACCCCCACCGACGACTTTTCAACCTCGGTAACGGTTCCTGCGACGGCCACCACCGGCCCGGTGAGCACGGCTTCGGCCACGCTCACCACCTTCACCGGCCCCGTGTTCACCGTGAACGGAACCGACCTGGTGGTGAGCACGGGCACACAAACCAGCCCGACGCCGATTCCGGCCGGCAGCTACAATTCCATCACCGTAACCAACACCGGCAACGGCGTGCTGAGCGGCAACGTGAGCGTCGACGCCTTTCTCACGGTCCAACCCGGCGGCGGGCTCAGCGACGGCTGCGCCCTCATCAGCGGCGCGGGCAGCTTCACGCTGGGTGCGGGCAGCATCCTGGGCATTTGCAACGCGGCGGGCATCAGCAGCAGCGGGGCTACGGGCTCGGTGCAGGTAACGGGCACCCGCTCGTTCTCGACCGCCGCCCAGTACGGCTACACCGGTGCAGCAGCGGTCACTGGCAACGGCTTGCCGTCCACCGTGGCTAGCCTGGCCATCAACACCGCGGGCAACGTGACGCTCAGCGCTCCGGTGGCCGTGACGGCGGCCGTGGGCGTGGGCGGCGCCGGCAACCTGGTGCTCAACGGCCAAGCCCTGACGCTGCTCTCCAACGCCAGCGGCACCGCCCTGGCCCGCAACAGCAGCACGGGCGTGGTGGTGGGCAACGCCACGGTGCAGCGCTACATCGACCCCAGCCTGAACCCGGGCCTGGGCTACCGCCACTACAGTGCCCCAGTGAGCAATTCCACCGTGGCCGACCTGGCCACGGCCGGCTTCAGCCCCGAAATCAGCCAGGCCGCTACCTACAACAGCTCGGCCACGCCGGGCACTACTACGCCCTTCCCCACCGTGTTTGGCTACGACCAGAGCCGCGTGACGCTGGCCAACGCCTACGCCCCGTTTGACCGCGGCTACGTGGTCCCCGTTGCCCTGACGACGCCCCTGGCCGTGGGCAGCGGCTACGCCGTGAACTTACCCGCCTCGGCCCTGGTCGACTTCGTAGGTACGCTGACGAACGGCGACCAGGCCCCGCTGGCCCTGAGCCGCGTGGCGGGCAACACCGACGCCGGCTGGCAGCTGCTGGGCAACCCCTACCCGGCCCCGCTCGACTACTCGTTGGTGGCCCCGGCCGACCGCCTCAACCTCGACGGCGCCATCTACGTGTACAGCAGCACCAGCCAGTACGGGGGCCAGTACCGCAGCTACGTCAACGGCATCGGCGGCAACCCCGTGCTGCCCGTGGCGCAGGGCTTCTTTGTGCGCGTGAGCAGCGGCCAGACCAGCGGCTCGCTCACCTTCCGCAACAGCCAGCGCCTGACAACTGCTAACGCCACAACCTTCCAGCGCACTACCACCGATACCCGGCCTTTAGTGCACCTGGACCTGCGCGGCGCGACCGGCTCGGCCGATGCCCTGTATGCTTACGCCGAGACCGGGGCCACCCCGGCCTTCGATAGCCAGTTCGACGCCGAGAAAATTGCCAACTCCACGGGCCTGAACCTGAGCAGCAACGCTACCTCGGGCCAGCGCCTGGCCATTGACGGCCGCCCGGTGTTCGACGCCGCCACCGTGCTGGCGCTGAACGTGGGCGTGCCCGCCGCAGGCACCTACACCCTGGCAGCCATTGCCCTCAACAACCTGCCCGTTGGCCTCGACGCGTACCTGCGCGACGCCCAGACCGGCCAGACGGTGAACCTGCGCACCCAGCCCAGCTACGCCTTCACGGTAACCGCGGCGCAGGCCACGGCCCTGCTGGTGGGCCGCTTCTCGCTGCAGTTCTCGGCCAGCGCCTTGGCTACGGCCCCGGCCCTCACGGCGGCTCAGGTAGCGCTGTACCCCAACCCGGCCCGTGCCCGCTTCTCGGTGCTGATGCCCGGCGTGGCCGGCGCTACTTCGGTGCAGGCCGAGCTGGTGAATGCCCTCGGCCAGGTGGTACGCCGTCAGGCAGCCGCGCTGCCCGTCAGCGGCGCCACGCTCACGGTGGAAACCAGCGAGTTGGCGGCCGGCGTATACACCCTGCGCCTGCAGGCTGGCAACACTGCCCTCGCCAAGCGCGTGGTTCTTCAATAACCTTCTGGTTTCGCCCGTGGCTGGTCATTGTACGCGGCGGCGGGCGAAGCCTCACATCTTCTCTTTGATTACATGAACAAGCATTTGATTTCGGGCCTGCTATCCTTGACGCTGCTACTGGTCCTGGCCGGCGCGGCCCGCGCCCAGGCCCCGGCCGATGGCGGCCCTTCGCCCACCGGCCCTACCCAAACCCCACTCGACGGCGGTGCCTCGCTGCTACTGGCCGGCGGCCTCGCCTACGGCCTGCGCCGCCTGAAGCAGCGCCGCCAGAAGTAGCAACCCGCTACCCCGGCTCGCCGGGTAGTCTTTTCAACAGAAAGAGCCTTCCGCTGGTGCGGAAGGCTCTTTCTGTTGGTACGCAGGCACAGGGCCGGCGCGGCCCTACAGCTTCGGGGCCGCCGGGGCCGCCGGGGCTTGCAGCAGGCCCACGCGGAAGTAAGCGGCGGCGCGGTCCTCGTCGCGCGGGAATTGGGCGGCTACCAGCTTCACGGCGTCGGTGAGGCGCCCGGTGAGCTCCTGGCGGTGGGTTTGGGCGGCGGCACGGGCCTTGGCGCTTTGCTCGTCGCCCGCCCCGGTCCCGTCGCGCCCCGCCTTGAAGGCGGCGTAAAAGCCGGTGTAGAGAGTGGCGTCGAAGTCGGCCCCGAGGGCCTTGGCGTGGGTGGTGGCGGCCGTTTGGGCGCGCTGGAAGAGGAGGTCGGCGGTGAGTAGGCTGGCGTTGGTGTACTCGGAGCGGCTGTTGGGGAAGAAGGCCTGGCGAATGGCCGGGTCTTTCTTGCTTTTGTAGTCGATGAGGGCCTCGTCTTCTTCGAGCTGGTGCTGGAGGTCGGCCAGAGCGCCCCACATTTGCTGAGCGGCGGTGCGGCGCTGGCTAATACCGGCATCGGTGGCCGTGATGGAGCCGAACAAGGCCTCGTAGTAAGCAGTGAGGTCGGCCACCAGCTTCGTGAACGCGCCGCCGGGGTTGTCGAGGGTGAGGCGCTGGATGGCATCAACCGAGAATTTTTGCAGGCGCGGCAGGGTCACGTCCCTGGTGTCGAAGAAATCGGCAGCGAAAAAGGGGTTGGGGTTGAGCATGGCAGATAGTGCGGCCTTTGAAAATGGAAGGGAGTTGATTATGAGAGAATAACCGCATACAACAATACCACTATTGTTTGACATAGCCGGCTACCTGCCTGGCCGGTAGCCGGCTTCGCCGGCCCCTGCAAGTGTGCCGACACACTGCCTGAACGCTGCAACCGCCCCTGCAAGCGTGGCGACAGGCACCCTGAAGCCTTCGGGCATCGATGCAAGAGCGGCGACAGGTACCCTGAAGGCTTCGGCTTACCTTTTAGCAACGACGACAAGGCGCTGAACGGGCTTGGCCTACCCGGCGGCACCGACGATATGGGGTTTGACAAGCTTGGCTGGTCTGGCATCGGTATCGGGGGCTGCCGCAACATCGGGAGGTGCTTTTTGAGGTCGGCACGGGCAGCCGCCTGGCTTTTCCCCGGCCGAAAACGCTCAGGCAGGAGCTGTACCGCATTGGCTAGCTGCGTTCTCACATTAAATTTTTAACTTACAAGCAGGCACGCGGGGGCGGCGTTCCTTGTTCGGCTATTCTTAACTCCCAACCACATTATACGCATATGAAAAACCTCTTCCCTATAGCTACCGTCCACCTAATTACTGCCCACCGCGCCGGCCGGGCCCTGGCCCTGGCCGGCGCGCTGCTGGCCCCAGCCGGCGCGGCCAGGGCCCAGACCCCGGCCACCTTTGCCGCCGTGAGCACCTACCCGATAGGCGCCTCCACTCGGCCCACTAGCGTGGCCGTGGCCGACGTGAATGGCGACGGACGGCCCGACATCGTGACGGCCAACTTCACCGACAACACCGCCGGGGTGCTGCTGGGGCAGGCTGGCGGGAGCTTTGCCGCCGTCATTACTTACTCGACCGGCGCCGGCAGCCAGCCCTTCGACGTGGCCGTGGCCGATATGAACGGCGACGGGCGGCTGGACATCGTGACGGCCAACTTCGCCTCCGACAACGCGGGCGTACTGCTGGGGCAGGCCGGTGGGGGCTTTGCCGCCGTGAGCACTTACCCGACCGGCCCCTTCAGTCGGCCTTCAGGCGTGGCCCTGGCCGACGTGAACAGCGACGGGCGGCTGGACATCGTGACGGCCAACTACAACACCGACGACATCGGGGTGCTGCTCGGGCAGGCCGGCGGGGGCTTCGCCGCCGTGAGCACCTACCCGGCCGGCAGCAGCAGCGCCCCCTATAGCGTGGCCGTGGCCGACGTGAACGGCGACGGGCGGCCCGATATCGCCACGGCCAACGGCGGCAGCAGCACGGCCGGGGTGCTGCTCGGGCAGGCCGGCGGGGGCTTTGCCGCCGTGAGCACCTACCCCGTCGGCGCCGGCAGCCGGCCCACCAGCGTGGCCCTAGCCGACGTGAGCGGCGACGGGCGGCTGGACATCGTCACGGCTAACTACACCAGCGACAACATCGGGGTGCTGCACGGGCAGGCCGGCGGGGGATTTGCCGCCGTGAGCACCTACTCGACCGGCGCCAGCACCCTGCCTACAGACGTGGCCGTGGCCGACGTGAACAGCGACGGGCGGTTGGACATCGTCACAGCTAACTACTACCCCAGCACGTACAACGGCGGCGGCAGCACGGTGGGGGTGCTGCTCGGGCAGAGTGGCGGGGGCTTTGCCACCGTGAGCACCTACCCGACCGGCGCCGGTACCGAGCCCTACGGCGTGGCCGTGGCCGATTTGAACGGCGACGGCAAGCCCGATATCGTGACGGCCAATTACGTCAGCGACGACGTGGGGGTGCTGCTGAACACCACCGCGGCCGCGGCGGCGCCTACCCTCACCAGCGTGAACCCGGCAAGCGGGCCAGTGGGGACGAGCGTGACGCTTACGGGCACCAACCTGACCGGGCCCGTGGGCGTGAGCTTCAACGGCACGGCGGCCACCACCTTTGCCGGGGTCAACAGCACCACGGTGACGGCCACGGTACCCACGGGCACCACCACCGGCCTGGTGACGGTGACCACGCCCAGTGGCACCAGCAACGGGGTGACGTTCACGCTCACTTCGCCCCCGCCGACGGACCTGGTGGTGAGCACCGGCACGCTGGCCAGCCCGACGCCCATTCCGGCCGGCACCTACAACACCATCACCGTGACGGGTACCGGCGTGGGACAGCTCGTGGGCGCCACGACGCTGAACACGGCCCTGGTTGTGCAGAGCGGCGGCGCGCTGCTGACCAACTGCCAGCCCCTGACCGGGGCGGGCACGTTTACCCTGGCGGCGGGCGCCACCCTGGCCATCTGCGACCCGGACGGCATCGCCGCCAGCGGGGCCACGGGGGCGGTGCAAACCACGGGTGCGCGCAGCTTCTCCACCGACGCGGGCTACCTGTACAACGGCACGGCAGCGCAGATAACGGGCAGCGGCCTGCCGGCCCAGGTGCGCAACCTGGGCACGACCAACGCCAACAGCGTGACGCTCTCGGCCCCGACCAGCGTGGCCCAGGTGCTGACCGTGGGCGGCGCCGGCAACCTGGTGCTCAACGGCCAGGCCCTGGTGCTGCTCTCCTCGGCGGCCGGCACAGGCCTAGCTGTGAACTCCGGCACGGGCGTGGTAAGCGGAACGGCCACCGTGCAGCGCTACATCGACCCCAGCCTGAACGCCGGCCCGGGCTACCGCCACTACAGCAGCCCGGTGGCTAACACCACCGTGGGCGACCTGGCCACGGCCGGCTTCACGCCTACGCTCACCACCTCGTACAACGCCTCGGCCACGCCGGGCACCACCACGCCCTTCCCCACCGTGTTCGGCTACGACCAAGCCCGTGTGCCGCTGGCCAACGCCTACGCCCCGTTTGACCGCGGCTACGTGGTGCCCGCCGCGCTGGCCTCGCCCCTGGCCGTGGGCCAGGGCTACGCCGTGAACATCGCCGGCAACCAGCTGGTCGACTTCGTGGGCACGCTGACGAACGGCGACCAGGCCCCGCTGGCCCTGGCCCGCGTGGCCGGCAACCCCGACGCCGGCTGGCAGCTGCTGGGCAACCCCTACCCCGCCCCGCTCGACTACGCCCTGGTGGCTCCGGCTGACCGCCCCAACCTGGATGCGGCCATCTACGTGTACAGCAGCAGCGGCCCCTACGTGGGCCAGTACCGCAGCTACCTGCCCCCCGTCGGCGGCAACCCCGGCATCGGCAACGGCGTGCTGCCCGTGGCCCAGGGCTTTTTTGCCCGCGTGAGCGCCGGCCAGACCAGCGGCGCGCTCACCTTCCGCAACAGCCAGCGCCTGACGGCCCCCAATGCCACCCCCTTCCAACGCCCCAACGCCGACCCCCGCCCGCTGGTGCAGTTGGACCTGCGCGGCGCGACCGGCCCGGCCGACGCGCTCTATGCCTACGCCCAGACCGGGGCTACCCCGGCCTTCGACAGCCAGTTCGACGCCGAAAAAATCAGCAACTCTACTGGCTTGAACCTGAGCAGCACCGCCACCTCGGGCCAGCGCCTAGCCATTGATGGCCGCCCCGTGTTCGATGCGGCTACCGTGCTCGCCTTGAACATAGGCGTGCCCGCTGCGGGTACCTACACCTTGTCGGCCGCATCCCTCAACAACCTGCCGACCGGCCTCGATGCGTACCTGCGCGATGCCCAGACCGGCCAAACCGTGAACCTGCGCACCCAGCCCACCTACATCTTCGCGGTGACGGCCGCTCAGGCTACGGCGCTGCTGGTGGGCCGCTTTACGCTGCAATTCTCGGCCACGGCCCTGGCCACGGCTCCGGCCCTGACGGCTACCCAGGTGGAGCTGTACCCCAACCCGGCCCATGCCCGCTTCTCGGTGCAGCTGCCCGGCGTGCTGGGGGCCGCCACCGTACAGGCCGAGCTGCTGAATGCCCTGGGCCAGGTGGTACGTCGCCAGTCGGCCGTGCTGCCCGCCAGCGGCACTACGCTTGCGGTAGAAACCGATGGCCTAGCCGCCGGCGTCTACACCCTGCACCTGCAAGCCGGCAACGCCTCCCTTGCCAAGCGCGTAGTCCTTCAATAATATCTCAGTTTCGCCCGTAGCCAGCCTTTAGAGCTTGTCTACGGGCAGACCTTCATTTCTTTTAGCGCCGCCAGAAGTAGCTTTCGATTAGTTACCAACACCGGACGATGTCCGTTAAACCCCCGTTGCCTTGTGGCAACGGGGGCTTTTTATTAGCTGACCGTCTGGCCAGGACCCGGCCGTACTTTTGCGCCCCATGCGCTACTTCCTGCACCTCGCCTACGACGGCACTTCCTACTGCGGCTGGCAGATTCAGCCGGGCATGCCCACCGTGCAGGCCGAGCTCGACCGCTGCCTAACGCAGGTGCTGCGCCACCCCACCTACTGCCTGGGCAGCGGCCGCACCGATTCCGGGGTGCATGCCAGCCACCAGGTAGCCCACTTCGAGGCCGAACTGCCCGACACCATGCCGCTCGACGTCCTGCTCTACCGCCTGCGCCGGGCTCTGCCGCCCGACATTGCGCCGCTGCACCTGCACGCCGTGCCCGACGAAGCCCATGCTCGCTTCTCGGCTGAAGAGCGCAACTACGACTACTTCGTGGTGACGCGGCCCGACCCATTCCGCCGCGACCACGCCCTGTACGTGGACCGCCCGCTGGATGTGGCCGCCATGAACGAGGCCGCCGGCTACCTGGTGGGGCAGTTCGACTTTACTTCCTTCTCGAAAGTAAAGGGCGGCGAAAACCACTACGTGTGCTACTGCACCGCTGCCGGCTGGCACCCTGCGCCGGGCGGCTGGGTATTCCGCATTCGGGCCAACCGCTTTGTGCGGGGCATGGTGCGGCTGGTGGTAGGCACCCTGCTCGACGTGGGCCGGGGCAAGATGACGCCGCGCGAGTTCCAAGAGCTACTCTGGGCGCAGCGGCGGGTGGATGCCGGTGGTGCGGCCCCGGCGCGGGGCCTGTTTCTGAGCCGGGTGGAGTACGAGGAGGGCGTGGTGCCGGCAGAGTAGCGCCCCCTATCGGACCAATGGGATTTGGTATGAGCTACTGTGGCACCTCCAGCAGCGCTGCTTCAATGCCCATTCCTACCCGGGGGTATTTTATCCAGGGGCCCTGGTTAGGTTGCTTTACTTTAGCTACGTGGACTTCCACTGTGCCTTTGGGCGCAATTGATTTTTCGCTTAGCGGCCCCGGGGTTTGCTCCAAGTGGTAGCTGGGCCCGCCCCCGGGCCAACTGCCCAGAAACGCCAGGGTCCCCTTGTTTAACGAGCGCACCAATTCAACGCTTACAATGACATCGCTGGTGAGCCAGAGCTTGTATGGCCGCAGGTTGACAAATATCCGGTCCTCGATTTCGGCCCGTCCCACGCGCAGGTACACGGGGGAGACCAGCAAGTTGGCGCCCGGAAAATCGTCGGGCCCAACCTGGTACACATTCACGCGCAAGTACAGCGTGTCGTAGGTGCAATGCGTGATTTTAAAGGAAATGTCCTGCAGCCAGGCGGCTCGCCCAATGGCAATGCGCTGTCCGATTTGGTTGCCCGCCAGGTTAAACTTATAGCCTTCGAGTATGCCACCGCCGAAGTTGCCTCCCACCCGGCGCTTCATGCCCGGAGCCCGCACTACCGCCCCGCGCAACGGCACTGCCTGGGCGCGAAGCAGCACCGGGCCACCGCGCACCAGGCGGCGCAGCTCGGCCGCAGCTAGCGTGCGCGGGGCATAGCCGAGCAGCGAGAACCGTATCGAGTCGGCATCGTAGCTGGCAGGCAGAGCCAGCTGGAAATGCCCCTTACCGTCGGCCACCGTGCCGAAGGGGTGACGCAGTACCCCCACGCTCACGTAGCCCAGCGGCTGCTTGGTAAGCTGGTCGCACACCTGCCCGGCCAGGGCATCATCGCCTCCGAAACCTTGGCCGTAGCTGGGGCAATACCCCACCAATAGCAGCCCCAGCCACCATCCGCTCATCATCACCCGCCAATATTTCCGCTCGAGGCACATATCCATCTTGTAAAATCTCGATGCCAAGATAAGTAGCGCCTCAGGACTCCACTTAACTTCGCGCTTCGGCCCAGGCATGTCTGCCTGGTTGCCATTCCTTTCCAGTTCATGCGTCGATTTGCTTACCAGCTGGTGCTCTTGCTGCTGCTGGCGGTCAGGCCCGCGGCGGGTGCTGCCCCGCGCCAGCTCCGGCCTTTTCCCGTCGCCGATACCACCGGGCCGCCCCTGGATACAGCCCGGGTGCTGGGCCAGCTCTTTGCATATAAGCGCAAGTTCTACCAGACCATGCTCGCACCATCGGCGTTGGGAGCAGTCGCTTCCAACTACTCATTGGCCTACTCAAAATCCGAAACCACTGTACAGCAAGTTTCGCTCGGCCTTAATGTGGTTTTGGTGGGATTTTTCAGCTACCGTGTAGGCAAGGCATTGGTACGGCTGCGGCGCTACCGAGTGGGGCGCGAGCATACGCTGCTAGCCTTGTTGGCTAACGGCCACCCCCTGCCCCGGCCAGTACGCCAGCAGCTGATACACTACTTGCAACCACCGCCTGCCAAGTAGCGGCCCGGGCGTGAGTTCTCCGCTTTCCTTTCTCCTGCTGTCATTTCGTGTATATGTCGCGTCTGGTTTTTTTGTTTTTTCTGCTCATCGGCAGTAGCATGGCCGCCCTGCCAAGCCGCGCCCAGGAGCGGCCAACCACCTTCTTCAACGACAGCACTGCTCAGGTAGCTCGCGACGATACCGCAATGGCCCTGCAACGCTTGTTCCGGCTGCAGCGGCACACCAGCGTGCGCAGCTTGCTACTGGGCACCGTGCTGGCCGGGGCCACCGCCTATTCGCTGGCGAATGACCACCCCGAAACCACGTACCAGCGGGTTTCCACCATTGGCATTGCAGCCGTGGGCGGATACGGCTTGCTGCAGGTGGTGACGGGAGCCGTGCAACAGTGGCGCTTTCGTGCCCGGCAGGAAGAACGGCTGCTCGACCGGCTCGACCAAGCCCAACCGCTGCCGCGCTGGGTCCGCCGGAAGCTTGTGCCCAGTTACTTTGGGGTCCGAGCGCGCTTGAATTAACGTTTTGCTAATGACTCAATAGGCAGTACCGGTCCCGTAGCCCCATTGGAAGAAGCTCGGAAGTACTAGGCGCTGCCGGCTCAGCTTCGGCTAGCGGCCCCCGATGCCGGACGGTGCTTGTCATACTTGCGCTCCAGCGTTTTGAGATATCGAAGGGATTCTTCGGAGAAGCGCGGCAGTTGACTTTTATCCTTTTTGGCCGCTTTCTGGTAGAGGAACACGAAGGCGAAGGGATTGTCGAACTGCGCAATCATCTGCTTGCCGAAGCCGTTGCGCACGATGGCCGATGACATAAAGAACCCCGGCAGATGGCCGTTGGAACCGTTCGACAACTGCCGGTACCACCGCCCCGTGGCCGCCGCCCCGCCCCGCGCCCGCGACTGCAGCGTAGAATCCATGCAGTGGATAAACACGGGGGCCGGCGTCAGGGCCCAGTCGCGGATGCCGCGCGGGTCGCCGGCGAGGGCCATGGTCAGGGGCTTGTCAATCTGGTCGGCAATGCCTTCGTGCTGCATGCTGTCCATGATTTCCAGCAGCCCCAGGTCGTCGGGTGCGATGGTACCGAAGTCGCGGCTGGGTTGCAGCCGGTGGTACAGCTCGTGGCCTTCCAACAAGCCGGGTTTTACCTCGTTGGCATCGAGCACGGCCCGCAGGCTATAGAAAATACCTTCTTCCTGTGAGGTCGCATCGTTGCCCAAGGCCTCGTAATAAATGTTCAGCTTGGCTACTTTGGTGCGTGCCGCGGGGGGCAGCTGCGGGTAGGCGTACTGGTACATCTGGTCGAGGGCAGCAGCACCTTGCGTGAGGCTGGCGACGTAGCGGCGGTACTCGGGCTCGCGCACTTTGTAGTCGTTCACCAGCACGTAGTACCACACCTTGGCCTTGAGTTTGGCTTGCAGCAACGAGTCGTAGCGCGGCATGTACACCACGTCGATGGCCCGGCGGTAGTTCACCAGGTTGGCAGCCGAGTAGATGCCGCGCACGTAAATCTTATTGCCCGGGATTTCCAGGAAATCGCGCCACATCTGGTCGGTAAGGGGCTGGTTCTGCCGCAGGCCGTCGGTAATCTGCCAGTACCGGGTCACGGCCTCCACGTTGATGGTTTGGGCCCGGGCCGCGCCAGCGGCCAGCAGCAAGCCTGCGCACAAGCACAGGCGACGAAGCAATAGGAACATGGTAGCAGAAAGCGGCGGGGAAAGGACGCCGGCCTAAAGATGCGGCATTGGCCCGGTAATCCGTCGGCACGTTGCCACCTGGCGCGTAAAACCCACCGCTGGCCCGCAAACTCCGGGCCCGGGTGCTTGTTCTTACCGACCTTTGCCCTACTTATGGACCCCACCACTTCCGCCACCAAAACCGGCCAGGTCTTCGACTGGGCCGTGCTGCGCCGCCTGCTCGGCTACGTGCGTCCCTACCGGCGCGTGTTCATCGGCCTGATTGTGCTTACCATCGCCACGGCCGTGCTGGGCACGCTGCGGCCCTTCCTCATTCAGCGCATGGTCGATGTCAGCATCGAGCAGGGCGACACGAAGGGGTTGAATTTCATGTTCATGCTGTTGCTGGTGCTGCTGGTGGCCCACGCCGGGGTGAGCTACTTGCAGACGTACTACGGCGGCTGGCTGGGCCAGTACATCGTGCGCGACATCCGCACCGACCTCTACCGCCACCTGCTCAGCCTCAAGCTCAGGTTCTTCGACCAGACGCCCATTGGCGTGCTGGTAACACGAAATATCTCCGACGTCGAAACCCTGTCCGACGTCTTCAGCGAGGGCCTGGCGGCCATGGTGGGCGACATTCTGCAGCTGCTGTTCATCATGGCCTTCATGTTCTACATCGACTGGCGGCTCACGCTCATCAGCCTGTCGGTTATCCCGCCGTTGCTGTTCAGCACCTACGTGTTCAAGGAGAAAATCAAGGGCTCTTTTCAGGATGTGCGCACGGCCGTGGCCAAGCTCAATTCCTTCGTGCAGGAACACCTCACGGGCATGAACGTGGTCCAGATTTTCAATAACGAAGAGCGCGAATTCCGCAAGTTTGAAGCCATCAACCGCGAGCACACCGACGCCAACATCCGCTCGGTGCTCTACTACAGCATCTACTTTCCGGTGGCCGAAGTGCTGGGCGCCATCGGCGTGGGCCTGCTGGTGTGGTACGCCGCCCAGGGTCAGATTGAGGGCTCGATTTCGAAAGGCGCGCTCATCGCCTTCATCATGTACAACGCGCTGTTCTTTCGGCCCATTCGCCAGATTGCCGACCGGTTCAACACCCTGCAGCTCGGCCTCGTCAGCACCGAGCGCCTGCTTAAGCTGCTAGACAACCAGGACCTGGTGGCGCCCAGCGGCACTTTCGCCCCCGCTGAGCTAACCGGCGACGTGGAGTTTAAGCACGTTAAGTTCGCCTACAACGAGCCCGACTGGGTGCTCAAGGACATCAGCTTCCACGTGAAGCCCGGCCAGACCATTGCCTTCGTGGGCGCGACCGGCGCAGGCAAAACCAGCATCATCAACCTGCTCAGCCGGTTCTACGACATCCAGGAAGGCAGCATCTGCATCGACGGGCGCGACCTGCGCGAGTACGACCTCGGCCTGCTGCGTCGCCAAATCGGCATTGTGCTGCAGGACGTTTTCCTGTTCGCCGGCAGCATCCGCGACAACATCACGCTCGGCAACCACACCATTACCGACGAACAAATCTGGGAAGCGGCCGACCTGGTGGGAGCCCGCCGCTTCATCGAGCGCCTGCCCGAAGGCCTCGGCTACCCCGTGATGGAGCGCGGCGCCACGCTTTCGGTGGGCCAGCGCCAGCTTATCAGCTTCGTGCGGGCCATGGTGTACCAGCCGCACATCATTGTGCTCGACGAAGCTACCTCCTCCGTCGACTCAGAGACTGAGGAGCTCATTCAGCAAGCCATTGAAAAGCTGATGCAGGGCCGCACTTCGCTCGTCATTGCCCACCGCCTGAGCACCATTCAGAAAGCCGACAAAATCATCGTGCTCGACAAAGGGGAAATTAAGGAAACCGGCACCCACGAGGAGCTCCTGCGCATCGAAGGTGGCTACTATGCCCAGCTCTACCGCATGCAGTACATTGTTGTTAATGAAGAATCAGGAATGAAGAAGGAAGAACTCCCATCCAAATAATGCTGGCGCTTCTATTCCTCATTCTTCATCCCTAATTCTTCATTAAGCGAAGCGTCATGCGTTACCTCTTCCTCGCCGTCATCCTGCTCACCCTTGTCGCGGCCGGCGTCTACGTCTACCTCGGCGGCACCCGCGAACCGAAAGTCACCCTCGAAACCACTGCTGCCCCGCTCTACCTGGCGGGCCAGCCTTTCCACGGCGCGGTTACCGGCGATGCCTTTGGCAAGCTCTTCCGCCAGGCGAAAGACGCTCAGGCGGGCCTGCACGGCGACCTTGCCAACCTCTACCTCAACGACCCCGAAACGGCCCACGACACGATTGCGGCTTTCATTGGCCTTGTAGTGGCCGATACTGTGCAGCCGCTGCCCGCCGGCTTTCGGTACCGCGTGGTGCCGGCCGGGCAGCGGGTGCTGGCGGCCCGCCTTAGTGGCGTGAGCTACCTGCTGGCGCCCAACAAGCTCTATCCCGCCGCGTTCGAAGCAGTGAAAAAGCAGAAGCTTACGCAGCGAGGCAACTTCTACCTCGAACGTTTCGGCGCCAACGAAGAGTCGGAAGTATGGGTTGGCGTGAAGTAGGCAGTTATTACGCTAGCGCTTGCGCGTAATGTCAGGCACGCTCACACCCACGCTCAGCAGATAGGCCGAAAATTGGTCGGATGAGCCAAATGGTGCGCTGGCATACCACTGCCGGTAGCCGCCGCGAACTGTCAGCCACGGCCCGTCGGCACGCTTGAGTTTGTAAGTGGCTGCCAGCCCCAGTTCCGATACGGGCGCTACGGCCGTGTCGAGCCGTTTGGCCGTGGTGCAGCCGCAGGGTTGGTTTGAGCTTTGTACTTGCTGGGCTTTGTCGTAGAGGCTGGCCCCGCCCAGGCCCGCGCCTACCTCAGCGGCCAGCCGCCACCGAGCGTTTTCTGCCAGCAGCAGTTGGTTGGTCCAGGTTGCGCTGAAGAGCACCAACCGTGGCTGCGCCGCTCCCGCGTAAGCATCGGCGGGCGTATTGGCGGCGGGCATCTGGCCGGTGTAGCTGCCGCGCAGGCCGGCGCTCCACCGGGGTAGCAGCCAGTAGTGGGCCTCAGCATCCATTCCCAGGTAGGGTGTACTCGTCCGGTCCGACATTCCCAACAAGCCAACAGAACCGCCGATGCGGCCCGGCAAGAAGGGCTTTTTCACGGCGCAGGAGTCGCGCTGGTGGCTGTGGTGGTAGGCTGCGTACGGAAAAAAGGCCGCGTGGCATTGGGCCTGTGCGCCCTGCGGGGCGAAACCGGTGGCACTGAGCAGCGCCAGTAGGATAAGCGTTGTTTTCATGGTTACCGGGAAAGGGTGCAGCAATTTGCCAGCGCTAAATTGTTGGCAGCATAAATATAATTACTTCTTCTACTGACTTGTCTCAAATCGCAGCTAACTCCTTAGCTTAGACGCAAAAAAGCCTTCCAGCCATTTGGCCGGAAGGCTTTCTATTTTGCTTGGCAGGTCGGATTACCGGTTAGCGGCCAAAATAGTACGTGCCACCAAATTGCAGCTGGCTCAAGCCAAAGTTTGCGCCGAAGTAGCTCGTCGTGTTCGTGTAGTCTACCGGTCCCACAACATTGACTCCGGTCGGGTATTTGTAGTTGGAGTGGTTGTACGCCAAAGCCCCCATCGAGGCATTAAGGCCCAGCCTGGGAATGGGGAAGAACACAATGCCCGGCGTGAGGCCCGCATAAAATCCTGACCCGTTAATTTCGAGAAGGTCCGGGGAGGTACTGTTACCACCGTAATAGGTCTGATAATGCTCCCGCTGATAACCCGCTCCCAAATTACCTGTGAACCCGAACTGCTCGCTCACCATTTTATAGTACTGCACAAACGGCCCCACGCTAAGCCGCGTTTGGGGCCCGGGCTCGGGTAGAGAATAGTAGGGCAACGAGGATGTCGTGTAAGGCTGACGTACGGAACTATAGCCCAGATTCAATCCAACCTGCAGGTTGTCAAGCACGAAATAACCGACCGAGGGCGAAATATTAAACTGGCTACTATTCGTTTCGGTCGAACTTGTGTTGTTGCCCGATGTGCCACTGGTTTTACTGGTGCTGCGGCTGTAGCCCACGCTGCCTCCTAATGAGATAGTGCCAGCCGGAATACTTTGGGCGTGGGCCAATTGGGCTGCAGATAGTAAAAAGGCGGAAAGAATGGTCTTTTTCATGAAGAAAAAATGGTGAAAAGGAAATAAAGCCCGCAAAGCAATGGGCGCCCTCCAACGCTGCGTGCGCCCCAGGTAGTATGACCGGCGCATAAAAAAGGCCCGCATCAGTGCTGATGCGGGCCTTTTCAGTTCTCGGGTCGGGGTGGCAGGATTCGAACCTACGGCCTCGTCGTCCCGAACGACGCGCGCTACCGGGCTGCGCTACACCCCGAAAGCCGGCCGATGGGGCGACCGGTTTTATTTCCAATAGTAAGCGGCCGAAAAAAGCCTTCGAACCCGAGAGTTCGAAGGCTTTTGAGAGAGCAGTTGCTCTTCCGTCGGAGTGGCAGGATTCGAACCTACGACCTCCAGCACCCCATGCTGGCGCGATACCAGGCTACGCTACACCCCGTTGGTATTGGAGCGACAAAGGTAAGGGTTTATTTGCGTCTGGTGCAAGCCAGGGGCAAATAAAGTTTTAAAAAGCCTGCCACTTTTCCGCTGCCAACCGTGGCCAACATGACGAATGTGGCAGAAGCGGCCCCAGAATTGCTTAGCTTTACACAAGCAATTTTACCCATTCCCATTGGTATCCAAGTTATGAAAAAGATATTACTACTTGTACTGGCCAGCGCCTTAGCTTCGGTAGCTGCGCACGCCCAAACCCCAGCTCCGGCTGCGCCCGCACCCACCACTGCTCCCGCTGCCCCAGCCAAAGAAGAGGCTATTTTGCCCAACGGCGCGGTAGCACCTGCGCCGGTTGCCGCCGCCCCAGTTACCGACCCCAACGGCGCTTCCAAGATTGCGCCCGCGCCCGAAACGCCGGCCGCCAACCCCAACGCCATTAAGGTGAAGGCTGAAGCGGTGGGCGGCAAGCTCACGGTGAAAACCGATAATCCCGGCCCAACCCGCGTCGAAGTATCCGATGGCGGCGGCCGCCCGGTCCTTACCTATACCATGATGAATGGACAGACCCCGGCCGTCCTCAACGTAGGGCAGCTGCCAGCCGGGGCCTACATTGTGCGCTGCACAGCCTATGAGAAAACCGGCATGCGCCGTGTGATGATTGGGCAGTAAGTCTCCGTGCTAACACAATTAAAAAGGCCCATTACGCTGAGCGTAATGGGCCTTTTTAATTGGTTCTAACTAGTCGCCTAATGGCTCCAGCAGGTCCCACTTATTGCCATACAAGTCTTCGAACACCGCCACGTGGCCATACACTTCACTGCGTGGTATTTCGAGAAACCGCAGGCCCCGGCTTTGCAATACCGGATGGTCGCGCCAAAAATCGTCGGTGTGCAAGAATAACCAGATGCGACCGGCTCCCTGGCGGCCCACGCCTTGTTTCTCTTCATCAGTTTTGGCTTCGGCCAGGAGTAAGCTGCAGCCAGCCGCGCCGGGCGGTGCCACTACCACCCAGCGCTTGCCATCGCCCATGTCTAGGTCCGAGGTCAGCCTAAACCCCAGCACGGTGGTGTAGAAGGCAATGGCCTCGTCGTAGTTGCGGACGAGCAGAGTGACGTGAGCGAGGCGCTGGTTCATAGCAGTAGCGCGGACTTTTGGTCTGCGAGTGAGTTAGTTGAATTCGCGGACTAAAAGCCTGCGCTACACTTACGCTTCTTCGGTCTGCAACTGGCGGTCGTAGAGGGCGCGGTAGAGGCCGTCGGTTTCGGCCATGAGCGCGTCGTGGGTGCCGTGCTGCACAATGGTGCCGTCGTCGAGCACGAGGATTTCATCGGCCAGCTTCACCGAGCTCACGCGGTGCGAGATGATGAGGCTGGTGCGCGCCGCCATAATACGCTGCAGGCTGCCGAGAATGGCATTCTCCGTCTTGGTATCGACGGCCGACAGCGAGTCATCCAGAATCAGAATTTTGGGTTCTTTCACCAAGGCGCGGGCCATGCTCACGCGCTGCTTCTGGCCGCCAGAAAGTGTGATGCCGCGCTCGCCCACCTTGGTCTCGAAGCCTTCGGGAAAAGCAAGGATGTTCTCATACACGTCGGCATCGCGGGCGGCCTGCAGCATCCGGGCCTCGTCGGGCTCATCGAGGCCGAAGTTGATGTTATTGCGGATGGTGTCGGAGAAGAGGAACACGTCCTGCGGCACGTAGCCAATCTGGCCGCGCAGGGCACGCAGCGAGTAGTCGCGCACATCGGTCCCGTCTATTTTAATATCGCCGGCTGTCACGTCGTAGAGGCGGCAGAGCAGCGCAGCCACGGTGCTCTTGCCCGAGCCGGTGTTGCCGATAACAGCCAGCGTCTGGCCCGGCTTCACGCGGAAACTCACATTTTTCAGAGCCTGAATTCCAGTGTCGGGATAGGTGAAGGACACGTTTTCAAAAACAATGTCACCGGCGAGTTCGCGCTGCACGTTCTGGCGCGAAACAATATCAGTTTTCTGGTCTAGGAATTCATTGATGCGGGCCTGCGAGGCTTCGGCGCGTTGCACCAGGGACGACGTCCAGCCCAGCGCCGTCACCGGCCAAGTGAGCAGGTTCACGTAAATCAGGAATTCGGCAATGGTGCCCGTCGTGATGGTGCCGCGGATAACTTCCTGGCCGCCTACCCACACGGTGATGAGCGTACTCAGGCCAATGAGGAAGAGAATGAGCGGGAAAAATAATGAGTTCACGAAGTTCAGGCTCAGCGACTTCTCCTTGTACTCGTTGCTCGCCGCGGAAAATTGCGCATGCGAATCCTGCTCCCGCACGAAGGATTTCAGCACCCGAATCCCTGAGAAAGCTTCCTGCACGAAGGTCGTCATGCCCGACAGTGCCCGTTGGATTTCATCGGACTTCCGCTCAATCAGGTTGTTGACGTAGAAGATGCTAACTGAGAGAACAGGCAGCGGCAGCAGTGTATACAGGGTCAGCTTCACGTTCACCATAAGCATGAGTGGCACGATGAGCAGAAACAGCAGCACCAGCTGCAGGAAATACATGATGGCCGGCCCGAGGTACATGCGCACCCGGCTCACATCTTCCGAAATGCGCGACATCAAGTCGCCGGTGCTGTGGCGGCGGTAAAAGCTGAGCGGCAGCGACTGATAGTGTTGGTAAATCTGGTTCTTCTGGTCGTTTTCGATGTGGCGCGACATCACAATCAGCGTCTGGCGCATGAAGAACAGGAAGATGCCGCGGCCCAGCGCCAGCACAATGATGAGCACGCCGTAGAACAGCACGTTGCGCCCAAACAGCTGGTACACGCCTTTCTGCGCTTCGGTGCCGGCATAGAGATGATAGAGGTCAATGCCCTCGTTTACCAGGTCGAACGCATAGCGAACCAGCTGGGCCGGAAAAATGGCCAGCAGCGTGCTCAGCGCCACAAACAGCACCCCAGCGAGGAAATGCCACTTATAGCGGAAAATGAATGGGTTAACGGCGGATAATGCGCGCACAAGCAGGATTGGAAAGAGGCCGGTTCGGGAAAATAGCGGTACTTTTGCGGCCTGAAAGAGAAACCGGACCGTCATGCAGAGCGCCGCGAGGCATCTTGCTTGCAGTGGTAATCAATCATTTTACCGATTGAATTGCCTCGCCGAGCGAGATGCCTCGCGGCGCTCTGCATGAGGTTCCGGTTTTTCCGTATAAGACTTCAACAAAGTTACGCCGCACTGTTCCCAACCCTCCCAAATTCCCACATCCTCAATCTCCATCCCATGATTGAAACCCAGATAGTCGCCCCCGAGTCGATTTTCGGCCAGATTGCCGAGCATCAGCACGAGCAGGTCGTGTTTTGCCACGACCACGAGACCGGCCTCAAGGCCATTATCGGCATTCACAACACCGTGCTCGGGCCAGCCCTTGGCGGCACCCGCATGTGGCACTATGCTTCGGACGCCGAAGCACTGAACGACGTGCTGCGCCTTTCGCGCGGCATGACTTACAAGGCGGCCATTTCGGGCCTGAACCTGGGCGGTGGCAAGGCCGTCATCATCGGCGATGCGGCGACGCTGAAGACCGAAGCTCTGCTGCGCAAGTTTGGCCGCTTCGTGAAGAACCTGAACGGCAAGTACATCACCGCCGAAGATGTGAACATGACCACCAAGGACATGGAGTACATCCGCATGGAAACCAAGCACGTAGCTGGTCTGCCCGAAAGCATGGGCGGCAGCGGCGACCCCTCGCCGGTAACGGCTTACGGCGTGTACATGGGCATGAAGGCTGCCGCTAAAAAGGCATTCGGCTCGGAGAGTTTGGCCGGCAAGCGCATTGGCGTGCAGGGCACGGGCCATGTGGGCACCTACCTGCTGGAGCACCTCCAGAAAGAGGGCGCCAAGCTCATCGTGACTGACTACTACGAAGACCGTGCGCTGGATGCCGCCAACCGCTTCGGCGCCACCGCTGTGGGCCTCGACGAGATTTATGACCAGGAAATGGACATTTACTCGCCCTGCGCCTTGGGTGCTACGCTCAACGACGACACCATTCCGCGCCTGAAGGCTCGCGTGGTGGCCGGCTGCGCCAACAACCAGCTCAAAAACGAAAACCAGCACGGCCCCGAGCTCGTGCGCCGCGGCATCGTATACGCCCCCGACTTCCTCATCAACGCCGGCGGCCTCATCAATGTGTACTCCGAAGTGACGGGGGGCAGCCGCCAAGGCGCCCTTACCCAGACCGAAAAAATCTACGATTTCACCCTCCAGGTTTTGGCCAAGGCCGAAGAAGAAGGCACGCACCCGCAGGCCGCCGCTATTAAGCAGGCCAAGGAGCGCATCGCCAACGTGGGCCGAGTGAAGTCCACTTACTAGTTGTTGGGTGCTGGTTGTCAGTTGTTAGATTATTCTGGCAATTAACAATCAGCAACTAATAACTGACAACCAGCAACTAACAATTAAAAAATGCTCAACCGCCGCCTCCTCCGTATCAAAGTCATGCAGTCGCTCTACTCCTACCACCAGGCGGTGGGAGCCGATTTGATGCTGGCGCAGGACCGCATCGCGGCTGCTTTCGAACCCGACCTGACGGCGAAAGAGGCGCCCGACCGCCGCCAGCTGGAAGGCCAGCGCAAGATGGGCGAAGCCCAGCTGCGTGACTGGTACCGCACCGGCGTCATGCCCGAGAAAACGGACGACAAAGCCGTGGATAAAGCGGTGACCGATGCCATCAACTCCTTCCAGAACCAGGTGAAGAAGGACGGTGAATTTTACGGCGGACAGCTGCTGGTGGGCGCCGAAAGCATCCACGACCAGTACCTGCACTTGCTGAACCTGCCGGCTGCTTTGCTCGGCGTGATTGAGGAAGAGCAGAGCCGCGAGGAGCGCCGCCGCCTTGGGCCGCGCGAGGATGCCCTGGATGCTACCCGCCTGCACCAGAACAAAGCCATTGCCAAGCTAATGGCCAACGAACAGCTTCAGGGCCAGACCATCCGGCGCAAGCTGGCCTGGGAAGGCAACGAGGAGCTGCAGGCCCTTCGTGCCGCCTGGGAGGAAATGAAGGCCGACGAAACCGTGCGGACTTACCTCACGGGCAAGGACATCGACCAGCCCGATATGGACTACGACACGGACCTCGAAATCCTGCGTCATCTCTACAAAGACTTTGTTTTCAAAGGGGACGCTTTACCGCGCCAGCTGGAATCGGATGATTTGAACTGGGAGGAAAACCGGCCCATCGTGCGCAACCTGGTGTTGAAGACGCTGAAAATGCTGCCCTTCGCCGCCGAGCCCACGCAGGAGCTGATGAACCTTTCGGCCAACTGGGCCGACGACCGCGAATTTGCCGAAACCCTCTACAAGCAAACGCTCATCGAGGACGACAAGATGGAAAAGCTCATCGCCGGCTCGGTACAGAACTGGGACGTGGAGCGGGTAGCCCTGCTCGATAAAATCATCCTGAAAATGGCCCTCACCGAAATGCAGTTGTTCCGCGGCATTCCGGTCAAAGTCACTATCAACGAGTACATTGAAATCAGCAAGCTCTACAGCACACCCAAGAGCAAGCAATTTGTGAACGGTATTCTCGACAAGCTTGCAACGGATTTGGCCGCCAGCGGCGAGATTCGCAAGTCGGGCCGCGGCTTGCTCGACAACCAGTAGGCACGGCAACTAAAGAGCCTTTGGCTGAACATTGAGCCGATATAGCCACTTTTGCATCTACAGCCGCCGTTCTGCGTATTCCCGGCTGAATCTGTTCTCACCTAACTTCCTCAATCCCGACGACCATGGCCAGCAAAACCACCACCGGCATCCTGTGCTTCGCGGGCGGCGCCCTCACCGGCGCAGCCCTTGGCTTGCTCTATGCCCCCGAAACCGGCACCGAAACCCGTTCCTGGCTCAGCTACCAGCTCGAGAAGTACCGCTCGGTACTCGCCGACCTCACCGATAGCCTTGTCACCAGCCGCGAAGCCACCGGCCAGTCTTCGGCCAAAAGCGAAGGCCAGCGCGTGATTTCCGACGCTAAATCCAAGGCTGAGCAATTGCTCGGCGATGTCGACCAGCTTATCAACCAAATCAATTCCCGCAAGGGCGCTTAATTTTTTTACGGGTGCCTAAGTACTTGACGGAATGAGGGAATGGGGGAATGGCCGATGAAATATCAGCCTTCGCTCATTCACTCATTCCGTTCTTTGCTTTCTCATTCAGTCCTTTATTACCAGTACAATGCACGTAGTAACCCTTATTCCCGGCGACGGCATAGGCCCCGAAATCACGAAAGCGGTAACCGATATTTTTACCGCTGCCCAGGTGCCCATTCAGTGGGAAGAGCAGAACGCCGGCCAGACTACGTTTGACCAATCGGGCGAGCTGATTCCAACCTCGCTGCTGAAGTCGCTGGAAAAAAATAAGGTGGCCCTCAAAGGCCCGATTACGACGCCGGTGGGTAAAGGCTTCCGCAGCATCAACGTGACGCTGCGCCAGAAGTACGACCTCTACCAGAACGTGCGGCCCAGCAAAACCACGGAAGGCATCCATACCCGCTACGAGGGCATCGACCTGGTGCTGTTCCGCGAGAACACCGAAGGCCTGTACTCCGGCCTCGAAGTGTGGGACGAGCGCCTCGGCATTGCCGATTCCTTCAACCGCATCACAGTGGAAGGCTCGCGTAAAATCTGTCGTGCGGCCTTCGCTTACGCTGCCAAACACGGCCGCAAAAAGGTGACTCTGGCCCACAAAGCCAACATCCTGAAAATGGCTGGCACGCTGATGCTTAATGCCTGCAAAGAGGCCAGCAACGAGTTTCCGCAGATTGTGTTCGAGGATAAAATCATCGACAACATGTGCATGCAGCTCGTGAACAAGCCCGAGCAGTTCGATGTGGTGGTGACTACCAACCTGTTCGGCGACATCCTCTCCGACCTGTGCGCTGGCCTTGTGGGCGGCCTGGGCGTGGTGGCCGGCGCTAACATCGGCGACAACATGGCCGTGTTTGAAGCGGTGCACGGTTCGGCTCCCGACATTGCTGGTCAGGGCAAAGCCAATCCCACCGCCCTGCTCCGCTCGGCCATCATGATGCTGCACTACCTCGGCGAGCACGCCTTGGCGGAGCAAATTGACAAGGCGCTGGAAGCGACGCTGATGAACCAGGAAGAGTGCACCGGCGACCTTGGTGGCAAAGCCAGTACCAGCCAGTTTGCCCAAAGCATTATCGACAAGCTGTAATTTTAGACGGTTGTGCACTGTCTGTCATCCTGAGCTTGCGAAGGACCTTACCCCGGTAGAACAAATTGTTCGGCGGTAATGAGGTCTTTCGCAAGCTCAGGATGACTGACGATTCAAACAACTTTTCAACCCCATGAAGCATTACCTGATTCTGGCCGCCGCGCTTTCGCTGGTTGCCTGCAACCGCGACAAAACTGCCGAAGCTGGTGTCGAAGGCGTAAACGCCGGTGCCACCGTGACCAACGACACCGCCAATCCCACCGTGGACAACCCCAACGTGGTGAGCGAAAATGAAGCGCCCAACCCGAACGCTCCGGTGATGAAATTTACCGAGTCGGAGTTTGATTTCGGCGACATTAAGCCCGATACCAAGGTGCATCACACCTTCACGTTCACCAACACCGGCAAGTCGCCGCTGCTCATTGCCGATGCCACCGCATCGTGCGGCTGCACCACGCCCAGTTGGACCAAGGAGCCTGTGGCCCCCGGCGCACAGGGTACCATGGAGGTGCAGTTCGACAGCCGCGGCAAGCAAGGCATCATCAACAAGCAGGTGGCGGTGCGGGCCAACACCCAGCCCAACATCACAACCATTGCCATCAAGGGCAACGTGCTGACCAACCCCGCCGCCGACAAACCTCTGTAAGCCTTTTACTTTCGAACCATGTTCCTGACCCTCTTATTGCAAGCTGCCGATGGCGGCGGCTACATGCAACTCCTGTTCCCGGTTGCCATTGGCCTGGTGGTGTATTTCTTCATGATTCGCCCCCAGCAGAAACGTACGGCTGATGCCAAGAACTTCCGCCAGGCCCTGGCCAAGGGCTCGCGCATTGTGACCATCGGCGGCCTCCATGGCCTTGTGGTCGACCTCACCGACGATACCGTAGTAGTGGAAGTAGACCGCGGCACTAAGCTGCGTTTCGACCGCTCGGCCATTGCCCGCGAAGTGGGCACGAAGGCGGCGGCGGGCACCGCGGGCGATACCATCGCCTCGTAACTCATGGACGGGCCGCTGAACCGGGCGGGCCGGCTGCTACGCTGGTTTGTGCGTCCCTTCGCGGGCCAGGAGCCCAGCTTTTACCGGGCCATCACGGCCTGCTTGTTGGCAGCAGGCCTGTTCTGGCAGATGAATGCGCTGAACAAAACCTACACTACCCGTCTGAATTTCCCGCTGAACTGGCACTACGACTCGGCTCGGTATGTGCCGTTGCGGCCGCTGCCGGCCAAGGTAGCCGTAACTGTAACGGGCCAGGGCTGGCGGTTGCTACGAGCCAATTTGGGCTGGGGCACGCACCCGGCCGACCTGCGCCCAGTGCCCTACCCTGGCACCCGCTACCTGCCCGACGAGTCGTGGCGGCGCGGCCTGCAAAATGCCCTCGAAGGAGTGCAGGTGAACGAATGGTCGGGCGACACGCTGCGCCTGACCTTCGACCGTTACGTAAGCCGCCGCCTGCCACTGGTGCTGCCCGCCGATTCGGCCCGGCGCTACAAAGCCACGTTCACGCCGGCAGTCGTCACGTTTCGTGGGCCGTCGAGTCTGGTGCAAGTGCTGCCCAGCGCGTATGCAGTGGCAGTGCCTGCCCCCGATAAGGAAGGCAACGCGGAAGTGACCCTGGTTGCTCCGGCCCGAATGCGAGCTTCGGTCGATGCCGTGCGCGTGCATGTAGTACGGCGCTGATTATTCATTAACTTTTTCTCAGCATATGCTACGCATTGGCATTACCGGCGGTATCGGCTCGGGCAAGAGCATCGCCAGCCGTTTGTTTCATGCGTTGGGCGTGCCGGTGTACGATGCAGATACCCGCGCCCGTTGGGTGATGGAGAACGATGTAGCATTGCGTACTGAGCTATTGACTGCTTTTGGCCCCGATACCTACGACGCGACGGGCCAACTCAACCGGCCTGCGCTGGCAGGCATGGTGTTCAACAACCCGGCCCGCCTAGCCCAGCTCAATAGCCTGGTGCACCCGCACGTGGGCACCGATTTTGAGCGCTGGGCCAACACGCAGCAGCAGGCCGGCCACCCCTACGTGCTGAAGGAGGCCGCACTGCTTTTTGAGGCGGGCTCTTATAAGCAGCTCGACCGCATCATTACCGTGTTTGCGCCTTTGGCCGTCCGCACGGCCCGCGTGCTCCGACGCGACCCGCAACGCTCGGCTACCGACGTAGCCGCCATCATGGCCAAGCAGCTAAGCGAGGAAGAGAAAATGCAGCGCGCCGACTACGTGCTCGTGAACGACAACGCGCAGCCGCTGCTGCCCCAGGTGCTGGCACTGCACAACGCGTTTTTGGCCGCTGGCGCTTAGGTGGGCGGCAAAAAGAAAGGCTGCCTCTTGCGGGGCAGCCTCATCTGGCAGAACGGAAAGGAAAGCCGCTGGTAATTAAATGCGGCCCGAGTAGTCTTCGAGGGTGTCGATAACCTTCATCAGTTGTGGCACGGCCAAAGAGTAGTAAATCTTTGTGCCGATTTTGCTCGATTTCAGCACGCCCCGGTCCTTGAGGGTGATGAGGTGCTGCGAAGCAATGGCCTGCGGCAAGTCCAGTGCCTGGTAGATATCGGTCACCGACATCTGGCTGTCCTTGCCTTTGGTCTTCCCCAATAAGTCTACAATGGCGAGTCTTTTGGGGTGGGAGAGAACCTTGAGCATAGCCGCGGCACGGTCCAACTGTTGCGCTTCTACACGCGAATGCAATGGTTTCATGAAGTCAATAAAAGTGAGAAGTAAATGGAAGTGTAGGATAAGTGCAATACTTTGGGGCTACTGCTGCAAGACGTTTAGCAATTGGCTGTAGTTCCGAACGAATACGCAAAATATGGGTAAGTGGGTTTATCATTTATAAGATACTTAAATATTTACGTAATTTCATGTATTAGTGAAGATTGTTGCTGGTATTTTCTGGTTTTACGCCTACATCAGGGGGGATGGCTACCTTTGCCGAACGGCCGGCTGGCCGCTTTTCCCACCCATTTTTCCCTGATAATGCTCGACCTGCTCGCCAAATTTGAGAACAAACGCCCCGAAATCGTCTTCGAATGGAAGGATGCCGAAACCGAAGCCGAGGGCTGGGTCGTTATCAATTCGCTGCGGGGTGGGGCGGCCGGGGGCGGCACCCGCATGCGCAAGGGCCTGGACAAGCGCGAGGTAGAAAGCCTGGCCAAAACCATGGAAGTGAAGTTCACGGTGTCGGGGCCGGCCATTGGCGGGGCCAAGTCGGGCATCAATTTCGACCCGCAGGACCCCCGCAAGCGCGGCGTGCTCGAGCGTTGGTACCGCGCCGTGTTTCCGCTGCTAAAAAACTATTACGGTACTGGCGGCGACCTGAACGTGGACGAGATTCACGAGGTCATCGCCATTACGGAGGAATATGGCCTCTGGCACCCGCAGGAAGGCGTGGTGAACGGATATTACCGCGCTACCGAGCCTCAAAAAATTCAGAAGCTGGGCCAGCTGCGCCAGGGCGTAATCAAGGTGGTAGAAGATGCCACTTTCTCCCCTAACCTGGCCCGCAAATACACCGTGGCCGACCTCATCACCGGCTACGGCGTGGCCGAGGCCGTGCGCCACTACTACCGCCTGTGGCCCAATACCGAGTTGGCGGGTCAGCGCGCCATCATCCAAGGCTGGGGCAACGTGGGCGCGGCGGCGGCTTACTACTTGGCCGGGCAGGGCGTTCGCATTGTGGGCATTATCGACCGGGCCGGCGGCTTGCTCAGCACCGACGGGCTGGGACTGGAGGAAATTCGGGCGCTGCTGCTGGCGCGGCAGGGCAATTCGCTGGCCGGTGATAATCTGCTCTCCTTTGAGGAAGTGAATGAGAAAGTATGGTCCATTGGGGCCGATATTTTCATTCCGGCCGCCGCATCACGGCTCGTAACGCGCGGGCAGGTGGAACAGCTGCTAGCCGGCGGCCTCAAGGTCATCAGCTGCGGGGCCAACGTGCCGTTTGCCGACCCCGAGATTTTCTTCGGCCCCACCGGCGTGTTTGCCGACGAGCGCGCGGCCGTCATTCCCGATTTCATCGCCAACTGCGGAATGGCCCGCGTATTTGCCTACCTGATGGAAACCGGCGCGGAAATCACCGACCAGGCCATTTTCGCCGATACCTCGCGCATCATTGGTGCCGCGTTGGAGCGCACCCACGCCGAGAACGCGCAGCCCACGGGCATTGCGCAACGCTCGTTCGAGATGGCGCTGCGGCAGCTCGTGTAGCAGCAGCCGAACTCGCCCAGAAACGTCAGCGGCTGGTTGTAGCTGGGGCCCAAGTGGCCTTGCTACAACCAGCCGCTGACGTTTCTGGGCGAGTTCGGACGATACAGGTCCGGCAGCTGGCTTTGCCATTTAATGCACTGAAATTAAAAATGTTATCATTCAACAATTCTCTGAAACGGGCTTAAGTCCACCCAGGCTTTCTTTCGGGGCGAGCCCGGGCCGGTAGCGGGTCCGGGTACTTTCATGCTGCATTAACAACCAGCATGAAACGAGCACAGGATAAAGTTGTCATCATCACCGGCGGGGCCAGCGGCATCGGGCGGGTATCGGCTCTGCGCTTTGCCGCCGAGGGGGCTAAAGTGGTTATTTGGGACATTGATAAGGCCAAGGCGAAAGCCACGCTCGGCGAGATTGAAGCGGCAGGCGGCGTGGCCGTGATGGCCATCGTGAACACCACCCAGCCCGAGCAGGTGGCCGCCGCTGCCCAGGCCGTGCACGAGCAGTTTGGCCGCATCGACGTGCTGATAAACAACGCCGGCATCACCCGCGACGCCACGCTGCGCAAGATGACGCTGGCCCAGTGGCAGCAGGTACTCGATGTGAACCTGACCGGCGTGTTCGTCTGCACCCAGGCGGTGGCTCCGTTTATGGAAGCGCAGCAGCGCGGGCGCATTATCAACACCTCCTCGGTGGTGGGGCTGTATGGCAACTTCGGGCAGGCCAACTACGCGGCCACCAAAGCCGGCCTCATCGGCCTGACCAAGACGCTGGCCCGCGAGCTGGGCAAATACAACATCACGGTGAATGCGGTGGCCCCCGGCTTTATCGCCACCGACATGATGGACACCATCCCGGAAAAAGTCATTGACCTGATGAAAAGCCGAACGCCATTGCGCCGCCTGGGCACGCCGGAGGACATTGCCAGCGCCTACCTGTTCCTGGCTTCCGACGAGGCCGGCTTCATTTCGGGCACGGTGCTGAGCGTGGACGGCGCCGTAACGATTTAGCGCTATGCAGACTGCTACCGGACGCCGCGCGCTTATCACTGCTACCGGCTCCTACGCGCCGGCGCGGGAGCTGCCGAATAGCTACTTCAACGAGCTGCTGGGCGAGGACGTGGACACTTGGCTGCGCCAGAACGTGAATATTCGCTCGCGCCGCTGGTGCGCCGACGACGAATCGGTGGCTGACCTGTGCGAGCACGCGGCCCGGCAGGCGCTGGCCCGCGCCGGCGTGCGCCCCGACGAACTGGACCTGCTCATCGTGGCCACCGACACGCCGGAATATGTGTCGCCCTCCACCGCCGCCGTGCTGCAACACCGGCTGGGGGCCACGAGAGCAGGGACTTTCGACCTGAATGCAGCCTGTGCCGGCTTCGTGACCGCGCTGGACGTGGCCGCCAAATACATAGTTTCCGACACGCGCTACAACCGCGTACTCGTCATTGGCGGCTACGCCATGAGCAAGTACCTCGACCTCACCGACAAGAAAACCGTCACGCTCTTTGCCGATGGGGCCGGGGCCGTGCTGCTGACCTCAGCCGAGCACACCGACCGGGGCTTCCTTACCAGCCGCCTGCACACCGAAGGCCAGTATACCGGCTGGATGGGCATTTACGCAGGAGCGACCCAACAGCCCCTCACCGCCGATGTGCTGGCGCGCAACGACCACAAGCTGAAGTTTGTGCACCGCTTCCCCAAGGAAATAAACCCCGATATCTGGACCCGCTTAGCGAAGGAAATGGCCACCGACATCGGTGTGGGTCCTTGTCAGGTTGACCACTACGTGATAACGCAGCTCAACATCCACGCCATCCACGAAACACTGGACCGGCTGGGTGTGCCGCGCGAGCGGGCCCCGCTCATCATGGAGCAGTATGGATACACGGGTTCGGCCGCCATCCCCATGGCGCTAGAGAAGGCGGTGAGCAGCGGCGATATCAAGGAAAATGACCTGGTGTTTTTGATTGGCTCCGGCGGCGGGCTGGCCTTTGCCGGGGCAGCGTTTCGGATGTAATTCTTTAAAACCAAAACTAGAAAAACGTCATGCTGAGCGTAGCCGAAGCATCTCGCTCGCATCGTTTCAACAATTGAATTACTACCACACGCGAGATGCTTCGACAAGCTCAGCATGACATTCTGAATTCTCAACTTGCCCAAATTCTCCACCCATGCACGGCATCGCTACTCCCCAACAAGTAACCGCCACAGCCGTGCTGCTGGCTTGCTACGCGGCGGTCATTCTGTTTTTCGTGGTGCGGGGCGCGCTGAAAATCAAGAGCATGTCGGACTACGCGGTGGGCTCGGTGCGGTTTTCGCCGGTAGCCGTGGGCCTCTCGCTGGCGGCTTCGATGACCAGCGCAGCCACGTTTATCATCAATCCCGGCTTCGTGGCTATCAATGGCCTGAGCGCCATGCTTTCCTTCGGCGTGGTGATGCCGCTGGCTTCGATGGTGTCGTTGGTGGTGTTCACCAAGGGTTTCCGCAAGCACGGGCAAACGGTGAAGGCCCACACCCTGGCGCAGTGGATAGGCTCGCGCTTCCAGAGCCCGGGGCTGACGCGCTACTTTGGGTGGCTGTCGCTGCTGCTCATCACCTTCATCGTGCTCATTTGCGTGGGGCTTACGCAGGTGCTCAGCAACGCGCTGAACGCACCGCCGTTGCCGGTGCTGGTGGGCGTGGTGGTGTTCATTTTCGGCTACATGATGTTTGGCGGGGCCAATTCGATGGTGTACACCAACACCATTCAGGCCTCGCTGAAACTGCTGGTAGCCTTGGTGCTGCTCACCTCCGGCTACGAGCATTTCAGCCAGGGCGTGCACGGCTTCATTGCCAAGCTGGCCGCCATCGACCCGGCCCTGACGCACGCTACCAACCCGGGCAGCTACCTGTTTCGGGACTACTTTGAAATCATCGTCTCCCAGCTTGTTATTGGCACGGCCATCGTGTGCCAGCCCCACCTCATCACCAAATCGCTGCTGCTCGACAGCGAGAAGGATGTGAACCGCTACCTCACTACGGCCGTGCTGGTACTCACCGTGTTTTTCTCGGTGGTGTTCGTGGGGCTGTATGCGCGGCTGGCCTTCCCGGGCCTGGTGCTGAATGGGCAGGAGCTGAAGATGGACAAGATTATGTCGGCCTACGTGGTGCGCGAATTCCCCGTCTACATCGGTCTGCTGGTTATTCTAGGGCTTATTTCGGCCGGCATTTCCACCCTCGAAAGCCTGATTCAGTCGCTCTCCAGCACCATCACGGCCGACATCATCAAGCCGCTGCTGCCCACCACAGCTTTCCAGGGCGCGGGCGGTTTCGGCCGCGAAATCCTGCTCAACCGGGCCGTGATTGCGGCACTGGGCGGCGTGGCCATCTGGCTGTCCTACGACCAGTTTGTACATGCCAAGCTGAGCGTCGCCATCTTCGCCCAGACCGGCGTGTACGCCTACTTCGCGGCGGCTTTCGTGCCGGTGAGCTTCGGTATTTTCCTGCGCGATGCCCCGCGCATAGCCGTTACGATGGCGTCAGTTACGGCGGTGCTGGTACATTTCGCGGTGTACTTCGGGCGGCTTACGCCCTACATGCAGGCCCCGGTGCGCAACCCGGGCGTATCGGCCGCGCTGGGGATTATGGCGTCGGTGGCAGTGGGCGGCGCATGGTACCTGGCGCGGCGGCGAGTCGTGGCGTCGGAAGCAGTTGAAGCGGCTGAAGTTGCTTTGGAAACGTCGCAAACATGGGCGCAACCAACTATCGAACGTCATGCTGAGCTTGCCGAAGCATCGCTACCACAGTAATAAATCAATCGGAGCAACGAAGCGGTAGAGATGCTTCGGCTGCGCTCAACATGACGTTCTTCCAACTATATCAATCTACGATTCCAAATCCCCACTGCACTATGTATACCAAAGACTGGGTCGCCAAGTGGGCCCTCTACTCCCCGCACCAACCGGCGCTGAAGGAACTGGACACCGACCGCGCCTACACCTACGCCGAGCTTAACCAAGCTGCTAACTACCTCGCCGCCGAGCTCACCCAAACCCAGCGTCTGCGCAAGGGCGACCGAATTATGGTGCTGGCCGAGCACTGCCTGGAGTACGTCGCGCTATTTGTGGCCGCCCAAAAAACCGGACTTATCCTCGTTCCTATAAACTACCGGCTGGCAGCGGGCGAAATCAATTACATGGTGGCCAACTGCCAGCCTGCGCTGCTTATTTACGAAGAGCAGTTTGAGGACAAAGCCTTGCAGCTACAGGCGTTAACCGCGCCAGCTGTGCCGGACGTGTGGCCGCTCGCAAAGCTGGCGACCATCTGCCATCGCGGCTTAGAAGCCTTCGAACCTATTCCCTTCACGGCAGCCGAGCTGGACGAGGACGACCCTGTGTTTATCCTCTACACTTCCGGCACTACGGGCTTCCCAAAAGGCGCCCTCTACACGCACCGGATGCTGCTCTGGAACAGCCTCAACACCAGCCTGAGCCTGGAGATAATGCCCGCGGACGTTACAATTAACTGCATGCCGCCCTTCCACACTGGGGGCTGGAACGTGCTGCTCACGCCGTTTCTGCACCGCGGGGCCACGGTGGGACTGCTCAAGAAATTTCAGCCTGAGCGTCTATTAGCCCTGCTCGACCAGGAGCAGGCCGACATCTTCATGGGTGTGCCCACCATGCTCAAAATGATGATGGAAAGCCCCGCCTTTGCCACTTCCGACTTGGGTAGCCTCCGCTACTTTATTGTGGGCGGCGAGGCATTGCCACTCGAAGTCATCCGGGCCTGGGACCGCAAGGGCATCAAAATTCGCCAGGGCTTCGGCCTCACGGAGGTGGGCCCCAACCTGTTTTCGCTGCACCAGGACGATGCCGTGCGCAAAATCGGCTCCATTGGGCGGGCCAATTTCTACGTCGAAACCCGCCTGATTGACGAACAGGGCCAGGAAGTGGGGCCCAACGAAGTGGGCGAGCTCTGCCTGCGCGGCCCCATGACCACGCCCGGCTACTGGCGCGACCCCGAAGCCACCGCCAAGGCCTTGCCCGACGGCTGGTTCCGTACCGGCGACCTGCTCCGGCGCGACGACGAAGGCTACTTCTTCGTGATGGACCGCATCAAAAACATGTACATCTCGGGCGGCGAAAACGTGTACCCGGCCGAGATTGAGCGCTTCCTGCTCACTTTCCCCGGCGTGTCGGAAGTAGCGGTAATCGGCGTGCCCGATGCCCGCTGGGGCGAAGTCGGCAAAGCATTTGTCGTGACCAAAGGGCTGGATATTTCCTGCGATGCCCTGCTGGCCTACTGCGCTGGCAACCTGGCCCGCTTCAAGGTGCCGAAGTACCTGGAGCTGGTGGCGGAATTGCCGAAGAACGATACCGGCAAAATCAATAAAAAAGCTCTCCTGGCGGCGGTATGATTGATTGGCAGCGGACAGAAACAGAAAAAACAACGTCATGCTGAGCGTAGCCGAAGCATCTCGCGTGTGGTAGTAATTCAATCGGTTCAATGATGCGAGCGATATGTTTCGACTACGCTCAGCATGACCTTCCCTTTATCAAAAAACAATGCCCCAATCTCCAACTCATCCGGCATGAGCCGCCACCTCCGCCTCCTGCCCGCCCTATTCCTCCTCTTTCTCACCGCAAGCTTCCCGGCGATGTCCTTTTCGACGCAAACCGAGCCCATTAGCCAGGTTATTGGCCCCTACGGCTTCCCCGAGCACCGCGTGGCGCTGGCCGATTCGCTGGAAATTGCCTACGTCGATGCTGGCCACGGCAGCAGCACCCTTCTGTTCATCCACGGCCTTAGCAGCTACGTGCGGGCCTGGGAGCGCACCTTCCCCGAGCTGAGCCGCCACAGCCGCTGCTTGGCCCTCGACCTGCCGGGCTACGGCAAGTCCTCCAAAGGCCACTACCCTGGCACCATGGATTTCTACGCCGAGGTCATCCATCTGTTTATCCAGCGCCTGCACCTGCGCGACGTGACGCTGGTGGGCCACAGCATGGGCGGCCAGATAGCAGTGACCCTGGCCCTGAAATACCCCGCCGATGCTCAAAAGCTGGTCCTCACCTCGCCGGCCGGCTTCGAAACCTTCACCGCGCCCGAGCGGGAGCAGCTGCGCGCCTTCTACACGGTGGCGTTCATCCAGCACACGCCCGAGGCCCAGGTGCGCGCCAACCACCGCTACAACTTCTACCATATGCCCCCGGCCGTGGACCTTTGGATAACCGAGCGCCTGCGCATGATGCGATGCGACGACTTCGGCCTCTACGCCCTCACCGTGGTCAGGAGCATGGCCGGCATGCTCGACGGCCCCATTTTCGAGCGCCTGCCGCAGGTGCAGCAGCCCACGCTGGTCGTGTTCGGGGCCGAGGATTTCCTGATTCCCAACCGGGCGCTGCACCCGCAGCTCACCACCGCCCAAGTGGCGGCCGCCGGCGTGGCCCGCCTGCCCCACGCGCAACAGGTGCTGCTGCCCGAAGCCGGCCACTTCGCCCATTACGAACAGGCGGCGGCGTTTAATAAGCTGGTGGCAGCGTTTGTGCGGTAGCATCATTTCGAGCCAGACCCGCGGCAGCATAAGGCTTAGGCTAGCACCTTTGGTGCAGATGCTACCTGCTGGCGGATGAGGCCGATGGCAGGAATGAGGGCCAGCCACATGCCGCTAATGGGCATCACGGCGACCCCGACCAAGGTCATAGCCAGCAGCCCCCAGCCTAGAAATGCGGGCAGCGTGGTTGCTTGCGCCTCACACCAGTCAACCAGAGCACCCAGCAGCAGCAATAAAAAGCCAAAGAAGAGAAACCAGTAGGCCACGCTGCGCATCGGCTGCTGGTTTACGGTATTCAGCACGCCCTCCCGGAAGAGCTCCGCCCAGACCGAACTAAAAACTACTACTCCAAAAACCGTGTGCAGCATTCCAATAGCTACCAATGCTCGACCAATCCAACGCTTCATATAATTTGTGTATTTGAATATTTAATCAAATATACATAACCAGTTCGGTCTTACGGGCACCTCGTGGGGCTATTAGCGGGCTGGCAATCTCTCAGCCCCTGGCGGCGTTCGTGAAATAACGAACGTCATGCAGAGCGCAGCGAAGCATCTCGCGTGAACTTTAATCCAACGGACTTAGGCGAAAAACTTCCAAACTCGGATGGGCCATCAACGCATGTGTCACATGAGCGGAACAGCCAACAGCTACCCAATCAATCCATTCGCCTTGATAAAGGCACCAAGAATGGTCAACGGCAAATAGATATGTCGGAAGCTGACTGTCACGACGGTATACTTCAAGTAAATCCGAAGCGACACCTTGTTGTAGCCATTCTACCGGCAAGCCGTCGTTATCCAAGTGATAAGTTCCTTCCTCCACTGAGCCGTAGAAATACGTTTCGGTTTCAGGCCCCAAAATCTGTATTATCTGCTGCACGAAAGCTTCTTCAAGCGCAATACTGCTACCTAGATGAGGTGGCCATTCTCCATAAAATTGCTGAATGGTTTCGCTGTTGAATTCTGAATTATATGCAATTCCTAAGCTGGCAGCAATCTCGCGGTAGCTTACATTTTCTAATTTGCTAGGCTCAGGTTTGCCATTTGCAATTCCGTATTTATCCCAAAAAGCTGCACGCGTATTTAGGTCAGCTATTGTGCGTTTGGCAAAAGAATACGCAGTAATCGGAATGCTACGGTCAACCCCAATTGGATGTAATATTTTCAAGTATGCGTCAAACCCTGCTGGCAATCCGAGCAAATCAAATGCTATGCCTTCCCTTTTTACAGGCAGCCATTCTAGTTGATTAGTAATAGGACCGGGATTAGTTATCATGACAATTTAGAATAATAGGCAAAGCAATTGATTCTGAAATTGAAACTGATGCCAAAAGCAGAATGCAAACAAATACGCTCATAAAGATGCGAGCGAGATGCTTCGCTGCGCTCTGCATGACGTTCATTCATCCCAAAAAAGCGCGCTAACCCCGCGCTTTTTTTACGTCTGCACTTCACCGCCCACCAACCTGAATATTTCCGGTAAATTGGATGCCCCGCCCACCCACGCCGCTATTCTGTGAAAAAGAAACTAGAGAAGTTCGCCGAGTTTGCCGCCGATGTGCTGCCGCACGAAGTGGCCTGGCTGCAACAGGTGCAGCAGTTTCAGGATGCCGACAACCGCGAGATTCTCGAAACGCTGGCATACAATTGCCACCACCCGCGCACGCCGGTGGCCTTCCGGCCCGGCATCGACAAGCGCAAGTATTCCAACCTGATGCAGTGGGTGCAGCAGCGCCTGGCCAGCATCGACGTGGACAAGCACCTGGTGCACCTCAACGCGCTCGACCAGCAAATCATGACCGATTCCATAGCCCCGGCCGAGGAAAAAGCGCTGCTCCAGGCCATTGTGCGCTACGACAAGCCGGCTTTCTACTTCGTGAAATTCTACGAGCTGACGCTCAGCTACCAGCAGTTTCTGCTGGTGCGGATGCGGTTTAAGGAGCACGCGCTGGTAGCCCAGTTCGTGGAGCAGCAGCGGGCGGCCTACGAGCTGAGCAAGGCCACGTTTGCCCAGCTGCACCAGGCCACGCTCGACATCACGAGCCAGTACACCCGCAACGCCACCGAGAGCCGGCAGTGGGAGCCCTGGCTGCTGGCCACGTTCTACGACGACACGCTTGACGGCCTGAACCGCTATTTCGCGGTGGTGCGGCTCACGTTTCTGTACTTCAACTACTCTGAGTTCGACAAGCTGAAGGCCGTGTACGAGGCCCTGGACGGGCTGCTGCGCCAGGGCATGTTCTACTCGCGCCGCATCCTGTTCAACTACTACGCCAACAGCGTGTTGCTGCACTCCAAGTTTGATGTGCTGCAGCAGGCCGAGGAGTTCGGCTACCTCAGCATCAAGCAGAAAAACACTGACCACCTGCACTACCTCAACAACTACAGCGCGATTCTGCTGCGGCAGGGCAAAATCCACGAGGCGCTGGCCCTCATGAAGCAGTCGTTTCCATCGGTGCGGCACACGAACAACGTGCGCAACAAAATCGGCTTCATGGCCTTCTACATCAAGTGCCTGAACCTGAACGGCCAGCCCGCCGACGGTGAAAAGCTGGCCGACAGCTTCCTGCGCGACAACGCGAAGGAGATTCTAGCCCACCGCTGGCACATTTTCTTCGTGGCCTACTTCCAAGCGCTGGTGCTGCAGGAGAAGTACGACAAGCTGCTGCGCGCCTGCCACAAGCACCACTTGCTGGCCAAGGAGGCCGACTACCGCACCCGCCCCAACTACGTGCCCACCCTGGAGTGGTACTACCACATCAGCCGCTACGTGGAGAATGAGATTGACGACGACCAGCTGGTGGCGCTGATTGGAGGCTCGGGGCAGCTGCATTTCGGCAACCCGCACAAGCGCCGCCTGCTCGAAGACCAATTGAACGAGGTAAAATCCTGCATTCCGCACTTGTGCGGGCGCATTCGGTCCATGCTGTTGCAGCAGGGAGAAATTGTTTGAGCACCAACCAGTTGCGGATGTTTGGCGCGGTGCGCGGTGGTTAAGTCCACCGCGCTTATTTGAGGTGCGGGAAGGCATCGGGTGAGGGAGGCCGGTAGATTCGTTCCGCTACTGCCCTCCGACTCAAAATCCCACTCAACCCTTTCAACTGCAACGACTATGGCCGCTCGACTTTTACTCCTTTTTCTGCTCCTCTTTCAAACGCTGGTCGTGGCCGCCCAGGGCGGCGGCGTGCGCGGCCGCGTGGTCGATATCGCCACCAAAGAAGCGTTGCCGGGCGTGAGCGTGCTCATTGCCGGCACCACCGTTGGCACGTCGAGCGGCAACGAGGGCGACTTCTCGATTACCGGCCTCAAGCCGGGCACCTACAAAGTGGTGTTCTCCTCCATTGGCTACGAGCTGCCCCCGCGCACCGTAGAAATCGGCGAGGCCATCGTCGACCTGGGCACCGTAGGGCTCACCCAAACCAGCGTCATGGCCGGCGAAGTCGTGGTATCGGCCTCGCGCCGCCCCGAGAAGCTGACCGAGGCCCCGGCCACCATCGACCTGATTACCGCCAAGCAGATTGACGAGCTGCCGTCCTTCAATGTGGGCGAGCTACTGGCCCGGCAGAAGGGCGTCGACTACATCCGAACCGGCGTGCTGGGCACGGGCATCAACGTGCGCGGCTTCAACAGCGCTTTTAACCCCAAGAACCTGCAAATGAACGATGCGCGCCTGTCCACGCTCATTGCCACCGGCCTGCCGCTGGGGCCTTTAACGAGTGTGGTGAAGGAAGACATTGAGCGGGTGGAAATTATTCTGGGACCGTCGGCCGCGCTCTACGGGCCGAACGCCCACAACGGGCTGGTGAACACCATCAGCAAGGACCCTCGCCGCTCGGCCGGCACCACGGTGGCGCTGGGGCTGGGCAACCAGAGCGTGTTTTCGGGCCGCTTCCGGCACGCGCAGGTGCTCAATTCCAAGCTGGCCTTCAAGGTGACGGGCGAGTACACGCGGGGCGAGGATTTCGCCTACACCGATACCGTGTACTACACCAATACAGCCTTCAAAACCACCACACCGGCCAGCCCCGGCGTCTTCCACGCCGGGAAGGAAATTGACTTGGACCGCACCTTCAAGAGCCTGCACGGTGAGGCCGCCGTGTACTACAGCCTCACCGACAAGGCCGACATCATCGTGTCGTACGGCGGCAACCAGTCGAGCTTCCTGGCCCAGACCAACGCCGGCCGCAACCAAATTAAGGACTGGAGCGTGCAGTACCTGCACGCCCGCTACGTGTCGCCGCGCTGGTTTGCGCAGGTATACAACACCTGGAGCAAAACGGCTGATACCTACGCCATCAACCAGCGCACTCAGAACTACCTGAGCTTCAAGGACGCCGGCTTCAGCGAAGAAGAGGCCCGCAGCCGCTCCTACGGCGAGCAGTGGTTTGGCAAAACGACCACCGCCGGCGTGGCCCTGCAGCGCGGCGCCGTGTTCAAGGATGCCTCGCGCCGCTTGAATGGTGAAGTGCAGTACAACAACACATTCGGCGTTTTCAACCTCGTGCTGGGCACGCAGTACCAGCGCGACATGGCCTTCAGCCAGCACACGTATTTGTTTGACCGGGACGGCGACATCGTCATCAACCAAATCGGCCTCTACACCCAGGGCGAACTGACCTTGCCGGGCCATTTCAAGCTCATTGCCGCCGCCCGCGCCGACCAACACGACCGGTACGGCTTCAACTTCATCCCGAAAGGCGGCCTGGTGTGGTCGCTCAACGACCAGAACCTGCGCCTGACCTACGGCCAGGGCATTGCCGCGCCCACCATCCTCAACCTCGACGGTTACCTCTTCGGCGGCCTGCTGCTGGGCAACGGCCAGGGCTTCACCCTGAGTGACGGCACCGTGATTGACAAGCTGAAAGTGGAGACCATCAAAACCGTGGAAATTGGCTACAAAGGCAAGGTCACGCCCAAGTTTCTCATCGACGCCAACGCCTACTACAACCGCTCGCAAAACTTTCTGAGCCCGGCCATCAACATCGCCACGCTGGGTCGCAAAGTGGTGAAGCGCGGCGACACACCCATGTCGCAGGTAGTACCCGGCACGCCCGAAGCCGGCGCGGCCACGGTGCTCACCTATGCCAATTTCGGGCAGGTCGACACCTACGGCGCCGATTTTGGATTCAGCTACTTCCTCTCGTCGTCGCTGAGCCTGGCGCTGAACTACTCGTACTTCGACTTCAAGCTCGACTACTCCGACCTGAAAAACGATGGCAACAAGGATGGCAAAGTGCAGAAAGAAGTCGACCTGCCCATCAACACGCCCAATCACAAAGGCAGCCTAGCCCTGAACTACAGCGGCCAGAAATTCTTCGGCTCCGTGTTTGGCCGCTACGTGCAGGCCTATGATTTCTACTCCGGCATCAACGTGGCCGCCGCCGCTAACTCCACGCTCAACATCAAGGAAAACGCCCGCTACGGCCGCACCTGGAACTACGGCCCCCTCGGCGGCTTCACTACCGTGGACGTGAGCGCCGGCTACCGCGTGAACTCCTACCTCACGGCCTCGGCCCAGGTCGTGAATCTGTTCGACACCAAAATGCGCGAGTTCGTGGCCTCGCCCTTCATCGGCCGCCTCTACTCCGCCGAGCTAAAGGTGATGCTGCCGGCGCTGGGAGCGAAGTAATAAACTGGATTCAGCACCTATAAGAACCGGTCATCCTGAGCGTAGCGAAGGACCTTATCACCAAAAAACGATGCTCGTTCAACGAGGCTCCAGGCGTGATAAGGTTCTTCGCTACGCTCAGGATGACCGTCTTTTTAAATTTAACTACCTTCCCACCTTTGCCCTTCTACATTCCCACTTGCAATTGCTGTCGATAAAATCCTTTGAGTAATCGCATTTTTATTCGGTAACAATTCGATAACTTTGACGCCCTACTTTTGGTCGCCCCGTTTCCGGGGCGATTTTGTTTTTGCAGGAATTCCCAACCGAATCATATGGCTACACTTAAAAACCCCAAAACCAGCAAAACCAAAATTGCTGACGACGCGCTGAATGCCGGCAGCGGCAAAACCATCAAGCAGCCCAACGTGAACGACGACAAGCTCACCTCTATCACGGAGATGCGCCAGAGCACCAACGGCGAAACCGCCATGGCCCTCGAAGACGAGCAGCGCTTGCGCAAAGCTTTTGTCGACAAAGACTGGAACGAGATTAAAATCGCCGACTCCTGGCAGATTTTCAAGGTGATGGCTGAGTTCGTGGAGGGCTTCGAGAAGATGTCCAAAATCGGACCCTGCGTGAGCATTTTCGGCTCGGCCCGCACCAAGCCCGACAACCCTTACTACAAGCTGGCCGAGGAAATTGCGTCCAAGCTCGTGCGCCACGGTTATGGCGTGATTACGGGCGGCGGCCCTGGCATCATGGAAGCCGGCAACAAAGGTGCCCGCGCCGAGGGCGGCAAGTCGGTGGGCCTCAACATCGAACTGCCCTTCGAGCAGACCCACAACATCTACATCGACCAGGACAAGTGCATCGATTTCGATTACTTCTTCGTGCGGAAAGTGATGTTTGTGAAGTATGCGCAGGCCTTTGTGGGCATGCCCGGCGGCTTCGGCACACTCGACGAACTGTTTGAAGCGATGACCCTGATTCAGACCAAGAAAATCAGTCGCTTCCCCATCGTGCTGGTGGGCTCGGCCTACTGGAACGGCCTGTTCGAGTGGATTAAGAACGTGATGCTCGACGAGGAGCAAAACATCTCGGCCATCGACCTGAATCTGGTGCAGATTGTAGACGACGCCAGCGAAGCCGTGAAAATCATCGACGACTTCTACCACAAGTACCTGCTGTCGCCGAACTTCTAGACCACAGATTTGGCGGATTCTTCGCGGACTGCACGGATTTCGTGGACGACGTTTAGCGTTTTTAAAACCATTACCAGTAAAAGCCGCTTCTTCGGGAGCGGCTTTTTTTGTGGGTAGTTTTGTGGTCGAACGCCGCACGTTGTTCTGTTTTATGCTGCCATCTGCCGTTGCTCCTGTTTTAGAATTCGACTACCTTATCGTGGGCGGCGGGGCCTCGGGACTGAGCCTGGCTTACCACATCGCGCAGGAACCGCGCTTGGCCGGGCAGCGGGTGTTGCTCGTAGAGCCCGACGCGGCGAAAGCCGATGACCGCACCTGGCGCTACTGGGCAACCGGCGAAACCCCCTTTTCAGCCGTTGAAGCCCACCGCTGGGAGCGGCTTGTTATTCGCACTCCCGGCTTCGAGAAGGTATTGCAGCTTGCCCCCTACCGCTACCGGATGGTGCGAGCGGGCGAATTTTACGCGTTTGTGCAGGCGGCGCTGGCGGCCCGGCCCCAGCAGTTTGTGCGGCTGGCTGGCAGCGTAACGGCACTGGCCGAAGCCTCCGATGGCCACGGTGCCGTGGCGACGCTAGCCGATGGGCAGCAACTCACTGCCCGCTACGTTTTTGATAGCCGACTGCCCAAGCTGGCCCGCAACCCCGCTCGCCATCGTTACCTCGAACAGCATTTCCTAGGCTGGGAAATTGAGACCGACGAAGACGTATTCGACCCTAATACGGTGCAGTTCATGGATTTTCGGGTGCCCCAGCACCAGCAAACGCGCTTTGTGTACGCCTTGCCCTTCTCGCCCCGCCGTGCGCTGGTCGAGTTTACCGTTTTTTCGGAGCGAGTGCTGCAAAAAGCCGAGTACGAAGCTGAGCTGCGGGCCTACCTGGCCGGGCACCTGGGCGGGCTGCCCTACCGGGTGGTAGCCGAAGAAGGCGGTTCCATTCCCATGACCGACCACCCCCTACCGGCCCGCCTGAGCGCACACATCCTGCACCTGGGCACCCGCGCCGGGCGTTCAAAGCCCAGCACCGGCTATACATTCGCCCGCGTGCAGCGGCACTCGGCGCGGCTAGTGGCCGCGTTGGCCGCCACTGGCCACCCGCCCGCCGATGCCACCGGCGACCGTTGGCAGTTCGGGCTGTTCGACACGCTACTACTCGACATTATGCAACGCCGGGGTGAGTCGGTGCGCGACATTTTTCGGCAGCTATTCGAACGCAACCCGGTGCAGCGCATCTTTCGCTTTCTGGATGAAGAAACGAGTTGGATCGAAAATCTGCAAATCATGAATTCGGTGTCGCCCGGGCCATTTATGCGGTCTATTGGACAGGTGCTCCGCGGCCGGCCGGGGCGGAGGAATGAGGAATGAGGAATGAGGAATGAGGAATGAGGAATGAGGAATGAGGAATGAGGAATGAGGAATGAGGAATGAGGAATGAGGAATGAGGAAGTTCGAGACCTCCCTGCCATTTTCCAATCTTCCTTCCTCATTCTTAATTCTTCTATTAAGCGAAGCGTTCAGGTGCCTGTTCCAGCCAGCCCCGGGCTTCCTGCACAGTATTGGGCGAGAGGGGCCGCAGCTGTGGCTCGGGCTCGGACAAGTTGAGCAGGTAGCCGGTGAGCTCGGCGAGGTTATCGAGGTCGTGTGTACTGCACAACACGGTTTTTTTCTCCTGACTTGCCCAGCCATGCACCAGGCCGAACACCTGGCGCCGGTAGTACGGGTCGAGCTGCTGGGTGGGCTCGTCGAGCAGGTATACCTGCGCATCCTGCAGGCTAAGCTGGGCCAGCCACACCAGTTGCTGCTCGCCACCCGAGAGCTGGGTGAAGTCGCGCGCGGCCAGATGGGCCATTCCCACGCGGACCAGCGCGGCATCGGCCAGCTGGTAGTCGGCCGCTGAGTAGGCGCTCAGCAGCCCGTGGTGGCGGTAGCGCCCCATTACCACCAGCTCGCGCACGGCAATGGCAAAGCCCAGGCTGCCGCGTTGGGGCAGGTAGCCCAGCAAACCGGCAGTAGTAGCGCGACGCAAGGTGCGCACCTCCTGCCCATGCAACTGCGCGCTTCCCTGGTAGGGCAATTGGCCCGTAAGCACCCGAAACAACGTGGTTTTGCCGGCGCCGTTATGACCTATAATGGCTACGAAAGCCGGCTCGGGCAGGCACAAAAAAAGGTTGCGGACCAACACCCTACCGGGGTAGCCCGCAACCAAATTTTCTGCGCAGAGCGCGGGAATTACGAGTGTTGAATTATGAATTATGAGTTCCGAAGATGAATCGTCAATCAACTCATAATTCATAATTCAACACTCATAATTCTATTAATACTCGTCTTCGTTGAACATGAAGTCTTCCTTGGTCGGGTAGTCAGGCCATACTTCCTCGATGTTTTCGTAGGGCTGGCCGTCGTCTTCCAGGGCTTGCAGGTTTTCCACCACTTCCATGGGCGCGCCCGAGCGGATGGAGAAGTCAATAAGTTCGTCTTTGGTGGCGGGCCAGGGAGCGTCTTCCAGGTAAGAAGCCAGTTCGAGTGTCCAGTACATGATGCGGAGGAATAAAAAAGGTTGGCGAAGGTAAGGTTTTCCGGCTAAGATACAAACCGGCGGGTGCGTTGCTTTCGACAACGCATAACGCGGGCCAAGGTTCAACCAGCGGCCTGCGCTTGCTGGGTAAATAGCTCAATCAGGTCGTTTTTGGTGCGGATTTTTCGCTCAAACGAGCGCACCTTGGTTTGCAGCATCTGGCGGAAGGCATCGTTGGCGGGGCTGGGGCTGAGGTTGGCGAGGTTGTCGCGCAGGGTGGCCAGCTCCTGGTTGTCATCGACGAGCAACGTGCGCAGGGTGGTGGCCCGGAAGCGGGCGCGCTCGGCCGGGTCGGTGGGCAGGGGCGTGCCATCGGTGCGCTTGCGCAGGTGGTATTCCAGGGCGCTGAGCTCGAAAATTTTGTCGCAGGCCACCATAAAGCGCTGCCAGATGCGGTCCGATTCTTCGCCGCGCACGGTGCCTACCTGCTTCCATTCGGCCTGCAGGGCCTTGGCGTGGTTAATGGCTTCCTGCGGGGGCACGTTCATCAGCGCCTCGGCGCGCTCAGCAAGGGCGCGCTTGCGGGCCAGCAGCACCTCGGCGGGTGCCGGAGCACCGGGCCCGCCAGCGGCCTGCTGCGAAGCAATGTGCGCCTTGAGCCGTTCGAAAAAGTGATTGTTGGCCGCCCGAAAGCGCGTCCAAAGCTCCGAAGCCTGCTTTTTGGGCAAGGTGCCATTCACTTCGCGCCAGGCCTGCTGCAACAGCTTCAGCTGGCGCGAGGTGGCTTCAAACTGGTCGGAGTTTTTCAGGGTTTCGGCCTGCTGAATAAGGTCGAGGTAGCGGGCCTGCACCCGGTTGGCCATGGCCTTTTTGTCGGACTGGAATGCCTTGCGGCGGTCGAAAAACACCTGAATGGCCTGCTGGAAACGGTTTTCAAGTTCCTCGGCGCGGGCTTTTTCGACAGGGCCGGTTTTCAACCAGCCCTGGCGCAGGTCTTTCACCTTTTCGCTCGCCGATACCCACTCAATGCTGTTGCGCAGGGTTTCGGCTTCCTGAATGAAGCCGAGCTTGGTGGCCAGGTTTTTTTCGCGGTTTTGCGCTACGGTCACGGCCATGGCGTCTTCGGCGGCTACGAGCTGCTCGTTCAGCGCTTCGAAGTCGCCAAGGCCCTCGTAGCTTTTGAGTTGCTCCTTGAGGTGGAGCACCTTCATCAGGAAAGAGCCTTTGTTATCGCTGGCAGCCATGTTGGCCAGCGTCGTCTCGACTTTGGTGCGCAGCAAGCCGAAGCGTTGAGCGAAATAAAGCAGGGCCGCTTCGGGGGTGTCCTTTACCTGGCCAATCTGGCGGGCGGGCTGGGCGAGTACAGGGCGCAGCCAAACGCCGTCGGCTTCCACGTAGCCGAAACGCTGGGCGTCGGCCAGCAAGTGGTCGGATGATTCCATACAGATAATAACCTCGTGGGTAGGAAGAGTGTGGGGGATGGGAAAGCGCAGATGGGCGAAAAGGTACCGAGGCGGAAACGTGATAGGCAGGAAGGAATTACAAGTTTACGGTAAAAAGGCCATGATGGGATGACGTACCTCGCACATATGCCAATGTGCGAATTTTTGGCTTTGAAGCTGGTGACGGCAATGCTGGTATGGGCCGCCGGGTTTACCGTTCTTTGCGCTCCGCAACGGCCAGCCTCGCTGGCAGCGGCAGTACTCCTTCTTCAGCAACTCTCCCTTTTTCCTATGAGCGACCAGACCATCATCTTCAGCATGGCCGGGGTAAGCAAGATTTACCCGCCCCAGAAGCAAGTTCTCAAAAACATCTACCTCTCGTTTTTCTACGGCGCTAAAATCGGGGTACTCGGCCTCAACGGCTCGGGCAAATCAAGCCTGCTGAAAATCATTGCCGGTGTTGATAAGCAGTTTCAGGGCGAGGTGGTGTTTTCGCCGGGCTACTCGGTGGGCTACCTTGAGCAGGAGCCCCAGCTCGACCCCACCAAAACGGTGCGCGAGGTGGTGGAAGAAGGCGCGGCCGAAACCGTGGCCCTGCTGAAAGAATATGACGAAATCAACGAGGCCTTCGGAGCCGAAGATGCCGATTTCGACAAGCTGCTCGACCGCCAGGGCAAGGTGCAGGAGCGCCTCGACCAGCTCGACGCCTGGAACCTGGACTCGAAGCTGGAACGCGCCATGGACGCCCTGCGCACCCCACCCGAAGAGGCCCTCATTGGCAACCTGTCGGGGGGCGAAAAGCGCCGCGTGGCCCTGTGCCGCCTGCTGCTGCAGGAGCCCGATGTATTGTTGCTAGACGAGCCCACCAACCACCTCGACGCCGAAAGCGTGTACTGGCTGGAGCAGCACCTGCAGCAGTACAAAGGCACCGTTATCGCCGTAACCCACGACCGGTACTTCCTCGACAACGTGGCCGGCTGGATTCTGGAACTCGACCGGGGCTCGGGCATTCCGTGGAAGGGCAATTACTCGTCGTGGCTGGAGCAGAAAACCGACCGCATGGCCCGCGAGGAAAACACCGAAAGCAAGCGCATGAAAACCCTGCAGCGCGAGCTGGAATGGGTACGCATGTCACCTAAAGCCCGCCAAAGCAAGGGCAAGGCCCGCCTGGCCAACTACGACAAGCTGGCCAGCGAGGAAGCCAAAGACAAGGAGCAGAAACTCGAGCTGTTTATTCCGGACGGCCCGCGCCTGGGCGCGCAGGTGATTGAGGCGGAAAGCATCACCAAGTCGTTCGGCGACAAGCTGCTGTTCCAGAACCTGAGCTTCTCGCTGCCCCAGGGCGGCATCGTGGGCATCATCGGGCCCAACGGCGCGGGCAAAACCACGCTGTTCCGTCTCATCACCGACCAGTTGCAGCCCGACGCGGGCACGTTTGAAGTGGGCCCCACGGTGCAAACGGCCTACATCGACCAACAGCACGACACCCTGGATGGCAGCAAGTCGGTGTTCGACACCATCACGGGTGGCACCGAAACCATGCTACTCGCCGGACGGCCGGTGAACTCCCGCGCCTACGTGAGCAAATTCAACTTCGGCGGCGGCGACCAGGAGAAGAAGGTAGGCACGCTCTCGGGCGGCGAGAAAAACCGCGTGCACCTGGCCATGACCCTGAAGCAGGGCGCCAACCTACTGCTGCTCGACGAGCCCACCAACGACCTCGACGTAAACGCCATTCGAGCCCTGGAAGACGCGCTGGAGAACTTCGCCGGCTGCGCCGTTATCATCAGTCACGACCGGTGGTTCCTCGACCGGCTGGCCACCCACATTCTGGCCTTCGAGGGCGACTCGGAAGTGGTGTGGTTCGAGGGCAACTTCACCGACTACGAGGAGGCCAAGCGCAAGCGCCTGGGCGACGTGGAGCCGAAGCGCGTGCGGTACAAGAAGCTGGGGTAAATCGCGCCAGTTTGCTACCTTGGCGGAGTCCGTATTCCTTTATCCTGCCGCATGAGCACTGCCCGTAACCAGCCCGAGAAAAAAGCTACCGTTTTTCGAGAACAAGCCCGAATTGCGGCCGAAGCCGAAGCCCGGCTGGCGGCCGACCCTGCCGTGCAGGCCTGGCTGCTCCAGTTTGCCTATGATGGCAAAAATGTGCTGCGGGAATACGCCGAAAAAAAGGCCAGCTACCTCGTAAACGGCCCCGGTTGGCTGGAACAAGAGCAGTTTCGGGCGGGATGGCCCCGGCAACAGGCCTACCGGCGGCTGTGGGAAATCCAGCAGAAAAAGCTATTCAACCTGCAATGCCAGTGGCGGGCCGGCCAACTGGAGCTGCCCGGCGTGACCGACGGACGAGAATTTAAGGAGTGGGGCCGGGCCATTGAGCAATGCCCACTGCTCGACCCTGTAGACGAGGACGACCTGGCCTTGTACCTGCGCTACCTGGCCAGCGAAGATTGTCAGGACCTGCACGCCGACGCCCTGCGCACCACCGACTGGCAGGCCTACGAGTCGTTCCGGCACTGGCACCTGCTGGAAGAAGCCGGGTCGGGCTCACCGGGCCACGACATGGTGCGCCCCGACTTACCCGAGGGTTTGATTGACTCGCTGGGCCACTTGTTCAACATGTTCTATCGTTACCCCGACTGGTACGCTTTTTTCGACCTGTACCGGGGCGCGGGGCCGCTGTTGCGCCTGCCGCAGGTTCGTTTCGATGCCCCCGACGCGGATGACCCCGACGCGGATGACCCCGACGCGGATGACCCGGAAACCGAGGCGGCGGCTCCCGTGCCTGCCACGCCGGAGCCCGAAGCCGACCAGGCTCCCGACCCCGAACCGGCCCTGCAATACCTGAGTGCGTACGACCTGCCGCTAACCGAAACCCTGCTCCGGCAGTTTGAGCCGCCTGAGCTGTTGCACTACATGCGCGTTATGGAACATCGGCCGGAGCCGGACCAGCTGACTCAGACCGCGGAGAACACCTACGACCTGCTCAGCGAAATTTCCCAGCCCGTGCCCATTGCGGCCAGCCCCGACTGGCGGGTGGCCTTGGCCGATGCCTACCTGGCTCACCAGCGGCGCGTGGTGAGCGAAGCCCTGGGCGAAGTGTACGACGAATACTGCCTGCGCGAGCAAACCGGCATTGCCCACCCCGCCCCTCACTAATTGCCCTTTATTCTGACTGGTATGAACCCTTCTCCAAACGTGTTTGAGCGCCTGGCCGCAGGCCAGGAGGAGCGGGCTGTGCTGGTGCGGGCCACTGTGCACGAGCTGCAAACCAACCCCGCGTACCAGCCGCACTTTGCCGGTTATACGCCCGACAGCGTGGCGGCTTTCATTGAGCAGTATGCCCTGCGCAAGGCGGGTTACGTGTTCGATGGGCCTCAGCGGGCCAAGTACTTCGAGGCCGGCAGCACCGAGGTGCAGGAGCGGGCCCAGACCCAGCTGTGGAGCATTCAGCAGAAAAAACTATTCGACCTGCAGTGCCGCTGGCGGGCCGGGCTGTTTCAGCACCCCGACATCCACGTGACCGACCAGTTCGACTACTGGGGGCGCCACCCCGAACGGTGCCCGTTTCTACCGGCCATTACGCCCGAGGAAGTGGCCCTTTACCTCGACTATCTGAACCAGCCCGACTGCCCCGAAGGCGACTGGAGCCGCTACCGCCGCACCCCGCTCTGGCAGGATTACCACCACCTGCGGTCGGAACACTACCCCGACGAATTGGCCTTGCTGCCGCCCGACAGCCACGTTTTCACGGGCAGCGAAGAGGCCTTTGATGACGAGGACGAGGATGAAGAAGAGGATAAGGATGACTTCGACGACGACGATGAGGAGGAGGACGAGGGACCAGCGTACCCATCCTGGTACCGCTTTTACGACCAGCACCACGGCACGGGCCACCTGCGCCACCTGCACAACGTGCGCGGCCTGCGCGAGCAGCACTACCAGCAGCTGCACCTTGCCGACAGCTGGCGCAACCCACCGGCGGCCCCGCCCGCCCCGGTAGCACCCGCCCTGGCGGCGGCGGCCGATACCACCCCGGCACCGGCCACCGAAACGCCCGCTGACTCAATGGCTGAGCCCCAATCCGAACCGATGGCCCCGGAGCCGCCCCAGGAACCGGTGGCCCCAGTAGCGCCTTACGTGCCCGAAACGCGGCCTTGGCTCAGCCTGTACGGCGAAGCAGACTTTCGGATGGTGATGGAGCAGATTGACCCCACGCCCGGCCTGATGGAGCTGCGTCGGGCCCAGGAGCAAGGTATTGAAGACCGCGACAACGAAGACGCCGAAGGAGCCCTGCTGGCATTTTGCAACCTGCGCGATTCCCCGCTGGTGGTTCCCATTGAGGCGGACGCGCCCGACTGGCGGCCGGCCTTGCGCCAGGCCGAGCTGCTGCTGCGCCGCCAGCAACTGGCCCGCGCCCTCCCCCATGCCTACGACGACTACTGCCAGCGCCAAGCGCTAGGGTTGGCCCAGAACCCCTCGCCCCTGGAACACACCTGGGACGACGAGACCACCGAGCCCTGGAACATCAACTACGCCCGCGAACAGGTGCTGCACGGCCGCGAACTGGCCGGCGAGCCGCGGGACTTTGATTATTAGCAACGTAGTAGCGGGGCACCCATCGCGTGGGCGAAGCCGCGAAGCGGCGGCAGGTTGGCAGCATCGGAAAGACAGTTAGCCGGCCGGCCCCGACGAGGTACTACCTTCGATAACCGGCTCTTCTACCCGCCCACCTCATAGCTGTCCAAAAAAGACCTTTCCGAGCGCGGCATCTGCACCAAGTACATCACGCCCGCGCTGGAAAGGGCCGGCTGGAACCGGTTCAGCCATGCCAGAGCAAAACAAGTTTTACTCAGCAGAAGTCCCCGAAGAATTAGCAGCTCAAATACGCACCGGCGACTTTATTATCAGCAGAGCTAACACGACGGAGTTAGTCGGGAAAAGTGTGGTGGTGCCGGAAGGCAACTACAACCTTCTTTTAAGTGACAAGAGCATCCGTTTCACATTTAGTCCTCTTGTAAGTGTGGCTTATGCGAACCTGTGTAATAATTCACAATATGCTCGTGCCCATTATGCGAATGCAGCTAATGGAAGCAGCCCGTCAATGAAAAATATTACGCAGGGCAATATGCGCAACTTCCCCATCCCGCTTCCCCCCCTGGCGGAACAGCACCGCATCGTGGCGAAGCTGGCGCAGTTGCTAGGGCACTGCGACGCCCTGGAGCAGCGCATCGCCGAGAGCCGGCGGCTGGCCGGGCAGCTGCTGCAAACGGCGCTGCACGAGGCGCTAGCGGGGCCGGGGGGTGTGGTGGCGGCAACTGAAGCGGCACTGGTGGTGCCGCGCCAGGGCCGGAAAAAGGAGTTGGCCGCCGAGGGCACGGGCGACTTATTCGCGGCCGGCTGAGTGGCAGGGCGAGCCGCGGCGCGGCGATTAGTTGCATCCTCGGCTTTATTTACTCGGTTGGGTATTCTACAAAGATGTTTCCGCGCAACTAGAAATGGAAGTTGGAAACAGCGTTAGAAAATAAGCTACAGGTACGTATGGCCCTTGCTATTGGCTAGTACGTCTACTTATTGCTTGCCTGTGTCCTTTGCATCATTGGTTTCGGGCTTAAAAATGTTAAATCCTATACCAGCGGCTAGCCAATGTTTCTTATTGTAGACCCAAGAAGCACTTCCTTCACCTAAATAGTCAGCTCCAACCAAGATTCCTAGTTGAAGCCGCTCCCATTGATAGAGTGCAGCAAACGACAAGGTAACGGCAGCACGGTCTGTGTTTTCAGTTGACGTACTGTTTTTAGGTGTTAGCGTAACCGAAGTAATGCCCACGCCGATTAATCCTGAGACAGTATGATGGGTTTGCTGATGTACGTTCCAACTGATGCCACCCATGCCACTGAAAGTAATGTCTTTTGTGAAGTCCCCCGTTTGCGGACGGTATTTAAAAGGCATTACCACTGCACCAACATTGGGACTAAAACTATTTACCAACGCTTCAGCACTAGATGCTAATTGAGCATCTGAGATGAGGAAAAATCGGGAATTTCCGGTGGTTGCATCATAATTAAATTCAAAATAATTGCTGCTGGCCGCCTTTTTTGCCTGTAAATCCGGACTTAAAGGCGTTGCTGTGCCAGTTGATAGCTGATTCCCTGCTGCATCGAGCCGAAGATTTTTAACAGCAGGGTCGACATTCCAATCCCAAAACTCTAAAATATAGTTTCCGGCAGCATTTTTCTGAGGTTGTGTAAGTGTGAATTTGGCACCACCTACTACTGTCGTCATAGGTTTGTTCAGCTTATTTCCTGTCTGGTCACACTCTTGTAACATTGTGTATGCTTTAAGGCGGTATGTCAGTGGCAACGGATTACCTGCGTAAGTCCTATATCCGAAAAGGACCAAAGTCATCAATAAAAACAGCGTTCTTTGGCGTTTGTGATGTAATTTATTCATGAGTACTGGTGGTTAGGTTGGGATTTTAGTTTCAGATTTCTATTTACCGTTACTCAAAGCGCCATTATCTTCTCCCCTCTTCCCCTTCCGATACCGCGCATCGTCCACCTGGCTGGCTTCGCGCAGGGCCTTGTAAGCCTCCTCATGCGTGTCTTTGAGCAGCTCCATTCCCGCGCGTAGGTCGTCGCGGAGGAAGTTGTTGAGGGCGATGAGGGTGACGCGGGCGGTGGCGCCCTTGATTTTGGCGGCGTCGATGGCCAGCTGGGGGGCGGTGAGCTGGGTGCCGAACGAGGCGGCATCGGCGGCTAGGGCGGCGAGGAAGTCATCGTTGAGGTTGTAGCCCTTTTTCAGGTCGGCTTGGCGGGCCTGTATGCGCTGGTTCAGGTCGGTGGCTTCGGTGGCCAGGGCCAGCTCGGGCATCGTCGTGTAGTCGCTGTCGCGGCGGTGCATTTTGGCTGCCTCGGTCAGGTTGGCGGGCTCTTCGGCTTTGTATAGGAGGTAGAGGGCATTGGTAGCTTTCACGAGGCGAGCAATGAGGGCAGTGCCGACGGTGGACTTGGCTAGGGTGGCGCCTTCGGAGACGACGCCCTTCTTGCGGGCCGTACCATCGAGCAGCCCCAATTGCTGCTGGTACTGCGCCGCGAGCTTGGCGAAGGCAGGCACGGCCGCCACTGCGGCGGCATTATTGGCAAGTATCTGCTGCACCTTGCGGTGGCGGGCGAGGCGGGCGAATCGGTCTTTGTTCATGGCAGCAGGCTAGCGGATGAGAGCGGTTAGAATGGTGTTTTTAGGAGAATACCGGCTACAAATGGCTTTTCCAGAGTTTCGGAGGGGGTAGTGGGAGCAGCCAGGGTTCCAGCGCAAGATTTCAGCTACCCGGAGCGGCCCAAAATGCGTCCGGAGCAGGCTTTAGGGTAGTAGAAACGGGTATTCAATGGTCCGGAGCGGTGGAAGAGGTTTCGGGAGATGTGTAAAAACAGTGCAGAGCAGGATAAAAATCATCCGGAACTGGATTCCAACTATCCGGAACTGTCACCCAGGAGCCCCGACTTGGATAAAACTCATCGGGAGCAGAGGGAAAAGGGTCGGGAACAGGCCTCAGGCGACCGGCACCGCCAGGTGCTCGCCGCCGTGGCGCACGGCCAGCAGGGCCTGCACCTCTTTGAGGAAGGCGGCTTTTCCGACGTGCTTGCCGGGACAACTCTTATGGGAGGTGAGGGGGTCTTCCTTGTGCATGCGCATCGTGGCAGGCTCCAGCCCCAGCGCGGCTGAGAGGGGGGCCACGGCCGCCACGGCGTTGGCGTGCACCTGGGCCCCGCGGCCCGAGTTGAAGGGTTCGGTCTGGTACTCGCCCAGCATCTCGATGCCCAGGGCCAGCTTGTTCCAGCTGGGCGAGTGCACCCCCGATACGGTGAGCGGCGTGAACACCCAAATCTGGCGGTCGTCGACGAACAGGTGAGGGCCGGCGCTCCAGTGCTGCTCATCGCGGTAGTAGCGCTCCAGGCCCAGGATATGGTCTTTGGTAAGCCCTTTGGGCCGGGCGGCCAGGGTGGGTACGCTCGTGTTGTGCAGCACAATGAAGCTGGGCCGCCACGCCAGCCAGTGCAGCAAGTGGCAGTATTGGTCGAACCCAGCCGGCGTGAAGCTGGCGCCGATAATACCTTTCCAGAAGCTCATGTTCGCAGAAAAAAGGAGAGTGGCGTCCGCGGCCAGCCGTAGCCAACAGCACCGTAAAATACGGCGATTGAACCCCTTGCCGCATCAGTGCCAGCACTGAATTTTCAGGCTACCCACCCTTCGCGCACGGCGCGCACGGCCAGGCCAACCAGCGTGCGGGTGCCGGCCTTGTGCAGCAGGGTGCGGCGGTGGCTTTCCACGGTGCGCACGCTCAGGCACAGGTGGTCGGCGATTTCCTCGTTGCAGTGGTCGGCCACTACCAGGCGCAGCACCTGCAGCTCGCGCGGGCTGAAGGGCTCGACCATGGCTTTGGGCCGGGCCCCGTAGGGCGCCGCGCCGGTGGTGGGCGTATCGAGCCAGCTGGCCAGGGCGGCCATCAGAGCCTGTGGCGGAATGTGGCGCGGCAACTGCAGCGGCGTAGCGGCTGCCGACGGGCTGGGCAGCAGGTGCTGGTCGGTAAGCACGACCAGCCGCTGGGCGGGCCGAATGCCGTACAAGCGCCCGAGCAGCTGCCCTAACTGGTGGCCGGGCAGGGCGCCGTCCAATACCACCAAGCCGAAAGCAGCTTGCGCTACCAAATCGGCTACTTGCGTCGCATCGGCGGTGAGGGTAAGGTGCAGCGCGGGCCAGCGCTCGCGCAGGGTAGCTACCAGCCCCTGCCGCAGCAGGGAGGGCACGGCCGCTACCAGGGCCGTTGGGGTAGAAGGAAACATTGCATCGGCAGAAAAAGTGAGCCGGCAAGCCTAGGATGTGTGTGGATGGAAGGCCACAGCCCGGCCGAACCCAGTAGAGTATACTGGAACCAGTTCAACAAATTAGGTGATTTTTACCATCCCATACAATAGCCAATAGCTGGTATGTTCTATTTATTTTTTCAGGGGCATTTCCCTGCTTTATATTGGCAATACCCGCTGTAAAAGAGTATTCATAAACCTGATAGCAGGGGCACAGGCAACATGCGCCACCAGCAAGGCCCTGAACGCCAAAACCGCCGCCCTGCAAACAGGACGGCGGCCATAAAAGCGCTATGCAGTGACTTGAAACTACCGGCGGCGCGTGAAGATGCTGACGTAGTACAGCAGCGAGGCCAGCGAAGCAAGAGCCGCGACCACGTAGGTCATGGCTGCCCACCAGAGGGCATCTTTGGCCATGGCGTGCTCCTGGGTTGTTACCACACCGCGCTGGTCCATCCAGGCCAGGGCGCGGCGCGAGGCATCAAACTCGACGGGCAGCGTGATGAATGAAAACAGCGTGGTGAGGCTAAATAAACCAATGCCCACCAGCAGCGGCAGCGGCGTCCGATTTATCAGAAAGAAACCGGCCAGAATGAGCATCGGCACCCATTTTGACACGGCGCTGAGCGTGGGCACGAGGGCCGAGCGAAACTGCAGCATCGAGTAGGCAGTGCTGTGCTGCACAGCGTGGCCGCACTCGTGAGCCGCGATGGCTGCTGCGGCCGCGCTGCGCTCAGCGTACACGCCTTCGCTCAGGTTCACGGTTTTGTCGGTGGGGTTGTAATGGTCCGTCAACTGGCCCTCGGTGCTGATGATGCGCACATCGTAGATGCCGTGGTCAGCCAGCATTTTGGCGGCTATTTCTGCCCCGCTCAGGCCCGAGCTCAGTCCCACTTGGGAGTACTGTTTAAACTTGCTGCGCAACCGCCACTGAATAAGCCAGCTAGCCAGGGTGAGCAGAATAAGCAGAGGATACATGACTGAAGGGAATGGTGAGTTGAGAGTTAAAAAACCATGAACCCGAAGCAACGCCGTATCAGACGTAATCAGCCTACTCGTGCTTCATAATTTTTTCGACGATGCGCGACGTGCTGTAGCCCGGCACCAGCGGCACCGTGCACACCTGCCCACCCCGGCTCAACACCAGCTCGTGACCCACAATTCCACTCACCGCGTAATCATCGCCCTTCACTAGTACGTCGGGCTGTACCAGTTCGATTAGGGCCAGTGGCGTGGGTTCGCCGAACAGCACCACAGCATCGACAAATGCCAGGGCAGCCAGGATGCGCGCCCGGGCATCTTCGTCCTGAATAGGCCGGCCGGGCTTGAGGCCTCCCACCGAAGCATCGGTGTTCAAGCCCACCACCAGGGCGTCGCCCAAGTGCCGGGCCTGCTCCAGGTAGTCGACGTGGCCGAGGTGCAGCAAATCGAAGCAGCCGTTGGTGAACACCACCTTCCGGCCTTGTGCGCGCCAGGCCGCCACCGTGGCTGGCAACTGCGCACGGGTGAGGATTTTATCTTTCGTCCACATATGACGCTTCGCTTAATGAAGAATTAGGAATGATATGAGAAATAAGGCCAGTTTAATGAGCTTGCCAATTCCTCATTCTTAATTCCTCATTCCTCATTGATTGTAGTCAGCGGCTCATGCGCCAGCGCTTCAGCTTCGGCCGCCACGGTACCCTTGTCGGCCGCGGCCACCGCCACGAAGCTAATGGCTCCCATCACCACCACCAGCAGGGTTTGAGCGCCGTGTACCACCAGGGCGTAGGCAATTCCGGCTTCTTTGCTGATGCCGTACACCAGCAGAATCCCCTGTACCATTACGTGGAACGGCCCGATGCCGCCCGCTACCGGCGCAGCCATGCCAAATGCCCCGAAGGTGAGCACGGCCAGGCCGGCCTTCATATCCAGGCCATAGGTTTCGGGGAAGCAGAAAAACGCCAGGTAGTCCATCAGGTAATATACCAGCCAGGTAAAGAACGTGTGCAGCAAAAACGCGCCCTTCTTTTCCAGCTTCAGCACACTGAACACCCCGGCCAGCAGACCCTTCATAAACACCACTCCTTTGTTGAAAAATGCATTCTGCCGCAGCCGCTCCAGGTTGCGGAACAGCGCCACACCGGTTACCAGCAGCAGCACCACCCCAATAATGGCGGCAATGAGCAGCGGCGTGCGGTTGCGGGCCAGCGTATCGTAGCGCCCACCCAGCACGTTCTGCGTCACAAACCCCCAAAACGTGTTGAAATCGAGTAGCAGCACGCTGCTGAGCAGGCCCAGCAGTACCAGCACGTCAATCACGCGCTCGGTTACCACCGTGCCAATAGCGACTTGCACCGGCACGCCGCTGGTGCGCCGCAGCACCGAGCAGCGGATAACCTCGCCCATGCGCGGCAGCACAATATTGGCCAGATTGCCCACCATCATGGCGTGGTACACGGCCCAGAACGGCGCAGGCGTTTGGGAGGCCTCGAGCTGCATGCGCCAGCGGTAGGCCCGGCTGAAGTAGCCCAGCACGGAGAGTCCCAGCGTTACCGTCAGCCAGGCATAGTTGGCCGTGCGAATGGCGTGGCCAATGGCGTTCCATTTCAGGCCACGCATGGCATACCACATCAGGGCCCCCGAGATGCTCAGCAGCAACCCGTATTTGAGAATATTCAGAAACGTTTTCAATAGAACAGCGGGCAATAATTATCGGCAAAGGTAACCTTGCGCGCGGGTGAAGAGCCATTAGCGCCTTGGCACGCTCACACTTCCACCAACACATTGTCAATCAGCCGCACGCCACCCAGGTGGGCGGCCAGGCATAGCACCACGGCGCGGCCGGGCGTATAGCCAGCCAGGGGTTGCAGCGTCTGCGCATCGGCCACAGCAAAGTATTCGGGCGTGAGCAATGGCTCGGTTGCCAGGGCGGCCTCGGCCTGCACCTGCACCTGAGCCGGCGCCACGCCCTGCCGCACCTGCTCGGCACCGGCTGTCAGCACGCGGTAGAGCAGCGGCGCAGCGGCGCGGGCTTCGGCACCGAGCCGGCGGTTCCGCGACGACATGGCCAGCCCGTCGGCTTCGCGGATAGTGGGGCGGGCTACAATTTCCAGGTCGAACGATAAGTCGGCCACCAACTGGCGCACCACGGCCACCTGCTGCCAGTCTTTCTGTCCAAAATACGCCCGGTGCGGCCGGGCCAGGTGAAACAATTTGCTCACCACCGTGGCCACCCCGTTGAAATGGCCGGGGCGGTGCGCCCCTTCCATCACCCGCTCCAGGTCGCCAAAATCGAAGCGCAGCACGGCGGACTGGGGGTACATCTCCTCTACTGAGGGCGCAAACAGAGCCGTGCAACCAGCCGGCGCCAGCAGGGCGGCGTCGGCGTCGGGCACGCGCGGGTAGAGGCGGAAGTCGTCGGGGTTGTTGAACTGGGTTGGGTTCACGAAGATGGTGGCAATCACTTCGTCGCACTCGGCGCGGGCGGCCTGCACCAATTGCAGGTGGCCGGCGTGCAATGCCCCCATGGTGGGCACCAGCCCAATGCGCCGGCCGGCTTGGCGGGCACTTTCGGTGTGGGCTTGCAACCCGGCGGCGGTAGTCAGTATCTGCATTAGAAGAAGTAGGGCCCTGGGAAGGGCGTCAGGCTATGGGGTATTGAAATTCCGCTCAAAATTGTGTAATTTTGTGCACCCATAGTATGGCCGTGTTCCATCCTCTTCAAAAAAACCTGTATGTCGAAGCTAAGAATCCTTTACGCGGCCACCGAAATCGACCCGTTTCTGCAGACCACGAAAGTGGCGGAAATGCTGCGGCGTCTGCCGGCCAGCATGCAGGAGATGGGCTGCGAGATTCGCATTTTCGTACCGCGTTTCGGCATCATCAACGAGCGCAAAAACCGCCTTCACGAGGTTGTACGCCTGTCCGGCATCAACATTGCCGTGGGCGACGACGAGAAGCCGCTGGTCATCAAAGTTGCGTCCATCCCAACGGCCAAGCTGCAGGTGTACTTCATCGACAACGAGGACTACTTCCACCGCAAGTCGGCGCTGGTCGACAAGAACGATAAATTTTACGCCGACAACGACGAGCGCGCCATTTTCTTCTGCAAAGGGGTGCTCGAAACGGTGAAGAAGCTGGGCTGGTCGCCCAACATCGTGCACTGCTCCGACTGGATGACGGGCCTGATTCCGCTCTACCTGAAAACCACCTACAAGAAAGACCCGGTGTTCAAGGATGCCAAGTCGGTGTTCTCGATTTACAACAACGAGTTCATGGACAAATTCGAAGGCAACATTTTGGAGAAAGCCAAGATGCTTGACATCGACGACGACATGATGGCTTCGCTGAAAACCGCTGATTTCAGCGGCTTCGTGAAAATGGGCATGGAGTATGCTGACACCGTGGTGCGCTCCGACGAAGACTTTTCGGAAAACATGAACGGCCTGTTTCACGAATACGCCCTCCACAACAAGCTTAGCCAGGTAGCTACCGATGAAAACCTGCACTCTTCTTACCTAGCCCTGTATAATGAATTGGCTAACTAGCCGTTGCGCTCCTCTGGCTGCCCTCGCCGCCCTGGCCCTGACCAGTTGCGACACCGGCACCGCTCTTAATGTGGACCTACCCGACACGGCCACAACCAATACCCAATACCAGGACTTTGACGTATCCAGCGGCACTGTGCGCCTGGATTCAGTTCAAACCCAGAAAACCGACCATTTCCTCATTGGCCGCCTCGTCGATAACGTGGCCGGCACTACTACCGCCCGTAGCTTCTTCAACGTGGTGGATGTGAGCGTAGCCGACTCGCTGCCCTCGAAATTTCTCGATTCCAAGAAGTTCTTCGGAAGCCCCATTCTTGATTCGACGGTGGTGATACTGGGATTTGACCGCGTGTACGGCAGCAGCAGCGCGCCGGCCCGCTTCGATGTGTCTCAGCTGGTTGCACCGCTCGACGACCGGCAGGTCTACACGGCCAGTTCGCCGGCTCCGGCCTTGTTGCCTCTGGGCCAGAACCTGAGCAGTCGCCTCGACCGCACCAGGGAGCAGGTGGTGAAGGCCGCCGATACTTCCGTCACCCCTAACGTTCCGGCCGTCACCACGACGGTGCCCGACCCAACCGTACGGTTGGTGATGCAGCGCCGCGTGGCCAATGGTTCGCAGCCTGCCATGCCGCTGGCGCTGGCCACTGAGTTGTTTGCCAAGCTGCAGGTGCCAGGCTTCAGCCAGCCACAGCTCGATGCGGTGCTGAAGGGACTGGCTATAGCACCCAGTACCAACTATAGCAGCAGTATTGTGAGCTTCGGCCGCCCCAATGCTTCGAAAATGGTGTTGTATTTTCATAGCAAATCGGCTTTTGTATCTCCCGCCACCGTGCCGCCAGCCAAAGCCAGAATAAATGCTGACACGCTGAAACGGTCGTACACGGTGTATTTCGGGCCAGCCTTCAGCAGCGCCGGCCTTTCGAGCAGCAGCGACCCGCGCTACTACACCGAGATTACGCCCGAGCTACCAGCTGCCTTATCGGCTCTCAGCAGCAGTGCAGGCTTCGTGCCCAGCGCTGCCCTTGGCGGTATCAGCTACGCGCAGGAGGGTACTGGCCTGGGCACGCGCATCACTTTTACGGGCTTGGATGCCCTGACGAAAGCAGCCGCGGCCGGAGGCCTAACCATCAACCGCGCCGAATTGCGCGTGCCAGTGAAACCTTATAGCAAAGTACTGTTCCAGAACCCGGCGCAGCTCTATGCAGTAGAAGTTAACTCGTTCAATACGGTATTGAAACGCATGGTAAACTTCCTGCCGACCGACCGGATTGTGCAGACCGACGGTAGTAGCCAAACCGGGAGCGGGACACCGGCTGTAGGGTCTCTCGCGACCTTTTCAGCGGCTCAAACGTATTATACCTTGCCCGTTACCAGTTACCTACAAGCTTACCTGAACAACCAGCTCGGCGGGAACCCTGCATCGCTGGTTCTACTGGCCGACAGCTACGCAATACCCCCGGGGTTTGCCCCAGGTTCTGGCTTGCGCTTATACAATACGCTTACCTTAAATCGGGCTGTGCTGGACGCAACCAACATCAAGCTGCGGGTGTATTACTCGAAGCGCTAACTGGCAGCCTAGCTAGCTAACCCTGGTGTCGGCAGGCTGTTTCCCTATTCTAACCTTCTAATTTTTCCTGCCATGTGCGGCATTGTTGCTTATTTGGGCCATCGCGAGGCCTGCCCCATTATCCTCAAGGGCTTACACCGCCTCGAATACCGTGGCTATGACTCGGCCGGCGTGGCCCTGCTCAATGGGGACCTGACCGTGTACAAGAAGAAGGGCAAAGTGAGCGAACTGGAAGCCTACATTGCCGAGAAAGACACGCACGCCCATGTTGGCATGGGCCACACCCGCTGGGCTACCCATGGCGAACCCAACGATGAGAATGCCCACCCGCACTACTCGACGTCGGAGCGCATTGCCATCATCCACAACGGCATTATTGAAAACTACGCGGCGCTGAAAACGCACCTGCAGCAGCAGGGCCACGTGTTTCATTCCGACACGGACACGGAAGTATTCGTGAACCTGATTGAGGAAATCCAGACGCAAAACGCCTGCTCGCTGGAAGAAGCCGTCCGCCTGGCCCTGCACGAAGTAGTGGGCGCCTATGCTATCGTGGTGCTCAGCAAGGATGCTCCGAACCAGCTTATTGCCGCCCGCAAAGGCTCCCCAATGGTAATTGGCATCGGCGAAGGTGAGTATTTCATTGCTTCCGACGCTACTCCTATTATCGAGTACACCAATGAGGTGGTGTATGTTAACGACTACGAAATTGTGGTTATCCGCGACGGGCAGTTGGAAATTCGCAGCCGTGAGGACGTGAGCCAGACGCCTTACATCCAGAAGCTGGAGATGGAGCTCGACTCCATCGAGAAGGGCGGCTACCCGCACTTTATGTTGAAGGAGATTTTCGAGCAGCCCCGCTCCATCCTCGACTCGATGCGCGGCCGTTTGGAGTTGGAGTCGGGTCACCTGAACATGGGTGGTATCCGGGCTTATGAGCAGAAGTTCATCAATGCCCAGCGCATCATTATCGTGGCCTGTGGCACCTCGTGGCACGCGGGCCTGGTGGCCGAGTACCTGATTGAAGACCTGGCTCGCATTCCGGTTGAAGTAGAATACGCCTCGGAGTTCCGCTACCGCAATCCGATTATTACGGAGCGCGACATTGTGATTGCCATTTCGCAGAGCGGTGAGACGGCCGATACCTTGGCCGCCATCGAGCTGGCCAAGAGCAAGGGCGCTACCATCTTCGGTGTGTGCAACGTGGTGGGCAGCAGCATTGCCCGGGCCACCGACGCTGGCGCTTATACCCACGCCGGGCCCGAAATCGGGGTGGCCTCAACCAAAGCCTTTACCGCACAGGTAACGGTGCTTACCCTGTTGGCCATGATTATGGGCCAGAAGCGTGGCACCATCACCGACACCAAACTGCGCGAGCTGATGGTGGAGCTGGAGACGATTCCGAGCAAAGTAGAGAAAGCACTGAAGCTGGACGCGCAGATTCAGGTAATTGCGGAGGAGTTTAAAGACGCCACCAACTTCCTGTACCTGGGCCGCGGCTACAACTTCCCGGTAGCATTGGAAGGCGCATTGAAACTCAAGGAAATCAGCTACATTCACGCCGAGGGCTACCCCGCTGCCGAGATGAAGCACGGTCCTATCGCCTTGATTGACGAAAACATGCCGATGGTGGTAATTGCCACGCGCGACAGCTCGTACGAGAAAGTGGTGAGCAACATTCAGGAGGTGAAAGCCCGCAAGGGCCGCATCATTGCCGTGGTAAGCGAAGGCGACACGGTGATTCCGGCCATGGCTGAATACGTAATTGAAGTACCTCATACCAGCGACGTGCTGATGCCGCTGGTGTCGGTAGTGCCGCTGCAGTTGCTGAGCTACCACATCGCGGTGCTGCGCGGCTGCAACGTGGACCAGCCCCGCAACCTGGCCAAGTCGGTGACGGTGGAATAAACCTTCCCCTGATTTGTAGCTTCACGAAAAATCCGCTTGTTTACGCAAGCGGATTTTTCTTTTTGTTTCCTTCCTCATTGTGCATCCGAGCTCTGTGCGCCGCTTCCTGCTTAGCCGTCTGTTACGCGCATGGCCCTTGCTGGGAGTTGCTTGCTGCCTGCTGCCGCTGTTTGTGCTGGCTTTCCGAAGCCACCCGGCGTTGGATGACTTTGGGTTTGCAGGTGCGTCACGGGGCCAGAGCTGGTGGGCTTTTCAAAGCTGGGAATACCAGCATTGGCAAGGCACCTACACGACCAATGCCTTGCTCACCGGCATCAACCCGCTGGCGCACGGGCTGCTGGAATACTACTGGCTGAGCCCGCTGCTGGTACTGGCGGCCCTGGTGCTGGGCGCCTGGCAGTTGTGTCGTGCTTTGCTAAACCCGCCTCATCGCGCCCCGGCTACGGCGTTGCTGCTCATGCTGGTGCTGGTGCAGCTGCCCAGCCCGGCCGAGGGCCTATACTGGCTGACGGGAGCCTGGGCCTACCTACTAAGCGGGGCCATTGCCCTGAGTTGGGGTGCGCAGCTAGTGCGGGCCGCGCAAACCCGCTCACCCCTGCATTTTGTAGCTGCCGGCATGCTCACGGTGGTGCTGATGGGCACCAATTTCGTAACCGCGGCCCTGCTGGCGGGTTTGCTGCTGCTGCTAGTGCTGCGCAGCAAAGCCGGCCAACGCGCCCCCTGGCTGGTGCTGACGGCCTTGGCGCTGGTGTGCCTGGGCGTTGCGGTGGCTGCTCCGGGCAATGTACACCGCCTGGCAACAGTGCAAGCGCCGCAGTTGGGCCTTGGCCGGCAGGTAGTGCTGGCGGTTTGCAAAGCTGGCGTAGCAGCCACCTATTCGTTGCTTAACTGGTTCGGGAATGGGCTGCTGCTGGCTGTGACGCTGCTGCTGGTACCTGCTATGGGTCGCCTGGCGCTGCAACCCACCCTGGCGTTGCAGCGCCTTACCCGCTCGCCGTGGCTGCTATCGGCGGTAACGCTGGGCCTGGTACTGGCGGCTTTCCTGCCAACTTACCTCACGGTACAATTACCGCCGCCACCGCGCCTGCGCAACGTTATTTACCTGTTATTTGTGGTGGGGTGGCTGCTCTCGGCCTACGCCTGGGTGGCGTGGTGGGTGCAGCAGGGGCATGTGCTGCCGCCGTTGCCGGCATATGTGCGGCTGGCCCTGCTCGGGTGGTTACCGCTGGCCTTGGCTACCGACCACAATACCCACCTTACGCACGCAGGCATTGGCCAAGGCTACACCGCAGTAGTGCAGGCTTACCGCGACTGGCTTAGTGGCGATGCGGCGCGCTACGATGCGGCCCAACGGGCGCGCTATGCTACGCTGCGGGCCACCGCCGCGCCGGGCGTGGGCCTGCCGCCGCTGCCGGTGCAGCCCGTTACGCTTTTTTACTACGATATTTCCGCCAACTCTACGCTGTGGGGCAACCAAGCCTACGCGCAGTTCTTCGGCAAAAAAGCCGTGTGGGTGCAGCCGCCAAGCGCAAAGCCGTAACTGATTTGCTGAGGCTATACCGCAAATGGCTCGCCGCGCAGGGCCTGCCGTTTGAGTAGCGGGCAGACTTTGTAGCGTTCGTCGTGGGTATCCTGCCACAGAGCCTCAAGCACAGCATACACGCGCTCGACCCCGATGGCGTTGGCCCAGGCGAAGGGGCCTTTGGGGTAGTTGGTGCCCAGCTTCATGCCGAGGTCGACGTCCTGCATGGTGGCGGTACCTTCCTGTACGGTGAAGCAGGCTTCGTTGATAATCTGGCAGATGACGCGGGGCGTAACCAAACCCACGCGGTCGGCTACCACACGGTAGTCGGTGCCAAGGGCGGAGCAGGTTTCGGCCAGCTTCTCGCGGTTAGCTTCATCGTAAAGGCTCACTTCGAGCAGCCGGCGGTTGAGGAGCGTAGGCAAGCCGCAGAAGCCAAAAAGCATTTGGGTTGGCTGCCCATTTAAACCTTCATGATGAGCATCTGCTAAAAACTCCCTAAGGATTTCGATAAAAATTGGACACTTGGTGTCCTTGAGCAGATAATATTGACTTCTACTGGAAAGAGCATCACAAAAGCAAAACGCTACGTTAGCCGTGATGATTGCAAGATTAAGTGCTTGCTGAATAGGAGCCCATTGAGCATCACTCTCGTAATCTGCTTCGATGAAGCTGTACTCGTGCGTCGGCCCGAACTTCTCGCGGAATTCCGCTTCTACGTGGTGGCCGTCAATAACCAGAATGTGCATGGTTTCGGTAGTTACTTTGGGCCAAAGATACCCTAACCGACTCCGCATTATGGCCCACCAGATTATCCTCACCGACCAGGCTCCGGCCCCCATTGGCCCCTACTCGCAAGCCGTGAAGGCGGGCAACACCGTCTACGTATCGGGCCAAATTCCCTTCGACGCCTCCGGGCAGCTGGTGCCCGGCGACATCACGGCCCAGACGCACCAGGTACTGAAGAACCTGACCGCCATTCTCGCCGCTGCCGGCCTCACGCTAGCCGATGTGGTGAAGTGCAGCATCTTCGTAAAAGACCTCGGCGACTTCGCCACCATCAACCAAGTATACGGCTCGTACTTCGACGAAGCCACGGCCCCGGCCCGCGAAACGGTGGAAGTAGCCCGCCTACCGCGCGACGTGCAAGTGGAGATTTCCTGCATTGCCGTCGGCGCATAATATCCAGCCGCCGCAGGCGTTGGGAGTAATTCATTTCCAACCTCTAACTCGACTCATCGCATGAAAGAACTTGGACTCGGCCTGCTCATTATTGGGCTTATTTCGCTGGTACTACCGCTGATTAACCCCAACGCGCACTACGTTTTCCTGAAATGGATTGACAACTGGGGCCCGACGATGGCCTGGGTCATCCGTGGCGGCATCACGCTGCTGGGGCTTGCCCTGTGGCTGGGTTTCAAGAACCGGGACTAATAAAGGCCCGAGTCATCCTCATCTGGCGGCCACGCGGTGAAGGACCTTATTACGTTCGCATCGTTTGGATTATTGCGAATCGCGCGGGCGCGACAAGGTGCTTTACCGCGTGGCCGCCAGATGAGGATGACTCGCGACAAGCCTTACCTTTGCAGCGCGTTCCGAACTCCGGGGCGCGCTTTTTTCCGTTATGACTGAAAGAGAAGTTCGGGTGCGTTTCGCCCCCTCCCCCACCGGCCCGCTGCACATTGGCGGCGTGCGCACGGCCCTCTACAATTACCTGCTGGCCCGCAAGTTGGGCGGCAAGATGCTGCTGCGCATCGAAGACACCGACCAGAACCGCTTTGTGCCCGGTGCCGAACAGTACATTCTGGAAGCGCTGGCCTGGTGCGGCATCGTGATTGACGAAGGCCAGGGTGTAGGCGGCCCCCACGGCCCCTACAAGCAGAGCGAGCGCAAGCCCATGTACAAGCAGTACGCCGACCAGCTCATCGCAGCCGGCCACGCCTACTACGCTTTCGATACGGCTGAAGAACTCGATGCCATGCGCGCGCGCCTGCAGGCCGCCAAGGTGCCTAATCCCCAGTACAACTCCATCACCCGCGCGCAGATGCGCAACTCCCTCACCCTGCCCGAGGACGAGGTGAAGGCTCTGCTCGACGGCGGCGCGCAGTACGTGGTTCGCCTGAAAGTGCCCCGTAAGGAAGAAATTCGCTTCCAGGACTTGATTCGGGGCTGGGTGGTGGTGCATTCCTCCGCCGTGGACGACAAGGTGCTGATGAAGTCGGACGGCATGCCGACCTATCACCTGGCCAACATCGTGGACGACCACCTGATGGAAATCTCGCACGTAATCCGGGGCGAGGAGTGGCTGCCGAGCGCACCGCTGCACGTGCTGCTTTACCGCTACTTGGGCTGGGAAAGCACCATGCCGCAGTTTGCCCACCTGCCGCTGCTGCTAAAGCCCGACGGCACCGGCAAGCTGAGCAAGCGTGACGGCGACCGCCTGGGCTTCCCGGTGTTCCCGCTCGAGTGGCACGGCACCGACGCCGAAACCGGCGAGGCAACCGTGAGCCGCGGCTACCGCGAAGATGGCTACCTGCCCGAGGCGCTGGTGAACTTCCTGGCTTTCTTGGGCTGGAACCCCGGCACGCAGCAGGAGATTTTCTCGATGGACGAGCTGATTCAGGCCTTTTCGATTGAGCGCGTGAGCAAGTCGCCGGCCAAGTTCGACCAGAACAAGGTGAAGTGGTTCAACGAGCACTACCTGCGCGCCAAGTCCAACGCCGAGCTAGCCCCCTACCTGCTCACGGCCCTGCACGAACACGCCATTGTGTGCTCACAGGAGAAAGCCGAGCAGATTGTGGGCGTGATGAAGGAGCGGGTGAGCTTCCCGAACGACTTCTGGCAGGAAGCCAAATACTTCTTCCAGGCCCCAACCGAGTACGACGAAGCCGTGGTAAGCAAGAAGTGGAACGCCCCCGTAGCCACTGCCCTCACGGCTTACGCTCAAGCCTTACCCACCGCCCCTGAGGTTACGGCCGAAGGCCTGAAAACCCTGTTCAACGATACCATGGCGGCCCAGGGCCTCAAGCCCGGCCAGGTGCTACAGGCTCTGCGCGTGGCGGTTACTGGTGCTGCTGCTGGCCCCGACTTGTTCGAGACGCTCGTGATTCTGGGCGTGCCCGAGGTAGCCGAGCGCCTGCACACCGCCGTGGCCACACTACCCACTGCATAACGCGCGGCAAGCTGCCGCAGGGTGGAACTGCCCTCCGATAACAGACGGGCCCGGGCTCCTGTTGATTTAATCAGCAGAAATCCGGGCCCGTCTGTTATCGGAGGGCAGCATGGTTTATACTGACTGCCAAGCGCATGTAACTGCGAAAGGGGAAGTAGTGCAGCACTGTTCGAGCCGGCAGTGCCGGCCGGCCATACACCCAAGCCGCAGCAGTGCAGCTTCGTTAATAGCGCCTTTACTTTACCTTTAGCTCGTTCGGTAACTACTGGGACTCATCACCCATATTTATTAGCAATGCCCGGCTTATTGGCTGGGCCGGCATTCAGGTAACGTCATTGGCGCGACTAGTTTCTTCTCTGCAGGTATTTAAACGCTGGCGGGTGGTCGGAGCGGTATGGGCCCTGCTGCTCGGGCTGGAGCCAGTTGCAGGCCAAGCGCTGCTAAGCGACTCGGTTCGGCCCGACCGGGCATGGCACCGGGGCGCGGCGCCGCTGGTGCGCACCTCGAGACTCAGCCAGCCCCAGCGCGTCGACAGCGTACGGGCGCTGCTGGCAGCCCACCCCCGCCCCGATACTATACGGCTTGTGCTGCTCACCCAGCTGGCTGCTGAAATTACGGTGATGGACGTGCGCGCCGCTGGTTCCACCCGCCGGGCGGCCAGCGCGCTGGCCCGCCGTGTTGGCAACCTCGATTTTTTGGATGAGGTGCTGCTGGACCTTGCGGACTACCACATAGCCCTGGCCGAGTACGACTCGGCACAGCCCCTGTTGCGCGAGGCTCAGCGCATATTCACCCGCCAGCACGACCTGGGCGGACAAATGCGCTGCCTGGGCCGCCGTGCCCGCATAGCGGACCAGCAAGGCGACTTAGCCCAAGCCCTCGACCACTGCCTGCAAGCCATGGCAATGAGTTCGACCGGCGACCAACGGCGCTTTCATATCAGCCTTAAGATTCATGCAGCCAGCCTCTACACCCGCTTGGGCGAGTACGCTACGGCCAATACGTATCTGCGCGAGGCCCTCGCCGTTTCCCGACACTACGAATACCCCGACCGCATCAATCTGATAATGGGCGAACTGGGCGAGTTGGCCCGCCGCCAGGGTCAGTGGGCCAGGGCCCGGTACTACTACAACCTGAGCATTGCCGTTAGCCGCCAGATTGTGGTAACCGACCAAGCCACGGTGCGCACCGTCCGCTTCCATCTGGCCGACGTGACCGAACGCCTGGGCCGGCGAACCGAAGCACTCGCTGAGGGGATGGCGGCCCTGCACGATGCCGCGGCCGCCCACGATGTGCTGCTGCTGCCACAGCTCCAGGCCCTGCTGGGCCGAACCTGGCTGCATCTGCATCGGCCCGATAGCGCCCTGGCCTACGCCGAACGCGCCCGTCAAACCAGCCAGCAAATGCATTCGCTGGAAGGCCTGCGCGCCGCCTACGAAGTACTGGCGCAGGCGCAGGCCCAACGCCATGATTGGGCAGCAGCCTACCAGAGCCAGCTTCGCTTCGATGCGTACGACGACAGCCTGACCGGTACCGACGTGAGCCGGCGCACGGCGGCCCTCCGTTTCAACCATGAAGTGGCACAGCACCGCGTCGACCTCAAGCTGTTGGCCCAGGGCCGGGAGTTGGACCACTTACGCCACCAACGCCTAGTGGTGGGCTTGCTGCTGGTGGCTGTGCTGTCCGCCCTGGGTGGCACAGCCCTGCTGTGGCGCTACCGTCAGCGCCAACGTCAGCGTGAAATTGCCCTGCGCAACCGCATTGCCGCCGACCTGCACGACGACGTAGGCACGTTGCTGAGCCAGATAGCCATGCAAAGCGGCCTGTTACAGGAGGGGCTGGCTGATGCGGCCGGACAACGCCTGCAATTGGGCGAAATAACCGAAGCCAGCCGTGCAGCCGTGCGCCAGCTGAATGACGTGGTGTGGAGCCTTGATACCCAGAACGACCACCTGCCCGACCTGCTCGACCGCATGCGCGACTACGCCTCTGAGGTATTGGGCGTAGCCGGCATAGAGGCTACCTTCGACTTTCCAACGGGGTTGCCCGACCAGCGCCTGTCGGCGCTGCTGCGCCGTAACCTCTACCTCATTTACAAAAAGGCCCTGCACAACGTGCTTCAGCACGCACCCAGTGCCACACTCGTAGTCGTGAGCCTGCGCTGCGTGGCTGGCAGCCTGCCTCAACTTGTATTAGAAGTGCGCGACAACGGGCAGGATGGCACCGCCCCCAATTCCGAGCACGGCCAGCGTACAGGTCAGGGCCTGCGCAGCATGGCCACGCGGGCCGAGGCCATGGGAGGGGCAGCTACTGCCGGCCCAGTACCCGGTGGAGGCTTCCGGGTACAGGTGGCTGTACCGCTGGCCAGCCCCCGCCGGTCGTTTGGACTGAAAATCGGCTCCTGACAAACGGCAGGAAATGCGGCCATTTGAAGCAGTAAGGCATTTTATTATGATAAATTCGGCTTCGTCATGGTAGAATAATAGCCTGCCACCTACGACGTATTACAGAATGGCGCGCGGCCTGAATTTGCAGGCGAGGCATAGCCGCTCGGTTGCAGGGTTGGCCGCGCATTTACGGCATCCGGCGAAGCTACGCTAGCTGCAACGCGGAACTATTGGTGAGGGGCCGACACGCATGGTAGCGGGCCCCAACCGTTTTTTGGAATCTCGGTATTACCCAAGTGGCCGGTTTTCGCGTAGAGTAGTGCAGTATTTCTCCTGCTTTCGCGTTCCGCATCATGGCCAAGAAACCCGTTAAACCCAAAAAAACCGCCGCCGACCCTGCTAAGAAAGCCCGCGTGCACAAAGAGCTCGAAGGCTTCGAGATTGGGGTAAACCCCTTAGGCGAAATCACTTCTAATTACAGCATTGAGCAGATTAACCAGTTTCTGGGCCGCCACGTGCGCGACAAGAAGCTGGTTGACCGCGCCGGGCAGTTTGGCGAGAAGCCTGGCGAGGGCGATGCCGATGAAGATTTTCCCATTGAAGATGGCCACCAGGAGGTTGAAGAGTCTGATGAGGACTTTATTAAGCGCACCAGCCGCGAGGCCAAGCGCAAGAAAATCGTGGACGACCCCGAGAAAGAAGCGGCCGAAACCCGCAGCGAGTTGCCGCAAGACGACTAACATGCAATGGTTGACGACTAAGCACTAACCGTTAATCATCAACCACTACTTTACAGCGTACTCGTCGTTCCTACGCGCAAGCCCTTATCGAAGGATTCTACTTTGATGAGTTGGCCGTTGGAATAAGTTTCGACCCGGCTGCGCTTGTCGTGCTCAAACAACTCTACTTGTGTGAGCTGGCCCTGCTCGTACGTTTCGGCCCGTGTGATATTGCCATCGACGTAGGTTTGCACCGCAGCTATCTGGCCACCGGGCTCGTAGCTCGTCCAAGTGCCATACCAGTAGAACCGTGGGGACTTGCCCGGGCCGGTGACCCACTGAGCGGGACCACGGCGGGCCAACTGGCCGTCGGGGTGCCAATAGCTCACTTCACAGTAGCCTTCTTTGCTGTACGTCTCCGTGCGGTCGAGCCTACCAGTGGGGTCGTAGTACTGAAACGTTTTCACGGGCCGGCCGTGGCGGTAGCGCCCGGCCGTGTAGGGGCGGTGGCGGCCATCGTCGTAGTAGGTACGCCAGCGGCCGGTTTCGAGGCCGTGCCGGTCGAATCGGTTACTTTTCCAGAAGGCCCATGCGGGCGGGGTAGTGGCGAAACGCGAGCCCGCGCAGCTTCCGAGCACAGCACTGAACGCGAGCAGCAATAACAGTTGAAAAGCACGCATAGACGAAACAGAAGAGGGTTGAACTATAAAGTTAGTTGAAAGACCCTTCTTCAACGCATCGCCCCCGAAATATTGTTCGACGCACTCACCAAGCCCACAAAATAACTGCCTACCTATATCTTTGGTCGTACCAACTTTCTTACCGGCTTCTGCTATGACCTCGCACGACGTTGATTATCGCATTCTGGGCTCCGATATTCAGGTTCTTGAAATTGAGCTTGACCCCAACGAAACCGTGATTGCCGAGGCCGGCGCCATGGTATACATGGAAGAGGCCATTGCTTTCGAAACCAAAATGGGCGACGGCTCCGAACCCGAGCAGGGCTTTATGGGCAAGCTGTTTTCGGCCGGCACCCGACTGATTACCGGCGAGTCGCTGTTTCTAACGCACTTCACGCACCGGGGCAGCTATGGCAAAAGCAAGGTGGCTTTTTCGGCCCCTTACCCGGGCACCATCATCCCGGTTAACCTGCGCGAAATGCCCCAGGGCCTCATCGTACAGAAAGACGGGTTTCTGGCAGCCGCGCGGGGCACCAAAATCAGCCTGCACTTCAACCAGAAATTCGGGGCCGGCTTTTTCGGGGGCGAGGGCTTCATTTTACAAAAGCTCACCGGCGACGGCAAAGCATTTGTGCACGCCGGTGGCACCATTATCGAAAAGCGCCTCAACAACGAACTGCTGCGGGTAGATACCGGCTGCGTGGTGGCTTTCGAGCCGGGTATCGACTTCAGCGTGGCCCGGGCGGGCGGCCTCAAGTCGATGATATTCGGGGGTGAGGGGCTGCTGCTGGCCACGCTGCGCGGCACTGGCCGGGTGTGGCTGCAATCAATGCCCGTTAAAAAGCTTATTCAGGCGCTATCGCCGATGGGCGGCAATGCCCAGAAAGAAAGCGGTGGGGTACTCGGGGGCCTGCTTGGCGGCATGCTCGACGAGTAATAGCGGGCGCGGCTAGTGCATTGCTTCCGTCATGGACGGAGGCGTAGTGGTATCGGAAGACCCTTTCATGGCGATGCCCAGTGCAACCAACAGGACCAACCCTACCACCACAGCTACCCGAATCAGGAACTTCTGGTCGCTGTTTTCGTCGTGCTTGCGCCGAGCTAGTTCGCGGCGTTGGCTACGGGTTTTGTAGGGCCGTTGATACGCTGATTTATGGCTGGCCGAAACTTCAGTTGTCGAAGACATACAATTGATTGCGGGTGGGGTGCAATAAGGACAGTAGTATTATTACGGTAATATTACCTCTTAAGATGGCATTGTTTATAATAAATCTATCGACGGCGCAAATAACTAGCCCAATGTGCCACTGTGGTCGCCAAATGGCGAAATTTGTTTTGGGCTAACGATTGTGCAGCCCGCGCGCAGCCGTTTGCAGCACCGCCTCCAATACCTCGCGCGAATTGAGCAAGCGCGGCACCTTGTGCTGCCCGCCCAGCTTGCCCTGCCGGGCCAGCCACGCCTCGAAAGTACCGGCCGGCACCGCGTGCAGGCGCGGGGCAGCCAGCGCCAAACCCCGGTGGCGCTTGGCGGCGTAGTCCGAATTTAATTCGCCCAGCGTAGCATCGAGCACCGCTCCGAAACGGGCCAGGTCGGGCACTGTGTTGCCTACAAATTCTACGGCCCACTCGTGGCCGCCACGCGAAGCCGCGTTGTCGGCGGCGAACCACACCGGGGCAGCCGTGAAATCGCGCACCGCCGCGTGGGTGGCACGGCAGGCGGCGGCCATGGCCGCCTCGGCGTTTTCAATCACCACTTCTTCGCCAAAGGCATTGAGGAAGTGTTTGGTGCGCCCCGTGATGCGTACCCGATACGGCGCCAGCGAGGTAAAACGCACGGTATCGCCCACCAGATAGCGCCACAGCCCGGCGTTGGTACTGATGACCAGCGCATACGGCTGGCCCAACTTCACCTCAGCCAAGGGCACGGCTTGGGGTTCGGGCACGACCCACTGGTCGGCGGGCAGAAATTCGTAGTAGATGCCGTGGTCGAGCAGCAGCAATAAGTCCTCATTTCCGGGCTGGTCCTGCAGGGCAAAGTAGCCTTCCGAAGCGTTATATATTTCGAGGTAGTGCATGCGCGCATCCGGAATGAGCTGGCCAAACAACTCGCGGTAGGGCCCAAACGCCACTGCCCCGTGCAGAAACAGCCGCAGCTGTGGCCATACCTGCAGAATATTGTCGGCTCCGGCCAGCGCTACCACACGGCGCAGCAGCACGACCATCCACGTGGGCACGCCGGCCAGCACGCGCACATCCTGCCGCAGTACGTGGTGGGCAATGCGCTCGATTTTTTCCTCCCATTCGCTCAGTAGCGCTAAATGCAGCGGCGGCGTACGCAGGGTTTCGGCCCACCCCGGCAACTGCGCCATGATGACGGCTGACACATCGCCCACCCGCGACGCCGGCTCCTGGGGCCGGAAGGGGTTGGGCCCCAGCGCCCCACCCAGCGAGAGGGTTTTGCCGGCCAGCAGCCGCTCACGGGGATAGAGGTGGGTACTCAGGGCCAGCATATCACGGCCGGCGCGGTAGTGGCTATGGTGCAGGGCTTCCTTCGTGACGGGGATAAACTTGCTGCGCGCGTTGGTGGTGCCGCTGCTTTTGGCGAACCACTGCGGCCGACCGGGCCATAGCACGTCGGCACGGCCCTGCAGGGTCTTTTCCAGCTCGGGGTAAAGTTGCTCGTAGGTGCTCACGGGCACGCGTCGGGCAAACTCGGCTGTACTCAACCGCTCGCCGTAGCCGTAGCGCTGCCCCCACTCGGTATGCTGCGCCCTGACAAGCAACCCGTGCAACAGCTGCGCCTGCGCTTCGTGCGGCTGCGCCCGAATGCGCGCCAGCCGGGGCAGGCTACCGAGCTGCACGGTGCGGGCGATGAGCTGGTCGAGCATTTTTGTTAGATGTGGAAATATACTGATGTAGGAATGTAAGAATGCCTAAACGGTCCAGCAAGCCTGGCGCTGTATAGAAATTTTGGCACCGCAATAATCAAATAATGAACTACAGACAAGCCGATTAGGCTCGTTCGGCCACTTTTCACATTCGACACATTTTCAAATTAAAAACTACACATTGCGCTTGAGCTCGAAATTCTTGCCCAAGTACACGCGGCGCACGGTTTCATCGCCGGCCAACTCTTCGGCGGTGCCGGCTTTCAGCAGCTTGCCTTCGAAGAGGAGGTAAGCCCGGTCGACAATGCTGAGGGTAGAGTTAACGTCGTGGTCGGTGATGAGCACGCCAATGCCACGGTGCTTGAGCTTGGCCACAATGCCTTGGATTTCCTCGGTAGCAATGGGGTCTACCCCCGCAAACGGCTCGTCGAGCAGCACAAACTTGGGGTCGACGGCTAAAGCGCGGGCAATTTCGGTGCGGCGGCGTTCGCCCCCGCTCAGCACTTTGCCCAGGTTTTTTCGCACGTGGCCCAGGCTAAATTCTTCGAGCAGTTCCTCAACTTTGGCCTGGCGGGCCTCCTTTTTCATGCTGGTCATTTCGAGCACCGCCATGATATTTTCCTCCACGCTCAAGTCGCGAAACACGCTGGCCTCCTGGGCCAGGTAGCCAACGCCCAGCCGTGCCCGCTGGTAGATGGGCATGGTAGTAATTTCCGTATCATCGAGGTATATCTTACCACTGTTGGGCTTTACCATCCCCACCATCATATAAAAACAGGTGGTTTTGCCGGCCCCGTTGGGCCCAAGCAGGCCCACGATTTCGCCCTGCCCCACGGTCACCGACATGTCGTTGACGACGGTACGAGCTTTGTATTTCTTAACAAGATGGTCGGCGCGAAGAATCATGTGGGCAAAGGTAAGCGGCAACCCGGAGGCAGGCTGCGGCGAAAGCGAACGCAAACGGAAGCATATTTATTCGGCACGCCGAGTAGTTGGCTTGAATTTTTCCGCTACTTTTAAGGCTCAAAACCAACCACCCACCTCCACACTTTTTTAATTATGACAGTAAAACGACTACTCCTCGCGGGGGGCGCGCTGCTAGCCAGTGCGTCGGCTGCTTCTGCCAGCGGCTTTCAGGTGTATTTGCCGGGCCACAAAAGCAATGGTATGGGTGGCGTCGGCGTTGGCTTGTCGCTCGACCAGTCGGCGATGTTCCTCAACCCTGGTGCCTTGGCCATGGTGCGGGCCAACGGGGTAGTACTCGGAGCGAACGCCACGTTTGCGCGGGTAGCCTTCCGTTCCGAAAACGGCGGTCCCCAGCGTGACCTGCAGCCCACAGTGACCACGCCGTTTAACTTTTACGCCTCCTTTGGGCCGAAAGACGGCAAGTTTAAGGCAGGCATCGCCGTGTACACGCCCGCCGGCTCGAAACTGGTGTATGCCGACGGCTGGGAAGGGCGGGCGGCACTCACTCAAATCGACCTGAAGTCGGTATTCGTACAGCCCACCCTGAGCTACGCCATCACGCCGCAACTGAGCGTGGGTGCGGGCCTCACCATTCTGGCCCTGGGCTCGGTGAACCTGCAACGCGACATTTCAGCGCTACCCTACCCCGGGGCTACAATTGAGCTGGATGGCAAAACCAAAACCCAGTTCGGGGTCAACGCCGGCATCATGTTCAAGCCCAGCGAAAAGCTGAGCGTGGGCATCAGCTACACTTCCAAAGTGAATGCGATGGTGGAGGACGGTACCGTAACCGTTAAAGGGTTGCCCGATGCCACGCCCGGCAGCCCCAGCTATTCGGCCTCGCGCCGCATCAACCCCGGCTTCACGGCCACCAATTTTGCTGCGTCGCTGCCCATTCCGGCGCACGCGGCCATTGGCATTGGCCTGATGCCGACCGAAAAGCTCACCATTGGCCTCGATGTGGTGTGGACGCAGTGGAGCGCTTACCGGGAGCTGCGCTTCGATTTCAGCGGCAACAATGGCAACGGCGACTACGCTGCCGTGGGCACGCCGGGCCAACCCGGCTCTTTTCCGGCCAGCACCGGCACCCCCGGCCTAGTGGGCGGCAACAACACGTCCATCTCGAAGCGCAACTACCAGGACGTGCTGGCTTTTCGGTTAGGTGCCCAGTATAAAGTAACCGAAGCGCTGACCGTGCGCGGCGGCGTGGTTTACGACCAGAGCCCCGTGCGCGACGGCTACGTGACGCCCGAAACCCCCGACAATGACCGCCTAGCCCTCACCACCGGCTTGAGCTACGATGTGTCGGAGAAGTTCGGCATCGATGCCTCTTACCAGTTTATCCAGATTCTGAAGCGTACCCAAACGCAGTCGCAGTTGCTCGACAACGGCACCACCGACCGTGTGGCCGGCACCTACAACTCCTTCATTCATGTGCCGGGCGTAGGTGTGCATTACAACTTTTAAGCGTTTCATTTCCCATCGACTTTAGCTCATCGCCGACATGAACTCATTTTTTAAGTACACCGCGCCCGCCCTTGCCCTGCTGGGCTTGAGCCTGGGCGGCTGCAAGCCCGACTTGGAGGACAGCCCCAAATCGAGCAACGGACAGGCTGATTTTTCGCGCTACATCGCCGTGGGCAACTCGCTCACGGCCGGCTACGGCGACAACGGCTTGTACCTGGAGGGGCAGCTGAATTCTTACCCCAGTATCCTGGCTCAGCAGTTTGCCAAGGTGGGCGGGGGTCCGTTTGCACAGCCCCTGTTCCCGGCGGCCAATGCCAACGGCAGCGGCTATCTGACCCTGGGCGGCTTCAACAGCGCCGGCTCGCCCATACTCGTGCCCGTGCCGGGCAATGCGGGTTCGGCGGGCTCGCCCCTGCTCACGCGCTACACCGCCCCCGACAACCAGAACCTGGGCGTGTCGGGCATTCGCGTGGCCGATGTAACGACGGCTGACTACGGACGCCTGACTTCCAGCAGCAATGCCGGTAACTTCAACCCCTTCTTCGAACGCCTACTTTCGGGTGCGGCTTCGACCACTTATTTGGATTACGTGAAAGAGCGGGTGGCCACCATTAGGCCTACGTTCTTCACCAACTGGCTGGGCAACAATGACGTGCTGGGGTATGCCACCTCGGGCGGCACCGGGGCTCCGCTTACCGGCGACGCGGAGTTCACGACCAAGTACACGGTCGTAACCGACGCTCTGACGGCGAACGGGGCCAGCGGCTTGTTGGCTACCATTCCGAACGTGGTGAACGTGCCGTATTTCACGACGGTGCCGACGGCTGGCATCATTGCTCAGATTAGCGCGGCACCCGTGCCGGATGCCACCAAGACCCAGCTCACAGTTGGTCTGCAGCTCACGCCGGCCCAAGCGGCCACCATCCGCTTCGGGCTTTTCGTGCAGGCGCTTAACGCGGCCGGCACGGCTACCGTGACGCGCGAAGCGACAGCGGCTGATTTTCTCTTGCTGCCCGCCAGCTCGGTCATCAATACGCCTTCCACTACCACTAATCCCACGCCCCGGGGCTTGGGCATTGTCATCTCGGGCTTGAACGCAGCGCAAACCGTTGGACTGGCGGCCGCGGCTCCGCCGAATCCGCTGCCCAGCTCGCTGGTGCTCGACGCCGTTGAAGCCGGCCTGGTGCAAACCCGTACCACGGCGCTGAACGCCATCATTGCCAACGTTGCGCAGCAGAAAGGCCTGGCGTTGTTCGACGCCAACACGTTCTTCAACGGCGTGGCCCGCACTGGTATCATCGTGAATGGGGTGAGCAACACGGCGGCCTTCATTTCCGGCAACCTGTTCTCGCTCGACGGCGTGCACCCCACTCCCCGCGGCTATGCCGTGGTAGCCAATGAGATGATTCGGGCCATCAACGCCAAGTATGGCTCGACAGTACCCGGCGTAGACCCCACCACTTACCGTGGCGTGAAGTTTCCTAAATAAGGAAAACACCATCGTCCCGCACCAAAAAAGCGCCTTTCCTTTGGGGAGGGCGCTTTTTTATTTCAGACATCTACCGCTTGCCCGCTATGCGGGCCAATGAACAGCCGGCTTCGCCAGGTGCGCGGCAATGAGCTGGGCGTGGTGCCGGCCGTTCTCAATAAACCAACGGCTGGTGGCGCGGCCGCCGCACACGGTACCGGCCACAAACAGGCCGGGCCGCGTGGTTTCGTGGGTGGCGGGGTCGAAGAGGGGCGCACGGGCTTCGTCGGCTGTGTCGGGCTCCACCCCAAGGCGGCCGAGCAGGGCCTCATCGGGGTGGTAGCCGGTGAGGGCGTAGACAAAATCGGTAGGAATACGCAGCGGGCCGTCGGGCGTGAGGACTTCGATGGCTTCGGGCGTGATGGCCGTGACGGTGGCATTGAAATGCGCCGTGATACGCCCCTCGGCAATGCGATTGATGAGGTCGGGGCGAATCCAGTATTTCACGGAATTGCTGATTTCGGGGCCGCGCACGATGAGCGTGACCTTGGCTCCGGCGCGGGTCATTTGCAGCGCGGCCTTGGCCGAGGAGTTTTTGGCCCCGATGACCACGACGTGCTGCATCACGTGCTGGTAAGGCTCTTTGTAATAGTGGCTGACATGGGGCAGGTCTTCGCCGGGCACATTGAGCGGGTTGGGCAGGTCGTAGAAGCCGGTAGCCACAACGACATTGCGGGTCGGGATTTCGCCTTTGTTGGTGCTGATGGTGAAATTGCCCTGCTCGCCATCCAGCTTCAGCACCTTTTGGTGCAGCCGGATGTCCAGCTTTTCGTCGCGGGCCACGCGCTGGTAATAGTCCAGGGCGTCTTCGCGCAGGGGCTTGTAGTGGGCCGTGGGAAAGGGGTAGCCCCCAATTTCGAGCAGCTCGGGCGTGGAGAAAAACTCCATGTTGGTGGGATAACCGACCAGGGAATTAACCAACGCACCTTTTTCTACGATGGCCACTTTGAGGCCTTTGCGCTGGGTTTCGAGGGCGCAGGCCAGGCCCACGGGGCCGGCACCAATGATGAGAACGTCGAGCATAATGGTGTAGGGGCGGGGCTTGCCACCGCCCGTCGTTGAACGATAAGCGTTGATATAACGAGGGACCTGGACCAAACGTCCGGGCGAGGACAAGCCCCGCCCCTACCTTTGCGCCATGCGTACCTGCGACTTGTGCGGCAGCACCACTTTCAAGAAGCTGCCCTTTTACTACGAATTTGAAGGCCAGCGGCTGCAAGGCACCCAATGCCGCAGCTGCGACCTCATGTTTCTGGACCCTCAGCCTACGCCCGCGCAACTGGAACGGCTCTACGGCAAGGATTATTTCACCGAGCGCCCCAACTACGACCGGACCCAGCAGGAAGTCGTGTTCATCGAAGATGGCCAAAAGCAGGCTGCTTTAAACCAGGTTCGGCCCGACAAGTTCACCAACTACATTTTGGCCAAATACCCCGGCCGCCGGTTCTGCTACCTCGATGTGGGCTGCGGCCCCGGCTACACCCTCAAAAGCCTTGAGGCTTTGGGCTGGGAGGCTCATGGCCTCGAAATATCCGAGCACGCCGCCGACTTTGCCCGCCGCGAGCTGCACTTGCCCGTGGTAACCGGCAACATCGAAACCACCGAGGACTTCCACGAAAACCAGTTCGACCTCGCCTACATGGGCGATGTGCTAGAGCACCTGCTATCGCCCAGCGCCACGCTGGCCAAGTTCCACCGCATCCTGGAGCCGGGCGGGCTATTGGTACTGGCCCTGCCGGCCACCCTCAACCTGCCCACCGTGCGGCTGGGTTTTGCGGCCTACGGCGTGCTGGGCAAGGAACGCAAAATGGACATTCCGCCCTATCACCTGTTCGAATTCACGCCGGCCACCATCACCAAAATGCTCAAGCAGCAGGGGTTCGAAGTGGTAGAGCTGCTGAATCCCGTGAAGCCGCCCAAAAACATTCGTCTGGGCGGCAGCGTGGTAGAAAAGGTAAGCAAGCTGGCCGGGCAGTACCCCACGTACTATCTGAACAAGCTAACGGGCCGGTTCGGCGACCGCATGTTTGTGGTGGCCCGCAACGTAAAGTAGCTAACCAGCAGGTTACTTCTGCTCCAGAAACAGGTAGCGCGGCCGGGTTTGGTCGGGCTCCACGCGCGTTTGCACGTCCAGACGCAGCAATTGCCCGCCGGCACCAGCGCTGGTGGCAGGCCAGCTAACCAGGCCTGCGCCATTAGGATTGCCGGTTTTGATGAAGTTGACGAAATAGCGCTGCGTGGTTTTTGACACCTGGTAATCGTCAGGAGTCCAGGCGAATACTTTGTTGGTGGCCAGGTTACCCAAGGCGTATTCTATCTCGGCTGAATGCACAGCGCCACGGGCCGGCGGTACGGGCGCCGCGGCGGCATCACCTTTCACGACGCCGCCGGCCAGACCGGTGGTGGCGTTGCCCATGGCCGGCGTCATGGCCGGGCGGGACCGGGCGTACAGGTAGCGATACACGGACCTGCCGCCGGTTTGGGCCTGCACATCGGCCCACTTCCAGGTGCTGTAGGCTATGAAACGGTCGCTGGCCAGGTCCGTGGCCGACTGTTCGGCTTCGGCATCAGTGGCGGCCGGGTAAAGCTGCAGGGCTTCGGCCGCGCGGTTGCCGTAAAGCTTTTGCACGGCGTAGCGGAAGTTTTCGGCAGTAGGCGCCGAAGGGCCCATCAGAAACTGAGCATTCATTTCCTGCGAGTTCCAGCCCACTAGCAGCGGCACCTTGGCCTGCTGGCCGGCAGCATAAATTTCGGCTGGCTGCCGGGGCAGGAAGTAGCCGTCCACGATGGCCGAAAAGCGCGGGGCATTGGGTTTGCCCGCCGCCTCCAGCAGCTGCTGAGCCGGCAGCGCCCGCAATGCGGCCAACGAGCTGGCGCCGATGGTGGCGGCAAAGTCGGTGCCTACTTTCTCGGCCTCGGCCAGTGCGGGCAGGGGCTGCAAGCCCAGCAGCGAGCCGCTTTCGCCGATTGCGCCCACCATCAGGTCTTTGCCCAGCGGCGAGGCCAGCTGGGCGCTGACCGAGTAGGAGCCCGCCGACTCCCCGGCGATGGTGACGTGCTGGGGGTCGCCACCAAAGGCCCCAATATTTTGCCGCACCCAGCGCAGCGCGGCCTGCTGGTCGAGCAGGCCGTAGTTGCCCGACGCCTGGTTCCGCGATTCCTTAGTCAGTTCGGGGTGGGCCAGAAAGCCAAACACGCCGAGCCGGTAGTTCACCGTCACGGCCACAATGCCGTTGCGGGCCATGCTGGCGCCGTCGTAGCGCGGCTCGGAACCATCGCCGGCCAGAAACCCGCCACCGTAGAAATACACCAACACCGGCAGCCGCTCCCGCGCCGATTTAGCGGGCGTCCACACATTCAGGTACAGGCAGTCTTCGCTCACGCCGTTGGAGCGAAAATTCATGTCGCCAAAAATGGGCTGCTGCATGGCGCGGGGGCCAAACTGCTTGGCTGAGCGCAGGCCTTTCCACGGATGCACCGGCTGCGGGGCCTGCCAGCGGAACTCGCCCACCGGCGGCGCAGCGAAGGGCACTCCTTTAAACATTCGGATTCCGTTAGTCGCCACCGTTCCCACCAGCCGCCCACCGGCCACCTGAGCCTGGTCGGGAGGTAAATGCACGGCTGTTTTTCCCACGGCTTTTTTCACAGTTTGAGCGGTAGCTGAAGTGGCCAGCAGCCCGGCAGAGAGGGCCAGCGCAAAGAATGCTTTCATGGCAGAAAGCTACGAAAAAGCCCCGCTGCCGGGTGAGGCAACGGGGCTTTTTCGTAGGACGCAGCCTTTGCTGCGTCGATTCTATGCGCAGTTAGCGCGTGCCAGCCATCAACGACCGACGCAGCAAAGGCTGCGTCCTACAGCAACTCCGTGCTGCGCTTCACAAAGGCCGTGAGGGCTTCGCCTTTCAGCATGCCCTGGGCCAGCAGGGCAAGGTCGAACGCCTGCTTGGCCAGCTTGTCGCCGCCGTCGGCCAGCACCTTGCTTACCAGCGGGTGGTTGGCGTTCACGGTCACGTCGTACGACTCGGGGAAGGCGCCGAACATCTGCATGCCGCCGCCGCCGCCGGTGCGCTGCATGTCTTTCATGCGGCGCATGAATTCGTTTTGGGTGATGACCACCGGCGCATCCTGCGGCGAGAGGGCCGCCACCTTCACGTGCATGGCCGGGTTAGCAATGGCCGTGCTGAAGGTTGCTTCCAGCTTTTTGGTGTCGTCCTCGCTCAGCACACTTTCGGTGGTTTCGTCCTTCTCGATAAGCTTGCTCACCGTGTCGGCATCCACGCGCTTGAAGCTGGTCTTTTCCAGCTTCTGCTCCAGCTGGCCCACAAAGTGCGGGTCGAGCACCTGGTCGAAGTTCAGCACGTCGTAGCCGCGCTCCTGGGCGGCCGCCACGAAGCTGTGCTGGTGTTCGGCATCGTTGGTGTAAAGCACCACGGTGTTCTCGTTCTTGTCCTGCTGGTTGGCCTGCACGTGCTCGGTGTACTCGCTGAGCGTAAACAGCTTGCCGTCCACGTTCTTCAGCAGCACGAAGTCCTTGCCCTTGTCGTAAAACTTCTCATCACTCAGCATGCCATACTTCACAAACATGCCGATGTCGCCCCACTTCTCCTCGTAGCCGGCGCGGTCCTGCTTGAACAGGCTGCTCAGCTTATCGGCGACTTTCTTGGTGATGTAGGTGTTGATTTTGCGCACCGCCGCGTCGGCCTGCAGGAAGCTGCGCGATACGTTCAGCGGAATATCGGGCGAGTCAATCACGCCGTGCAGCAGCATCAGAAACTCCGGCACCACGTCCTTCACCTCGTCGGTGATGAACACCTGGCGCGAATAGAGCTGGATCTTGTTGCGCGAAAACTGCAGCTCGTCCTTCACTTTCGGGAAGTACAGAATGCCCGTCAGGTTGAATGGATAGTCCACGTTGAGGTGAATCCAGAACAGGGGCTCGTCCATGCTCATCGGATACAGCTCCTGGTAGAATTTCTTGTAGTCCTCGTCGGTCAGCTCCGAGGGCTGCTTGGTCCAAATCGGGGTGGTTTGGTTGATAACCTCACCTTCGAACTCAATCGGGATGGGCAAGAACTTGCAGTACTTGGTGAGGATGGTGCGCAGGCGGGCTTCCTCCAGAAACTCATCCGAATCTTCGGCCACGTTGAGCACCACGTCGGTGCCGCGCTCGGCCTTCTCGGTGGTTTCGAGCGTGAAGGAGGTGCTGCCGTCGCAAGTCCAATGGGCGGCTTCGGTGCCGTCCTGGTGGCTCTGCGAGAAGATTTCAACCTCCTTGGCCACCATAAACGCCGAGTAGAAGCCCAGGCCGAACTGGCCGATAATCTGGTCTTTGGTAGCGGCGTCCTTCTCCTTGTACTGCTCCACAAACTCGGTGGCGCCGGAGAAGGCAATCTGGTTGATGTACTTCTTGATTTCTTCGCCGGTCATGCCCAGGCCGCGGTCCGAAATCGTGATTTTGCGGGCTTCCTTGTCCACCGTGACGCGCACTTTCAGCTCTCCGAGTTCGCCTTTGTACTCGCCCAGTTGGGCCAGGCTTTTCAGCTTTTGGGTGGCATCAACGGCATTGCTGACCAGTTCCCGCAGGAAAATCTCGTGGTCGGAATACAAGAACTTCTTGATGATGGGGAAAATGTTCTCGGTGTGGATGGAGATGGAGCCGGTTTCTTGCATGATATAAAATGGAAACGGTTGATTACAGACGGAATGGCCGGGCGCACAGGCGCCAGCCCCGGCCTGGCGGTTCTTCAAACCATGTTCCAAGGGGTGGGGCGCTGTCAGATTGACAGCGAACAGCGGCGCACCTTAGGCTTCCGCCACCGGGCCCTCCGGCTGCGGGCTACTACCTGCCGGAGGGCCCGTGCAGGCCAAATTTTGCCGATTCCCATTCTGTAACCAGCCGTTTGCCTACGGCAGTATCGCCTTGCGTAAACCAGTCCAGGGCTGCGAGGGCATCTCCAAACACCTGTAACTGGTAACGCATGAGGTGCCGGCCTACCCAGAGCATTGCCTCCACGGCCAGCTGATTGTGCAGCTGGTTGGAGGGATACATGACGGCCACGGCGCGCAGCGGCCGGCGCGACACGCGCGGAAACCAGTGCACTGACATCCAGAGCTCGTCGCGCATCTCAACGGGCGGCATGCCTTGAAAATCGACTAAGACGTAATGGGGGTGTAACTCTTCCACCAAATCGCGGCAGTAGCGCATGCCGGCCCGCAGCAAATGCGCCAGGGGTGCACCAACCCACTGGAAGCGCATAAGGCGCAATTCCGGGTCGTACTGTACCTGAAAGCGGTGCTGTACGGGTAGCATCACGGCTCCTGCAACCTGCTAGATTCCAGGACGACTGAAGCGGGTTACCGATTCAGGGTCTGGGGCATGCACGGCATCCCATTCGGCCATCACCTCGTGCAGGCGGGGCGAGAAGTCGCTGAGCCAGCGCATGCCCGAGCTGGCATTAGGAAAAAACTGAATGTCGAACTTAATAAACGGCCGTACCAGCGCCAGCATCGAGTCGATGGCCAGCTGGTTGTGCACGCGGTGGCGGTTGTTGATGAGCACTACGCGCTCCAAAGGCAATTTCACAATGCCTGGCATCCAGTGCGTGCCCAGCCACAGCTGGTCGTACACGGAGATGTCCGGAAAGGTATTCATGTTGAGCAGCAGGTTGCGCATACCCAACTCCTGGTCGAGGCGCAGTAGTTTCGTGGCGCTGTCCCGTAGATTGCGAGAATCGTCACCAGACGCCCATTCTACGCGCAACAAGCTCAACTCCTCGTCGTATTGTATAGAAAAATCAGAAATTGAGGTAATTATCACGATAATAAAAGGCTAAATCGCCACGGGACGCGAAAGATACAATGCCCGGGCGAAATCTTGCGTTTTTGGAGGGCCATTTCCTCGTAAAAGTTATTTTTTTATTCCCCTCAGATGAATTGCGCCGCTGTCTTCCTTCCTTTTGTACAAGCGACCATTTAGTTGCATCTTTGCATTGTGCAAACACCCCGTATCCTTCTAGCTTGGCTGTTGCTGCTGTGCCTTGTGCGCACGCTGCTGCCCGAGGCGTGGGTGTTGGCGTTGCACCGCCACGAGCACACCACCGTTGAGCCGGCGCAGGCGGCGGCATTCCGGCGCACCGGCAAGGCCCTGCTTAGTGTGCAGCACCAGCACTGCCCGATAGAGCAGTTCTACGATGTGGCCTACCAGGCGGCCACGCCCGTGGCCCTGACCTGCCCCCGTGTAGCTCCGCGCTACATGGCGGCCCCGGCCCTGCCGCCCGTGCGGCCAGCCGCCGGCGAGGCGCTCTTTGCGCGCTCTCTGCGGGGGCCACCGGCTCGCGCCTAAACCCGGCGCTTTTTTCATTTTTTGGTAATAATTCGCCTCACCCGCGGCCAGGCCCCTTTGGGCTGGCTCGCGGGCCGGGCTGTTTTTGAGATATACTCATGTTTTCAACTTTTTTCCGCTCATTTATTTGTGTGGCTTTGGCCAGCGGGCCAGCCGCGGTTGCAGCGCAGGAACTGCCGGCTACTCCGCGCGGCCGGGCCACAGCCCCTCCGCTCACCGGCCGCGTGGTCGACGCCGCAACCGGCGAAGCCCTCCCGGGCTCTACCGTGTTGTTTGAGGACCTAAAACAAGGCACTGCTACCGGGTCCGATGGCTCGTTCCGCTTTGCTAACCTGCCGCGCGGACGCTTCACGGTGCAGGTGCGCTCGCTGGGCTACAACACCGTGACGCAGGCCGTCGACACGGGCAGCGGCCAGCCGCTGGAGTTTAAATTGACAGTCGCAGCCACCGAAATCGGGCAGGTGGTGGTGACGGGCGTATCGCAGGCCACGCAGCTGCGGCGCTCGCCGGTACCCACGGCCGTGGTCGACCGCACGCGGCTGAACCAGACCTCGGGCTCGAACCTGGTGGATGCCATTGCCCACACGCCGGGCGTGGCCCAGATTACGACCGGGGCGGCCATCAGCAAGCCGGTGGTGCGCGGGCTGGGCTACAACCGCGTCATCACCCTGAACAACGGGGCCCGGCAGGAAGGCCAGCAGTGGGGCGACGAGCACGGCATCGAAATTGACGAGTTCAGCGTGGACCGGGCCGAGATTATCAAGGGCCCGGGCTCCCTGCTCTACGGCTCCGACGCCATGGCGGGCGTCATCAACTTCGTGGCCCCCGACCCCATTGCGGAGGGACGCATCAAGGGCACGGCCACGGCCAATTACCAGACGAATAACCACCTGCAAGCCTATTCCTTCGAGAATGCGGGCAACCTCAATGGTTTCAACTGGCTGGCCCGCGGCACCCGCAAGGTGGCCGGCAACTACCAGAACCGTTACGACGGCCGGGTGTATAACTCGGGCTTTAATGAGTGGGACGCCAACGGCTACGTGGGCCTGAACAAAAGCTGGGGGTACTCGCACCTCACCTTCAGTTCTTTCAACCAGCGGCTGGGGCTGACGGAAGGAGCCCGCGACCCGCAAACCGGCCGCTTCCTGAAAGACGTGCCCGATGCCGCCGGTACCGACACCGAAGCTGTGCCCGTGACCGACGCCGACCTGCGCGGCTACGGCCTGGCGGTGCCCCAGCAGCAGGTAAACCACTTGCGCATCGGCACCGACAACAGCTTCATTATGGGCGAGAGTGGCGGCCGGCTGGGCCTGCAGGTGAGCTACCAGCAGAACCTGCGCCGCGAATACGGCAACGTACTCGACCCCAGTGAAACCTCGCTGTACTTCCAGCTGCGCACCGTGGACTACTCACTGCGCTACTTCCTGCCCGAGCACAACGGCTGGAACCTGACCGTGGGCACCAGCGGCCTGCACCAGCAAAACCGCAACCTGGGCGTGGAATTCCTGATTCCGGCGTACCGTGTGAACGAAGCCGGCGTGTTTGGTGTGGCCAAAAAAACCATTGGCTCGCTCGACATCAGCGGCGGGCTGCGGTATGACGTGCGCCAGATTGCGGCCGACCGGCTGCAGCTCGACAGCGACGAACGGCCCAGCACCGACCCCACGGCCGAGATGAAGTTTCCGGGCTTCCGGAGCTCCTTCCGCAACTACAGCGGCAGTTTGGGTGCCGCGTACAATGTGAACGAGAAGCTGACGGTGAAGGCCAACCTGTCGCGCGGTTTCCGAGCGCCCAACATTGCCGAACTGGGTTCGAACGGCCAGCACGAGGGCACCATTCGCTACGAAATTGGCAACGACAACCTGGCCGCCGAAACCAGCCTGCAAGCCGATGCCGGCGTGAGCTACGTGACGGACCACGTGCGCCTGGGCATCGATGCTTTTACCAACAGCATCAGCAACTACATTTTTACGCGGCGCCTGCTGGCGGCCGGCGGGGCCGACTCGCTGCGCGACGGCAACCTGGCCTACAAGTATGCCCAGGGCCAGGCCCGTCTCTACGGTGGCGAGGTCAGCCTCGACTTCCACCCCCACCCGCTCGACTGGCTGCACTTCGAAAACTCGTTCTCGATGGTGCGCGCCCGCCAGTTGAACGTGCCGGCCGAAGAGCAGTACCTGCCCTTCATCCCCGGCGACCGGCTGCAATCGGAGCTGCGGGCTAACTTCCGCCGCTCGGGTAAGCGCATCACCAACCCTTACGCCCGCCTGCAGTTGGAGCACACCTTTGCCCAGAACCGCTACTACTCGGCTTTTGGCACCGAAACGGCCACGCCGGGCTACACACTCGTCAACGCCGGCGTGGGCACCGATGTGGCGTCGGCCGCGGGCCGCACGTTGTTTTCGCTATACCTCACGGCCAACAACCTCTTCGATGTGGGCTACCAGAGCCACCTAAGCCGCTTGAAATACGCCGACTACAACGCGGCCAACGGCCGCACCGGCGTCTTCAACCAGGGCCGCAACGTGAGCGTGCGGCTGGTGGTGCCGCTTTCGTTTAAGTAGCCGCGCTGGCGGTACTGCAGCTATTTGTACTGGCCGCCTTCCTTTGGGAGGCGGCCTTTTTTTGCAGGTGGCAGGTGATAGTCGCGCCGAAAGTGGATTAACTTACTACAGACCTGCTCCAATGACTGCTTCCCTCCTATCCGCGCCGCCTGCCTACACGCTCCGCCAAGCTCTGCTAGCCGACCGCGAGCGCGCCCTTACGCAGCTTTACCGCCGGGCCTTTCCGCCGGTGCGGCGGCTGGTGCAACGGCAGGGCGGTTCGGCCCAGGATGCGCAGGACGTGTTTCAGGATGCGTTGGTTGTTTTTTATGAGCAAGTTGTGGGCAACAAGCTTGTGCTTACGGCGTCGGCCAGCACCTACCTGGTGAGCATTGCCCGCCATCGCTGGCAGCACGAGCTGCGCCGCCGGGCGCGCCTGCCGCACGAAGCCTTGCCTGAAGGGGTGGATATGGCCGCTGAGGAAACAGAGGCCACTTTGGGGCCGGCCTTTGCGGTGCTCGACTACGTGGAGCGCCTGGGCACGAAATGTAAAAACATGCTGCTCAGCTTCTATTACTTCCAGCAGCCGCTGGCCCAGATTGCCGAGGCTAATGGCTACCGCTCGGTGCGCTCGGCCACGGTTCAGAAGTTTAAGTGTCTGGAGCGGCTGCGCGAATCGGTGCGCGCCGCATTCCGGGCCGAAACCATCGAATACTAAGCCATGCGCCCCGCCCTATCACGTCTGCAGCTAATCGAGCAGCAACTCCTGAACAGTCCCGCGGCCCTGCCAGCCGACGAATGGCACCTGCACCAGCTTCTCGACGGCGAGCTGGCGGCTGATGCTGCCGCCCAGCAGCAGCTATACGATGGCCTACGCACAGCAGGCCGCCAGCAGCTACGGGGCGAATTGCGCCAGATTCACGCGCAACTGTACACCGGCCCCTGGGCCTGGCTGCGTAGGCTGTGTGCTATCGGAACGATGTAGAGACGCGACCCATCGCGTCTCGGCGTTGAACGATAGTTGCTGGACGACTGCCAAACGGCACGAATGCCGAGACGCGATGGGTCGCGTCTCTACACATCGAAACCCTCCTTTACGGGCCTGCCTTCCCCATGCTTTTCTGGCAAGGCTGGCCGCGTCATGCCCTTTTCCAACCCACTACTCCTATGCTCAATCAAACCGAATTTCGAAAATTTGCCGTGCACGGCCGCGGCCTCAATGGCCTGGCCATCGACCAGTACCTGCACAAGGCCGAAGGATTGGCCCGGCCGTTTATTACCAACATGACCCGCTCGGTTATTGAGGAACGTCCGCAGAACTTCCGCGAAATTGACGTGTTTTCGCGGCTGATGATGGACCGCATTATATTTCTGGGGCAGGCCGTCGACGACAACATTGCCAACATCATCAACGCCCAGCTGCTGTTCCTCGAATCGGCGGATTCGCGCAAGGACATCCTGCTGTACATCAACTCGCCGGGTGGCTCGGTGTACGCCGGCTTTGGTATGTACGACACCATGCAGTACGTGCGGCCCGACGTTGCTACCATTTGCACGGGGCTGGCGGCCAGCATGGGGGCGTTTTTGCTGTGCGGCGGGGCCATTGGCAAACGCTCGGCCCTGCCCCACGCCCGCATCATGATTCACCAGCCCTCGGGCGGCGTGCAGGGCCCCTCGGCCGACATTGAAATTACGGCCCGCGAAGTGGTGAAAATCCGACAGGAGCTGTACGGCATCTACGCCGAGCGCACCGGCAAAACCTACCAGCAAATCCACGACGACTCGGACCGCGACTACTGGCTACGCGCCGACGAGGCTAAGGAGTACGGACTGATTGACGAAGTGCTCACCCGTCAGCCGTAGCTTGCCGCACCCAAAGCCGAAGGGGCACGTTTACTGCACAGTTCCTACGGTTTCTCGCGCCATGCCCCACGACCATTCCGCTCACGGCGGCCACTCCCACGCCGGCCACCAGCACGCCACTCCACCGGCCGGCGGCGCTTTTAGCGCAGCCTTCGCCATCGGCATTGCCCTCAATCTGGCCTTCGTCATCGCCGAAGCAACCGGCGGGCTGTTGGCCAACTCAGCCGCCCTGCTATCCGATGCCGGCCACAACCTGAGCGACGTGCTGAGCCTGGCCCTGGCCTGGGGCGCGGCCTGGCTGGCGGGCCGCCCGGCCACCCGGCGCTACACCTTTGGCTACCGCGGCGCCACCATTCAGGCCGCGCTGCTCAACACGGCCTTGCTCTACGCCGCGCTGGGCTTTATTCTCTGGGAGACCGTTGAGCACCTCCGCCACCCCGCGCCGGTAAATGGCCAGTGGGTAATGGCACTGGCTGGCGTGGGCATCCTCGTCAACGGCATCACGGCCTTACTTTTCCGCAGTGGCCAGAAGGCCGATGCGAACGTGCGCGGCGCCTACCTGCACATGCTCACGGATGCGCTGGTGAGCGTGGGCGTAGTGGCCGGCGGCGGCCTGGTGCTGCTCACTGGCTGGACCTGGCTCGACCCGGTTATCAGCTTCATCATCCTGGGTATTGTGGCCTTTAGCTCGTGGGGGCTGCTGCGCGACAGCCTGCGCCTGAGCCTGCAAGCCGTGCCTGATGGTATCGACCCCGAAGCCGTACGTGCCTACCTGCTGGCCCAGCCCGAGGTCGAATCTGTGCACGACCTGCACATCTGGAGCCTCAGCAGCTCGGGCCACGATGCCGCGCTGATGGCTCACCTCGTGCGCCCCGGTGGGGCCGATGCGGCCTGGCTGGGCGCGCTCACCAAGGGCCTCGAAACCGAATTCCACATTCACCACAGCACCGTGCAGGTCGAAGACGGCGCGCTGCCCGGCGGCTGCCACAGCCACTGCGAGGCCCCCGCGCCGGTAGGTGTGGCAACCGCCGAGCTGTAGCGCGAACTTTTAGTTCGCGCCCCCGAATTACACCCCCAACAACGAGAGGACGAAAACGCACCGTTCGCGCAACGATTCTTATACCCCAAGTAAGATTTTGTCCGGACCAAATATAAATTCGTCGGCACCGAGTATAAATTCGTTCGAACCGAGCAGGATTTCGTCAAGACGGAGAAGCCGTTAGCATGCGCCGAGCATGATTTCGTTTAGGCCGAGTAGGACTTCGTTCGACCCAGGCAGCAAGTAGTCGCTGCTGAGGCCCATTCCGAATGGGTAGTGGGGGTTTTCGGGGCTGCCGCTGGCAAATCCGCCGCCGCCGCTCATCTTGCGGACGCAAACCACGTCGCCACTTCATGCCAGCTGCCCTTCCCACCCCCAAAAACACCGTTCTCACCGCCGCCGTTATCGTGGCGGCGCTGGGCTATTTCGTTGATATCTACGACCTGATTCTCTTCAGTATCGTGCGCGTCGGGAGCCTTACCTCGCTGGGTATCAAGCCCGGTACGCCCGAAATGACCAACCAGGGCTTGTTCCTGATAAACATGCAGATGGGCGGCATGCTGCTCGGCGGCATCCTGTGGGGCATTCTGGGCGATAAGAAGGGCCGGCTGTCGGTACTGTTCGGGTCGATTCTGCTGTACTCGCTGGCCAACATTGCCAACGGCTTCGTGCAAACCATCGACCAGTACGCTTGGCTGCGGCTGATTGCCGGCATCGGGCTGGCGGGCGAGCTGGGCGCGGGCATCACGCTCGTGAGCGAAAGCCTGCCCAAAGAAAAGCGCGGCTACGGCACCATGATAGTGGCCACCATTGGCGTGAGCGGGGCCATGCTGGGCTATTGGGTAGCCGAAGGCTCAGGATTTGGTTGGCGCAACGCCTATTTCGTGGGTGGCGGGCTGGGGCTGGCGCTGCTGGTGCTGCGCGTGAGCGTGTTCGAATCGGGCATGTTTCAGCAGGTGCAGGCGCAGGCCGAGGTTGTTCGAGGCAACTTCTTTAGCCTGTTCAGCAACCCGGTGCGGTTAGGCAAGTACTTGCGCATTTTGCTGATTGGGGTGCCGCTGTGGTTTGTGGTGGGCATTCTGGTGACGCTGGCGCCGGAGTTTGGGAAGGCGCTGGGTCTCACGGGTGAGGTCACGGCCGGGCTGGCGGTGTTCTGGTGCTACTTCGGGCTGGTGTTTGGCGATTTCCTCAGCGGCATGCTCAGCCAGCTGTGGCACTCGCGCAACAAAGCGTTGCAGCTTTTTCTGGTGTTTTGCGCTACCCTGGTGGGCGTGTACTTGTTTGGGGTGAAGGGCGCTTCGCCTACCGTTTTCTACGGCGTGTGCTTCGTGCTGGGCATGTCGGTGGGCTTCTGGGCACTGTTTGTGACGGTGGCGGCCGAGCAGTTTGGCACCAACATCCGGGCCACGGTGGCTACTACGGCGCCCAACTTCGCCCGCGGGGCAGTGGTGGGGCTAGTGCCGGCCTTCAAATACCTGAGCGGGGCACTGGGCGGCATTATTCCGGGCGCAGCCGTGCTGGGTGGCCTCACGCTGCTGGTGGCGTTCTGGGCCGTGAGTACCCTGCCCGAGAGCTATGGCAAAGACCTGGACTACGTAGAGGAATAGCCGCTACGGTACTGCTTAAACTGCCCCCGCTATTTCTTAGCGAACGTTCCTGAAAACCTTGGCAGTATCGCGGCGTACACGGCTCGTACCTATTGGGCCACCCAGTCCTTCCCCATGAAAAAGTTCTTCGGCCTGATGGCCATTCTCGCCGTTTCGGCCCTCTCTGCCCAAGCCCAAACCACGCCGGTGCCTGCCCCCACCGACCCCACCATGGTGCCGGCCCTCACGCCCGAGCAGCAGGCCCAGCGCGCCGCCGATGCCAAAGCCGCTTACGACGCCCAGAAGCAGCAGTCCAACTCCAGCGACCAGGCGGTGCGCGACAGCAAAAGCCAGCTCCAGCAAAACGCCAACTCGCAAAGCGACCTGAAAAAGCAGCTGAAAGAGCAGCGCAACCAGGAAAAAGCGCAGAAAGCCCAACTCAAGCAGCAGCGCAATGCAGCCAAAGAAGCCAAGAAGCAGGAGCGCGCCGCCCGCGACATGGCCAAAGCCGAAAAGAAACGCGCCAAGGAAATGAAATAACCAAGCGGTTATTCCGTCGTATCCTAAAAAGACTCCAGCTTCGGCTGGAGTTTTTTATTGCCCGGCTTACGGCCAACCAGCCTACTTTCGCCCCACCAAACAACCCTTCCGTATGGCTACGCCCACCAAAAACACCCCCATGTTCTACCCGTGGCACCATTTTGTGCTGGCGCCGCTGGCCCTGCTCATGGCTGGCTACGCCATATTACGCTACACCAAAGTGGCCGGCGACGACGACCAGACGGCCCGACTCTGGTTCACGGTGGCCGCCCTGGCGGTCATCGGCCTGGGCGTGCTCATAATGCTGCGCCAGCACTACGCCCTGCAGCTGCAGGACCGCATTTGCCGGCTCGAAGTGCGCCAGCGCTACTTTGAAGTGAGCGGCCAGCGCTTCGCCGCGCTTGAAAAGCAGCTCAGTCTGGCCCAGATTCTGAGCCTGCGCCTGGCCGGCGATGCCGAACTGCCCGCCCTGGCCCAAGCCGCGGCCGCCGAAAAACTCAGCCCCAAAGACATTCAAGCTCGTATCACCGACTTTCAGTTCGACACCATGCGCGTCTGATTTCAATGGGTGAATGGGCAAATGCGTGAATGGGTGAGTGATTTTCTCTCCTTGCTAATCCGGCTTTTTCATTCACCCATTCACGCATTTGCTCATTCACTCATTGCCCATGATTCTCTACAACGTGACAACCAGCATCGAGCCCGCCATCGCCGACGAATGGCTGGACTACATGCGCTCCACCCACATTCCCGAGGTGATGGATACCGGCTTCTTTATCAAAAGCCAGCTGCTGCGCCTGCTCAATGAAGAAGACAACGGCATCACCTACGCCACTCAGTACTATTGCATTAGCCTGGAACAACTAGAGGAATATCAAACCCTCTGTGCGCCTGCCCTGCGAGCCGACATGGACAAGCACTTTGCGGGCAAGTACGTTTCGTTCCGCACCATGCTGGAAGTGGTGGAATAGCCTGGCAACTCTAAAAAGCCCCTTATGCAGCGCGCAGCGAAGCATAAGGGGCTTTTACAGGTTCTATTCGGGCCTTTTTCAGGCACGAAAACGGCCTCCCTGCTGTTGAAACAGCACTCCATGAAAAACATCATCTTCTTCGGCGACAGCCTCACGGCCGGCCACGGCCTGCCCGCCGCCCAAAGCTTTCCCAGCCTGTTGCAGCAGCGCCTCGACGCCCAGCAGCTTCCCTATAAAGCCTATAACTACGGGGTGAGTGGCGAAACCAGCGCCGGCGGCCGCCAGCGCCTGGCTACTGTGCTGGCCCGTCATCCGGTCGACGTATTCGTGTTGGCCCTCGGGGCTAACGATGGCATCCGGGGCATCCCCGTTCGCGAAACTAGCCAGAACCTGCAGTTCATCATCGACGCGATGAAGCGCCAGTTCCCGCTCGCCCAACTTGTGTTGGCTGGCCTGGAATTTCCGTTCGACCTCGGCCCATTGGGCGGCCACCGCCTGGCGCACTACGCCGGCGAATTCAAAGCCCTGTTCCGCACCCTGGCCGACAAAAATTCGCTGCCCTTCATCCCTTTCCTGCTACAAGGGGTGCTCGGCCGCCGCGAGCTGAACCTGGCCGACGGCGTACATCCCAACGCCGCGGGCCAGCAGATTTTGGCCAACAACGTGTGGCAGGTATTGGGGCCGTTGCTGTAGCGTAGCACGCAGCCTTTGCTGCGCACGCGAGCACAGCGAGCCGCCGCCGCCATCACGTATGATGCTCGCTACGCTCGCGTACGCAGCCTTTGCTGCGTGCTACGTCGGCTAGTTGCTGGCTAGCCAAACAAGCTTCCCTGCACCGCTTGCGGGATAATACGCGGCGGCGGCACGGCAATTCCAATGAGGCCCTTCAGCTTTTCGAGCAGGTATTGCGCGAAGATGGGCGCGTGGCGCACATCCTTCTGGTGGATGAAGAAGTAAACTTCGTGCACGCCCTGGGCCACCCAGGCGGCTATTCGCTCGGCCCAGGCATCGGCTCGCTGGTAGTCGGTGCTGTGCAGGCCGTGCCCGTTGAAGCGAATAAAGGCCGTGGGCGTCGTCAGACGCATGGGCAGCACATCGCGCCGGCCCGCTACGTCGGTTATCACGAGGGTCTTGTTCAGGGCTTCGAGGGTAGCGAACACGGCATCGGCCAGCACCTGGTCGGCAAACCAGCGCGGGTGCCGCAGCTCCACGGCCAGCGGCACGGTTTCGGGGAAATCGAGCAGGAAGCGCTCCAGGCGCGGCAGGTGCTCGGGGCCGAAGTGGGGCGGCAGCTGCAAAAAGGCCCAACCCAGGTTCTCACCCAACCCTTCGAAAGCCCGCGCCGTAGTCACCACCAAGTCATCGGCTTGGAAAAGCTCCCGCTCGTGGCTGATGCTGCGCGGCAGCTTGGGACAGAACTTAAAGCCTGCATCCGGCCCCACGGCCTCGCGCCAGCGTCGCACGGTGGCAGCATCTGGAATGCGGTAATGCGTGGTATTCAGCTCGATGCTATTGAACTGCTGCGCGTAGTAGCGCAGGTAGTCGGGCTCCTTGGCACCAAGCGGGAAATAAGAACCCAGCCACTCCTTATTGGTCCAGATGGGGCAGCCTACATATAGGTTAACCGGCGTGGGCTGCGTGGAACGGGCCCGGGCCAGCACACGGGCCGTTTCGGGGTGGTCGGGCGGAAAGCCAAAATCAACGTAGTGCAGGTCGGGCAGGCGGCCAAAATCCATGGGGCAAAGGTAAGTTCGTTGTCAGTTGTTGGCGGTCAGTTATCAGTTGGAGGCCATCCAGGCACTAACAACTGACCGCCAACAACTGACCGCTACTCGGCAAACACCATATCGATGCAGAGGGCCGCAGCCAGCACCAGGCGGCGCACATCGTCGGTGGACGCTACCGTGGGTTCAATGTTGATGACGTAGTTGTCGGCCGACGTGAACAGTTCCTTGCCCAGCCCCATCCATTGCTTCGTCACAAGGGCAATCTGTACATCGTTGCGCATAAACTTATACTCAAAGCTGGTGAGCTTGCCCTGCACCGTGCACACCACTTGGTCGTTGGTATCGAGCAGGTCGAGCTTGCCGCCCAGGCTCAGCAGGCGCTGCCGGAAGCGGCCCAGCAGCACGTCGTTGCCATCGAGCACCTGCACCGTGGAGCGGAATATCGATACGCCGCGCTTCAGGCGCAGCACCAGGCTCTGGCCCGCGTCGCGCACTTCGATGTCAAAAGGCGTTTGGGTTTTGTATTTCGTGAACCGGAACATCTTGGTGAAGAAGCCCAGGTTGGGCTCGCGGCACTCGAGCAGCGGCTGCTGCGATTGCAGGTCGAGGATGTCGTAGCTATTGGCTGCTTTCAGAATGCCGACGTGCTCTTTAACGAGGAATTGATTGCGAGAAAAAAGGGAGTTCATGGAGAAAATGTGCTGTGAAGGAAGCTGCAAGTATACCCGGTTCCTGCTGCGCGATACCTCGAACTCTTGCCTCAACATTCGGCGACTTGAATGAACGAGGTGCCAGCCAACCGCTTACAAAAAAATCGGGACTTGTGCAACCCGGTTTCAAAGGTAGCCGTGGCGCCGATGCCCAAATTTTATACCCGTCGCATAATCTAATTTTAGCGTCGGCGCAAGGGTTGGAGGGTGGTTGGGCAAAATATAGTTTCAGGCACCTCATGGCGGGTTTTACAGAACCATCTTAGATTAATTAAATACAAGTTTTATGGGAAAAGGATAATTTTTAGCCCAAATGGATTAGTAGCGCGCGGCTGTTTTTTAGCATTGCATGGTGGGTAGGCCTATGTTTGTCCTGCTCACCATCTGCAAAATCGCATGATTTTAGTTCGACGCTCTGTAATAACCGCCCTCTCCAGCTGTCTTTTGTTGCTGCTGGGTTTTGTGTACACGCCGGCGCTGGCCCGCGTGCCTCGTACCACTTCCACGGACCCCACCGCCACTACCAGCAGCACGACAGTGCTCCGTGGCCGGGCCTCCTGGTACGGCAGTTACTTCCAGGGCAAGCGCACTAGCAGCGGCGAGCGCTACAACCGCCACGCCTATACCTGCGCTCACAAAACCCTACCCTTCGGCACCCGCCTGCGGGTAACCAACGTGAAGAATGGCAAGTCCGTCATCGTGCGGGTTTCCGACCGCGGCCCCTTCCGCCACCAGCGCATTCTGGATTTGTCGGAAGCCGCCGCCCACCCATTGGGCATAGTTGATTGCGGCGCCGCCACCGTTGTAGCTGAGGTAGTAGCCGACAATACCCCCCTCGGGCCAGCTACACCCCCCGCCAACCTGGCCACCCTCTACGACTCCGACCCCAACCCTGACGCAGCCTACACAACATATAAGGTAACCACCAAGGCTGCCAGCACCGAGGCTGCTCTTGTGGCCGCGGCTCCCGTAACCACTGCCGAAGTAATCGACGTGGCCGAATCGGTAGATTGCCCCGCCGGCTTCCTTATTCAGGCCGGCTCGTTTGTTGATGCCGCCAATGCCCAGGCCGTGCAGGCGCGCATCAAGGCGCACCTCCCCGAAGTTACCGTTACCATTGCCCAGGATTTGGTGGATGGCCGCCAGCGCAGCCGCGTGCTCGTGGGCAACTTTGGCGAGCGGCCCGAGGCCGAAGCCGTCCGCCAACAGCTGCTCTTATGGGGCATCGGTGGCCTGGTACGCGAAGTAGCGCTGCGGTGAGTGATTAGTAGAGAGTCGTAACTATAGAGTAGTTAGACACGCAGGCATCTTCATTCTTGAAAGCCTGCTGAGAGAAACGCCGCACCCGCCCGGAGAAGCAATTGACGCCATTGTCGTTACTTGCTACCCCGAGCGGGTGCGGCGTTTTCATTAGGCCCACCCGAGTCTTATTACTCACTACTTGCTACTCTTTGATATATGCTGAAAGCCCTGCTGGCCTTGGCCGCGAGCATTACGCTGGCGTGGATGCTCAACACCAAGCAAGGTGACCTGCCGCCTTTCGGCAAGCTGCTGAGCCCGTACCGCGGCTTTTGGCAGAACGGCGAGCGGCCCGGCGACTTCCCCGAGCGCCAGACGCTGGCCCTACCCGGCCTGCGCCAGCCCGTGACGGTGCGCTACGACGACCACCGCGTGCCGCATGTATTTGCCCAGAACGACGCCGACCTGTACTTCGCCCAGGGCTACCTCACGGCCCGCGACCGCCTTTGGCAAATGGAGTTCCAGACCCACGTAGCCGCCGGGCGGCTAAGCGAGATTGTGGGCCCGGCCCGGCTCGAAACCGACCGGTTTTTCCGACGCATGGGCCTGCCCTTTGGTGCAGCAAACTCGCTGAAGGCCATGATGGCCGACCCGGGCACGCGCACCGTGCTGGAGTCGTATTCGGCGGGCGTGAATGCCTACATCGGCCAGCTCACACCCGCTACGCTGCCCTTCGAATACAAGCTGCTCGACTACCAGCCCGAGCCCTGGCAGCCCCTGAAGTGCGCGTTGCTGCTTAAGTATATGGCCTGGGACTTGAGTGGCCGAACCGACGATTTGCGCATGAGCAATATCCTGCGTCAGTATGGCCCGGCCGTGGTGAAGGACCTGTTTCCGGACTACCCCACCCGCGAAGACCCGATTGTGCCGGTGGGCACGCCGCTCGATTTTAAGCCGATGCCTGCTCCGGCGGTGCCCAAATCCTTCGAGGCAGCCTATGCCACCCAGCAGCTGCGCAGCGAGCCCGATGCCGAGCTGGGCTCCAACAACTTTGCGGTGAGCGGCTTGAAGTCGGCTTCGGGCTACCCGCTGCTGGCCAACGACCCGCACCTGCAGCTGAACCTGCCCAGCATCTGGTACCAGATTCAATTGAATGCGCCGGGCCTGAACGTGTACGGCGTCACGATTCCGGGGGCGCCGGCCGTCATCATTGGCTTTAATGAGAACGTGGCCTGGGGCGTGACCAATGTGGCCGCTGATGTGCTCGACTTCTATCAGCTAAAATTTAAGGACAACACACGCCGCGAGTACTGGCACGACGGCCGCTGGAAACCCGTGCGGCGGGTGGTCGAGCACATTAAGGTGCGGGGCCAGCCCGACCGGCTCGATACGGTGCTTTACACCCACCACGGCCCGGTGGTGTACGATAAGGCTGAAAAGCCCTTTCACCCGCAAACGCCCATTGGCCACGCCATGCGCTGGACGGCGCACGACGGCGCCAACGAAGTGGGCACCTTCGTGCGCCTGAACCACGCCCGCACCTACGCCGACTACACCGCCGCGCTGGCTACCTACGGCTCGCCGGCCCAGAACTTCATTTTTGCCGACAACGAGAAGGACATTGCCATTTGGCCCAACGGCCGGTTCCCGCTGAAATGGCGCGACCAAGGCAAGTTCATCCTCGATGGCACCGACCCCGCCTACGACTGGCAGGGCTGGATACCAGCCGCCCAAAACCCTCACGTAAAGAACCCGGCCCGGGGTTTCGTAAGCTCGGCCAACCAGTTTTCGACCGGTCCCGACTACCCCTACTACCTCAACTGGAGCTACGCCAGCTACGAGCGCGGCCACCGCATCAACCAGCGCCTGGCTGCCATGACGCAAGTGACACCCGACAGCCTGCGCCAGCTCCAGAACGACGTACTCGACTTGAATGCCCAGCTGATGCTGCCCCGCCTGCTAGCCCTGGTGAGCGACCCGGCGCTGGGGGCAACTCCGCCCGTTGCGACCTCGCCGGAAGGCCGCATACTGGCCGAACTGCGCCGCTGGCCTTACCAGTACACGGCCGATGCAGTGGGCCCCACCATCTTCAACCTGTGGTACGCCAACTTGGTAAAGCGCCTCTGGGACGATGACTTCCCGCTCGGCCCCACCGGCCCTGCCCTACGCTATCCCAGCCGCGACCGCACCAACACCTTGATTTTGAGCGAGCCGAATTCGCCCTGGATTGACGACCGTCACACTTCCGCCCGGGAAACCTTGCCCCAACTGGCACTACAGAGCCTGCGTTACGCCACCGACTCGCTCACCCGCAAGTTTGGGCCGCTCTCGCCCAAGTGGCACTGGGCCGCCCAGAAAAGCACCGACGTGCTGCACCTGCTCCAGCTGCCCGGTTTCGGCGAGATGGACCTGGACTGCGGTGGCGGCGCGGGCATCGTGAACGCCACCTCCGAGCGCAACGGCCCCAGCTGGCGCATGGTGGTGGCCCTGGGCCCGCAGGTGCGCGCCTACGGCGTGTACCCCGGTGGCCAAAGCGGCAACCCCGGCTCGCCATTTTACAACAACCTGCTGGAAACCTGGCGTGTGGGTCAGCTCGATGAGTTGGTGTTCCTGCGCTCGGCTGCGGAGGTCAACCCACGGGTTGCCACGGCCTGGACGCTGCAAGGGCGGTAGCTTGCATACTTCATCGTTATTTCAAGGCTTTTCTACCATTGCCATGCACGTTCGTCTTTTGCCGGCAATTTCAACCTCTTGTCGTTGGAGTGGCTTTTTATTTGTCCTGCTTTCGCCTGCTTTGGCTGTTGCTCAGTAACCAGCGGCCTCGCAGCCGTCTCAGCATACTGAACTCATCACAAGCCAGGGCTATGCAGTTGATGACCGCATGCCGGAGCTAGCTCCGGGCGGTGGGGGCGCGGCTGCTATTATCTGAGCTATTCAAAATGAGGTGCGTTACCCAGCCACGGCGCTTCGGTTATAGATTGAGGGCATCGTACTGGTGGAGTTCACCGTCGACCAGACGGGGGTGGCACAGAATGGCCGAATCATCCGCCACGTCGCGGGTGGCTGCGATGAGGCTGCGCTGGCGGCTGTGCGCAAGCTTCCGCGTTTTAATCCAGGCACGCAGGGCAGGGCGGCCGACCAGTTGCCATGTCGGTATCCGTCCCCATCACCTTCAGGCTGCAAGAATCCAAAGCCGACCTGCTGGATACCCTGAAGCGCGTGTACCCCCTGGTAAACCAAATGCCGCACCTGCCAAACACCGAAGGCGGCGCAGCTATTTTTCGAACCATTCAGCAGGCGGTGGTGATGCCGGCGGAAGTAGCCAACGATACGCTCCGGCGCAAAGTATTCGTTGGTTTCACGGTAGGTCCCAGCGGGGTAATCCGCGACATTAAAATTGTGCGCGGCTTAAACACAGCCTGCAATGCTGCGGCCCTGGCTGCGGTGCAGAAGTTGCCACGCTTGGTCGGGGGCAAGCTCAACGGGGTTCCGGCTTCCGTTAGCCTTACCGTGCCCGTATTATTTGGCCGCCTGCCCAAAGAATAGTGCGCTACATGAACTTACTTCCCTTTCAGCTTTCAGTAAAGTTATTTGTTAATATTTTTATATATTTATAATTAATCAGCAGCCTTTCTGCCCAACGGCTACTAGTGGAAGAATTTTCAACCTTATTCCGCTGAAAAGATGGGCTCATTTCTCGTTTCGCCGATACCCAGTAATAGCTGTGCCAGCTACAATGCTTCAGGCATTGATTTCATCAGCAAAGCGCTGCGACCAGTCTACCCAGGCCTGGCCGCTACCAGCGGCATTTTAGCGGCCCCGAGCTGGACAACGACAACGCCCCCCTACTGCCGCCCCGCCCTGCAACTCATCGGCCCGGGCGAACAGTCGGAAAACGAGGAAGAAGATGCCGACGACCTGGAGCTGGAAAACGACGAAGACCACAGCAAGCTGCGCCTGGCCCGAGCCCAACCCACCGCCGAAGACGGCAGTACTGCCGCCCGCGGCGACGACGGCACCATCAACCCACCCTTTCCGTAATGACCAAGCAAACGGGTAGCACAGGTTTGGCTCTGGCCGTAAATTCGCGGCATGGATACCCGCTCTCCTCAGCTTCGGCATCATCGACTACCCCGACTGCGTGCAGTGGCGATATTGCTGGGCCTGTTGCTGCTCGCCAGCCGCCCCGCCAGCGCCCAGCGCTATGGCCAATATGCGACCGACACCACCCAGGTTTTCAGCTACGTCGACCAGCTGCCGACCCTACCCGGTGGCGGCGACCAGGTAGCGTTGGTGAAAGCCATTCAGAAGCAGCTGCAGCTACCGGCCGAAGTGCGCGAGAGCCGCGTGGAGGGCCGCGTGTTCGTGCGCGTGATAGTGGGCGTGAGCGGTGTGGGCCGCAAAGCCACCGTGGTGCAGTCGCTCAGCCCCGCCTGCGATGCCGCAGCTCTGGCCGCTGTACGCCGCATGCCACGGCTGCTGCCCGGTATTTACCAGGGCCAGCCGGTAGCAGTGATGCTTACCCTGCCAGTCATCTTTCTATCGCCGCGCCATGTGTATGCGGCCAACGAGGTGGCCCGGCCGGCACGCTTCCCGGGCGGCGACGCGGCGCTCGAGACCTGGTTGCTGCAGCACAAAATCATACCGGCCGAAGTAAAGCAGCGCGACCTGCAAGGCCGGGTCACGCTACGCTTTGTGGTGAAAGCCGACGGCCGTGTAGGCGCTACCGAAGTTATAAACTCCTTGTGCCCGGGCTGCGACGACGAAGCCCTGCGCCTCGTGCGCAGTTTTCCGAGCTGGGAGCAGGCCCTGGGCTACGACGACCAACCCGTGGCCCAATACCAGGTGCTGCACGTGTGGTTCCGGCCCGGCCCGCCCCCGGCCGGCTTGGCCCCACCCGTACCGGAAAGCCAGGTTTACAGTGGAGCCGAACAAATGCCGAACCTGCCCAATGGCAGCAGCGATGCCCAACTACAAGCCGCCATTCAAGAGCGCATTCACTACCCCGAGCATGTTGTGAGCGGCGACACGCAAGTAAGCTTTGTGGTGGAGCCCGATGGCCGCGTGACCCGTCCGGTCCTCCTCAACAGCCTAGGCATAGCCACCGACGAGGCAATTCTCGATGCTGTGCTACGGTTGCCGCGCTTCGAGCCGGGCCGCCAGCGCAGGCAAGTTGTGGCCGTGCGCCTGAAGGTGCCGGTCAGTATCGAAATTCGTTAAATATCACCGGCATTAAGCAGAAAAAGGCCGCTTGCCCAAACTGGGTAAGCGGCCTTTCGTGTTGGGGCCCGGGTCGAATGCCCGGCTCACTACAAAGCTTAGTTATCGTCGGTGGCGCGGCTGATGAGCACCACCGCTACTGCGGCCAGGGCAGCAATGCCAATTACCATTTGGGTCGGGGTAAACTTCTGCGAAGCTTTGCGCAGCAGTACGCCGCCGTGCTTCAGCAGGTCGTCTACGTGTTCGGTTTTGCCTTGGAATACGTGGTAGGCACTTTCGAAAGTGCGAGCCAGGTCTTCGGGCATAATTTTTTCGAGTTGTTCGAGTTGAGCTTCCATAATCTGGGAGGTCTTGAGAAGGAGTTGTGAAAGAAAGCCGGGCTAAAGCCTTGCAAGGCCTGTACGGAAAAGCCTGCGGCCGGGCTGCCTTTTTTCCGAGACACATCAAAAATAACTGCCCTGAGTTACGTCCAGCTCATCCGTAGCCAACCACAATCAGGGCCGGTTACATCCTGATTAACAACTATTCAACCACAACGATGCGTGAACCCGTGCGCTGGGCCTCCCGCACCTGGCAGTAATACGCCCCGGCCGCCAGCCCTCCCAGGTCGATGGGTAGAAACTGCGGCCCGGCGGCCAGCACGCGGTCGACTACGCGACGCACTTCGCGGCCCAGGGTGTCGAGCAGCACCACCTGTACCTGGCCACCGGCGCAGTCGTAGGCCACGGTGGTGCGGCCATCGCGCGGGGCCGGGTTCGGGTACACCGTGAAATCGGCTACCTCTCTGGCACTGGTAGTGGCCGTGGCCGTGCCGGGGCGCAGCACTGGCACGTAGGGGAAGCTCTGCCCGAAAAGTTGGCTGAGCGTGGCCGGCGTCACCTGGAACCAGTCTTTCAAGATGCTGGTGTAGATGCTGCGGAAGTCGAACTGCATCGGGATGTTGTCGTTCACGCCCGCACTGGCGGGCAGCGTCGGGTTAAGACCATGTATCATGGGGTTCACCTTCGAGCCAAACACCAGCAGCGGAGCGGCCGCGCCGTGGTCGGTACCGTACCCCGAGTTGGCCCGAATGCGGCGGCCAAACTCTGAAAAGGTCATGCCCACCACCCGGTCCTGAATGCTATGCCGCTGCAGGTCGTCCTGAAAGGCGCTTACGGCTTCGGCAATCTTGCCCAGCAGGGTGGCGTGGGTGCCGGTGGTGGTACCGCCCGTGGCGGGCACCTGCAACGTGTGGGTATCGAAGCCGCCCAACTGGCACACGTAGATGCGGGTTTGCAGGCCGCCGGCCACTAGCTGCGCTACTATTTTGAGCTGGTCGGCCAGCGCGTTCTGGCCGGCCGTGGGGTACAAGGGCGAAAGGTTTTGAGCGCGCCCGGCTGCCGCCTGAATGGCCGTGGTGTACACCTGCGTCTGGCTTACCACCTGCCGAATGAAGGTGAGCTCGTGCCCGGCCGGCGTATTCGGGGCAGCATCTACGCCGCCGCTAAGCAGCTGGTAGAACGACGACGTGCTGGCAATGGCCATGCCCATGTTCACGGTGGGGCCCTGCACGCAGTTGCTCACCACCGAGCCAATGCTGATGGCTAACGGGTCGGGGTTGGCGGTGCTGGGGTAGCCGGCAGGAAAGCCCGGGTACTCACCATTGAGGTAGCGGCCGGCCCAGCCCGTGGTCCAGGTCACGTTCGAGTCGGAGCCCGACGTCCAGATATCGGTGGCCCGGAAGTGCGAGAAGTTGGGGTTGGGGTAGCCCACGCTCTGCACCACGCCCAGCTTGCCGTTTTGGTACATGTTCTGGAGCGAGCTCATGGCCGGATGGATGCCCGTGGCCATGGTCAGGCTCAGCACCTGGTTCTGGGGCAGGGCCACGTTGGCGCGCGCCGCCATCAGGGCCGGGTACTGGTCGAGCGGGATTATCATGTTCAACCCATCGTTGCCACCCTGCAGCTGAATGATGACCAGCACCTTATCCGAAGGCGTGGTGGCGTTGGTGAGGGCCGCCAGCTGGGCCGAATACCCGTAGGCGCCTATGGGCAGCCCGCTCAAAAAAGCAGTGCCTACCGAAGCCGCTGCCGTAGTCTGAAGAAATTCGCGACGTTTCATAATTAAGCCGTTAGCTATTCGCCGCCAGCTATTAGCCAGCGGCGGCAATTGACGAATGGATGCTTGCGCGAGCCAACAGCTAATGGCTGCCAGCTAACAGCTTAAGACAGGTGATATTCAGCCAGGCCCATTAGCGCACGCAGCATGGCTTGCAGCTTGGTCGTCACGGCGGCCCTTTTGGCGGTGTTGGTGGGCGCGGCCAGGAAAGCCTGCCATTCCACGGTCCATTCGAAATCGGGCAGGCCCGGCAGCAAAGCGCCTTTCAGAAAGGCCAGCTGATTAGCGGTGAGAGAAATGGGCACCATCAGGCGCATAAACTCGTCGATAAGCAGGTTGCAGTCCGACGCCGTAGCGGCCGGGAACGACTGGGCCAGGGCCACCGGGTCAATCACAATTTTTACCCCGGTCCGGGTGTAGCCCGTGCCGATGAACAGGTCCGTGACCTGGTTGCGGCGGGGCAGCGTCACGGCGTTTATCCACAGTTCGTGGAACTGCGGCGTTTGGTAGTAGGCAGCCCAGCCGGCTACGTTGGGCGGGTCGCCCAGGGTCTGCTGCATAACGGCGCTTGCGGAATTCAGGTAGTTCCACATGCCATATTGCGCCGCTAGGTTGCTGGCGGCCGTCGGGAAAACCACTTGCATCTGCCGCATCAGTCCCACCGTAAAATCGAGGGGGCTTTTGATGAGGCACCCCATGTTAAGCACATCGAAAAAATGCTGGGAGCCCAGCAGTGCCCGCAGCACCGGCGTCACGTTGAAGTTATTCTGAATCAGAATAGTAGCCAAGGGCTGAATGATGTCGGTTTCCACCTGCGCATCAATCAGGTAGTACACGAACCAACGGTAGAGCTTGCGCACCAGGAAGCGCGCCGTTTCGGCCTGCTGGAATACGAGGTTCACCAAATCCTGGTACTCGGTGGCTCCGTTGGGGGCAATGCTGGCATTGCCGAAGGCACTCGAAAACACTTTGGTCGTGGCATCGTGGCGGCTGGCGGTATAGTAGCTGCCTATTGGCACGGTGGCCAGGTCGCGCCAGCCAGTAAGGACTTTGGCCGCCGCCTGCACATCGGCTTCGGTGTAGTGGGTATAGTTGCCCGGCCCGATGAGTGGCCCCTTGCCCACCGTGAACAGCTCCAGCAGCTCGCGGCCGTAGTTCTCGTTGGGGGCGCCGGCGGTGCTTTGGTTGCCATTGAGGTAGCGCAGCATGGCGGGCGTCACGGTTACGTCCTTGGCCAGCTGCTTCACGTTGCCGAGCGCGTGCTGGCGCAGTAGGCGGCAGTATTCGTAGCCCATGCGCGCATCGTTGATTTCAGCCAGCTCCACCACAAAATGGTTGTGCCAGAACAGCGTCATCTTCTCGGTCAGCGAGGTGGCCTGGTTCAGCAGCAGGCCCACCCACCAGTCACGCAGCGAAGCCTTGCGCACCCCCTCAAAAGTTTGATTGAAAACCTGCGCCACCCAAGTCTGGCCAATAGCCACGCTGGTGTCGGTGGCCGACACATTTACGGGCGGTGCTGGGGGAGCGGCTGGGGTCAGCAGCGTATTCAGCACGGCCGTGAGGCTGGAGCCAGCCGCCGCCAGTATCTCGGTGCGGGTAGGTCCGAACATGCTGCGGCGCAGCAGGTGGGCGGCTTGTGCGTAGCCCCATGTGCCTGTGTAGGGCGCCAGCGTGCTGCTGGTACGGGCCAGCCCTGTTGGCAGCGCCTTGTTGGCGTAGCGGCTAATAGTTTCGGGCGGCTCTGGTTGCGGCGTGGCCAGGCCAGCTGCGGCCCGCGCTGGCTTTTCTAGTACGGCCGAGTTTCGTTCGAGGAAATGTCTACGGTTCATAAAAAGCCACCATTAAATGAATCCTGAAAGCCCCGCTACTGGCCCAATACCGGCTCGTTGCCAACTTCTTAGCTCAGACGCCAGGCCCCTTTACAAGTTTAACAGATACTTGGCTTTATTTTGATAAATCGCAAACGAAATCAGTATTTTAAGCAAACAAAATCAGTATTTTAAGCAAACAAAAACGCCCAACCTATGCAGGTTGGGCGTTGTCGCAAAAGAAGATTTTTTATTGGTTACTCGGCGCGGGCCATCAGCGCTTCGGCGGCACGAGCGGCAGCAGCAGCTACGGCTGGCACGCGGCCGGCGGCGTAGAAGTTCTGGTGGTAGTAGGGCTGGTTCAGCGAGCTCACCATTACACCGCCGTTGCAGGCCGAGTGGGCAAATTTGCCATTCTTGAGGTAGATACCAACGTGGTAGATGGGACCGTGGCCGCGACGGAAGAATACGAGGTCGCCAGTCTGCATCTCGGCTTTGGCTACCCGCTGTGTGGTGCCGAACATGGAGCGCGACGAGCGCTGTAGCGTGATGCCGTACACCTCCTGAAACACGCGGGTCACAAAACCCGAGCAGTCGGTGCCGCGGTGCGAGTTGCTGCCGTAGCTATAGGGGGTGCCAATCCAGTCGGTTACCGTGCGCAGCAGGTCCTTGTTCTCGTCGAAGGACAGGTGCAGGCCCAGGGTCTGGGCGTAGTAGTGGTAAGCGAGCGAGTCGCGCGAGGCGGCCAATTCGGCGGGAGAGGGGGCGGGCTTTTCCGCAGCAGGTGTGGTGCCGGGCAGCGCGGGGTCGTTAGCAGTCACTTCCGTCATCAGGGCCGGAAACAACGATGCTTCGGCTGCGACCGGTGCCACCGAGGCACGGGACGCAGCCGAAGCATTGGCCGGACGTTCAAAGAAGAAGGAGAGAGCTAGCGAACCAGCGGCGAGGCAATACAGGAGGCTGTTTTTCATTGTCCGTCGTTAGAGGGTAGGGGCAAAATCCGGGTTCCGATTGGTGAGGAGGAAGAGCCGGCTAGTAGCTTTCTTAGGCGATAGGCAAGGCTGAATTCAGCCAAGTGAAGGAGTGAATAAGTAAGCACGGCCCGAAGAAGTTATATAAGCTTCAGTTCGGGTCGCTGGGTAAAACTAGGGCTAATAATTCAGACCATCATACTTTTTGATTAAAAAACTTCTATAATTCTCCAATAAATATAATATTATCAGGCAAAATCACCTATTTGCCTTGCAACCATCCTCACATTTGCTTCGTAAATGCGCGCCGCGCAATCCATCGTATCTTGCTCATATGCAAAACCTTCGCACCCATGTCAATTCACCCCTCGCCCGCATTGCCCGCTTGGTGCTTAAAGCCCCCCGCGTGGCCATGGTAGTGGGCCAAACGGTACACCTGAGTGGCACCACCCGCGAAGAGTTTCTGGCCGATGCCGAGTGGGTGGCCCACGAGGCCGTACACCTGCGCCAATACCGCGAACACGGCCTCCTGCCCTTCCTCTGGAAATACTTAATAGAGTCGGCTCGCGTGGGCTACTATCACAACAAGTTTGAAGCGGAGGCCCGCGAGGAAGCTCGTCGCGTTGTGCTCGCCGACCCCAACCACGTGCTGCGCCCCCTACCGCGCCACGCCCGCGAAGCTTAAGCTGCTCGGCTTGAACGAGCTTTACCCGGCAGCTGGCCGACCTTCATGGTCGTATCTTTTCCCGGAAAATTGTGTTTTCCTTGCCCCATAACGTGCCTGCGGTGGCTTTTGTGGTTGGTGCTGGCGTTGGCGGGCCATTGAGCAGCGGCCCAGCTTCGCGGCAGTTTGGCTATTCGCTCAGCGAGGCGGCCCATCAGTAAAAACGGTGAATGGGCTTATCACCATTTTGGAATGGCCCGGGAAAATAAAGGAACCTTTTGGTAACCCCACGGGGCTCGAATACGAATACAACCCCGCCTTCGCGCTGCGGCGCAGGGGCTTATTCCTTCACCTTACCATTCACCTCATTACCATGGATAACCAACAGAACCAATCGGGTAGCCCCATGCCCGGCGATGATGTCCGCGTACAGAATGCAGGTAATCCCACCGGTAGCACCGGCCTTGGCAACGATGCCACGGTTTCGGGCGCAGGCACCGGCCGCAAAGCCAGCTCGGCCCGTAGCAGTGCCCAGAGTGCTTCCAACCAAGGCCCAACAAACCAACAAGACGACAGCCAGCGCCAAGGCGAAGGCCAGCAAACCAACGCCCAGGAAGGCACGCTACTTGATACCGCACTGAACAGCGGCAAAAAGTGGATTGAGGATTCCGGTGTGCTCGACAGCGTAAACCAGTTGCCCCAGTCGCTGAAAGACCTTGGCACCCGCGCCTTAGACCGGGTGAATGGCCTCAGCACGACCCAGAAAGTAGTAGGCGGGGCTATTTTGGCTGCTGGCCTTGGCTGGCTGGCTACCCGCAAGGGCAAGTCGTCGGACAGCAGCGATAGTAGCGCTTATAACTACGGCCGCCAGCGCGACGCCGGTAGCTACGGCCGCCGCAACTACGGCTACCAGGCTCCCGATGCCAGCACCAGCCGTCGTCCGGCTGCAGGCACCAGCAGCCGCTCGGACAGCGGCTCGGCCTATGGCAACAGCGGCAGCCGCTACGGTAGCAGCGGCAGCTACGATGCCAACGCTAGCTCGGCCGGTAACACCGGCATCCATTCGGGCAGCGGCCGCGACGACAGCGGCGCCGCTTACGGCAGTGCCTCGGCTCGTACCGACCATGGTTCGCAGTCATCGAGCACCGATTCCCGCGCCCAAAACTCCGATTATCGCAGCATTGAATAGGCTATTGGCCTAGCGCATGAAAAAGCCCCGCTTCAAAACTGAAGCGGGGCTTTTTGCTGGGAAACGGGCAGCAGGAGCGCCTAATACTTACTAGATGTTCATGGCCGACTCGCGGCGACGCATTTTGCCGGCGGGAATGCCGAACATCATCTTGAAGCGGCGACAGAAATACGCGGTGTCTTTGTAACCCACTTCTTTGCCAATGTCGCGGATGCTCTTTTTAGTGGTGCGTAGCAGGAACACAGCACGCTCCATGCGCTGGTATTCGATGTAGTCCTGCGGGTTGATGTTGGTCAGCATCTTGAAATACTGGCCCACGTAGTCCTCGCTCACATTGGCTACGCCCGAGAGCACCTTGTTCGAAAGGTCGCCGCCCAGGTTCTCCTTGATGTAGTTGAACAGGTCAATCAGGCGCGGGTCTTTGAAGTAGGTGCTGTTGGTGGCCAGTTGCTCCACAAACATGTTGTTGCGCAGCACGTAGCGCACCACTTCCACCACAATGTTCTCGGTGTAGATGTTAATGAGGCGCTCGCGACCGGGCAGGTCTTGCATGCTCTCTTCAACCACCTTAATAACGAGGTTGGCCAGCTTGGATTGACCCGAGATTAGGAAAGCCGGCACGTCGAGCGAGGCGAAGAAGTTCACCGAGTCGAACACCTTGGCTTCGAAGCTTACAAAGCTGTGGCTTTCGGCAGCATCGCCAATGAGGTCGAGGTTATCATTGGAAGTAAAGAACTTATCCTTATTCGAAATGAGGTCGTCGTTGCTGATAACGCGGTTTTTCTGGTCGATGCCGTAGTTCACGCGGGTGGGCCGGCCACCGGGAATGAACAGCATTTCGCCTTCCTCTACAACCATCTGCTCCTCGCCAAAAGTCAGGTGGCCTTTATGCAGCAAAATAAGGTTGTTACCTACATCATAAGAATTGCGCACAGTGAAGGGCTGATGCAACACCAGGTTTTTCGCCTTGATGTAGCGCACGCCCAACGACTCAATGACTTTATTGTAATCTTCCATAATTTAACTGGTCAAAAAGACCGATGAAGGGACTAAATACAGTAGCCGGGTGGCTATCGCAGTGCAAGATAACACCTTGAAATTCACAAAAACAAGAAACCCAGCCGAAAAGCGGCTGGGTTTAGTGCAATGAATCTGTTTTTTAGGCAATTCCGACTTTATTTGAGCATTTCCCGAGAAATCACAATTTTTTGAATCTCAGAAGTTCCCTCGTAAATCTGGGTAATCTTGGCGTCGCGCATGAAGCGCTCCACGTGGTATTCCTTCACAAAGCCGTAGCCGCCGTGAATCTGCACGGCCTCCACAGCCGCGTCCATCGCCACCTTGGAAGCGAAGAGTTTAGCCATGGCGCCCGACTTGGCATAGTCGTGGCCACCGTCTTTATCGGCGGCGGCTTGCAGGCAAAGCAAACGGGCCGCGTCGACGTTAGTCGCCATGTCGGCTAGCTTGAACTGGATGGCCTGGTGCTGCGAAATAGGCACGCCAAAAGCCTTGCGCTCCTTGGCGTATTTCAAGCTCAGCTCGAGCGAGCCCGAGGCAATGCCCAACGCCTGCGAGGCAATGCCAATGCGGCCACCGGCCAGCACCTGCATGGCGAACTTGAAGCCGAAGCCATCGTCGCCGATGCGGTTTTCTTTGGGCACCTTCACATCGGTGAACATCAGCGAGCACGTGTCGGAGCCGCGGATGCCGAGCTTATTTTCTTTGGGACCTTGAATGAAGCCGGGCATGTCTTTGTCAACAATGAGCACGTTGATGCCGCGCGACTTCAGCTCGGGGTGGGTTTGGGCGATGACAAGGTATACCGAGGCTGTGGTGCCGTTGGTAATCCAGTTTTTAGTGCCGTTGAGGAGGTAGTAGTCGCCCATGTCTTCGGCGGTGGTGCGCTGGCTGGTGGCATCGGAACCGGCTTCGGGCTCGCTCAGGGCAAAGGCGCCGATGATTTCGCCCGAGCACAGGCGCGGCAGGTACTTCTGCTTCTGCTCCTCGGTGCCGTACTTCTCGAGGCCCCAGCACACGAGCGAGTTGTTCACGCTCATAATGACGGAGCACGATGCGTCCACCTTGCTGATTTCTTCCATGGCCAGGACGTAGCTCACGGTGTCGAGGCCCGAGCCGCCGTACTCGGGGCTCACCATCATGCCCATGAAGCCAAGCTCACCCATTTTCTTCACCTGCTCGGTGGGGAATTTCTGGTGCTCGTCACGCTCAATTACGCCGGCCCACAGCTCGCTCTGGGCAAAGTCGCGGGCGGCATCGCGCACGGCGAGTTGCTCTTCGGAAAGTTGGTAAATATTAGTGGAGGTGGCGGTTTGCATGGGATGGGAACGAGATGGGTGGGTGGGAATGCAAAAGTACGCCCGGGCGGGCGGTGGGCAAGGTGAGCAATAGCCAGGCTTTGGGCCAACGGCCAGCGAGCGTAAATGTTTACGCCCGCTAACTGACGGTTTCAACAAATAAGGCCCCGAATCGTTGCGGATTCGGGGCCTTGCCTACTTGACGAAGGACAAAAACTTATTGGTACTGAATGTACAGCGGCGAGGGCTTGAGGGCAATAACCTCGCTGGGCGTCATGATGTGGTGCGGCTTGGGGCGGGCGTCGTACTCGTAGAACAGCTTGAAGCCGGTGTACTGCACGGGCTCGGCCTTGATGTAGGCATCGTAGGAGTCCTTCTTCAGGGTGGGGTCGCCGTGGCCGTCCATGTGCATCACCACCTGCACGCGGGGGTCGAGCTTGATGTTTTTGTAGTTGCTCAGCATTTTCCGGGTGAAGCGGTGCACAGTGAGCACCTTGGGAGGCAGGTGGTTTTCGCTCACGATGCGGGCCAAGAAGTTGATGGTGAAGTTCACGTCCTTGGCATCGAGGGTACCAATGCGCTTGTTGGGGCGCACGCCGGGCATGGTAGCCAGGGAGAACTCGGGGTCGATGCCCAAATGCACGATGGGGTCCTTGAGGTACTGCTCCAGCTTGGGCAGTTCGGCCTGCAGGGTGCTGTGGCCGGGCTGCACATCCATAAACAGGATGCACTTGTGCTCTTTGGCCCAGCTAATTACTTCCTCAATGGTGGATTTAGAGTTCATCAGGCGCCATTTGCCGTCTTTGCCGGCGGTGCCTTGGGCCGTGATGGTAACGTTGTGCAGAGCAGCCTGCACCGGCAGGCTGGGGTCGGCGGCCTGCCACTCCTTCAGCACGCCCTCAAACTTGCGGAACATCTGCTCCTTGGGTTCGCGGCCCAGAATGCCCATGCCCTTAGAACGGATGTTGCCATAGAAGGCAATGATGCGGTGGCCCGGCAGAATAGCACCCGGCAGCTGCCCGGTTTTTTTGGCAATGCTGTCGGCCTTGAGCGAGTCGCGGCGCATGGCCAGCATCTTGATTTTGATGGTGTCGACGGGGGCCGGCTGGGCGGCTACGCTGTCGCCGGCGGACTTACCGCCTTTTTCACCCTCGTTGGGGGTGGTTTTGCAAGCGGGGAAGGCCATCATAGCCAACAAGCCCAGGGTGGCGGCAAACGCGCCGGAAGAAGCTTTTAACAACACGGATGAAGAGGGGACAAAACGGGCAATAGTAGCCTCAAAGGTAAGCCTTTCCGCGTGGGCTGCGGCAGGCGACCAATTAAAAACCAGTTAAATCCTGTCCGGGCGCGGTGGCTTGGTGCTGCGCTCCGCGCGACACCGGCTTCAGCACAACTTCGAACCAGGAGACGGGGTCGGCCAGCGGGTCGGAGGCTTTGGCGGGCAGCGGCGTGGGCGAATACAAGGCACATAGCGTGTTTTCGACCTGCACCAGCTGGCCCGAGGCGCTGGCCGGAAGGCCGTCGAGCAGGCCGGCCAATACCTCCCAACGGGGCTCGCCGGGCTGGCGGCTGGCATCGTGCCATACTACCGCAGTATTGGGACCTACCAGATGCTTGAAGACGCGGGTAGTATCGGTGCGCACCGCCTCGTAGCGGTGGTCACCGTCGATGAAAATGACATCGAACGGCCCGCCCAACGCGGCGAAATCGTAGCTAGCCGAGTTGCCGTGCAGGTGGCGCACATTGGGCAGCGGCTTCGAGAAAAAGCCGTGCAGGGCGATGTAGCGCTCAGGCAGACCGAGGGCCCGGATTTCGTCATTCGACAGATTCAGGGTGAAGACTTCGGCCGCCACTTCGGCTACGTTGGCAGCACTTTCGCCGCGCCAGGTGCCGATTTCGAGGTAGCGGCAGCCAGGAACGCGGCGGGCCAGGGCACGCAGCAGGAGCAAATCGGTCGGCAGGGAGCCGCCTTCGCGGAAGGCAAAGGGGCGCACCGTCGTATCATCCGGGCTCAGGAAATGGGCCAATGGCACCAAAGACAACCCTTTCTCGGTAAGCTGGCGGCCGGCGTGGGCAAGGGCGCGGCGCTGCCATTCGCCCACATCGCCGGCAATGACGTGGTTGAGCAACGAAGGCGTGCGGGCCAGACTGCGCAGGGCGCGCAGGGCGACGGATAGGCGGGACATGTGGCAACGGTCAAGTAAAGGAAGGCAACCGGCAGTGTTTCCTGGCCTTGATGACTGCCGGGCACGCGTCTGTTGGTTGACAACGTAAAAGCAGCTTCTGCCGCCTTTGCTGCCGAAAGTTAGGCGCAGAGCCCAATGCCCGCAGCCACAGCGCAGAAAGGCCCCGACGCGGGCCGGAGCTTTTCGAGCAGTTTCTCGGGCTGAATAGGTAGCTTACTATTTGGCCGGGGCAGTAGCAAATTTTATCGGCAGGGTCAGCGACACGTTTGCGGGGGTACCATCGGCCTGTCGTCCCGGCTCCATACGCGGCAGTTGCCGGATGGCGGCTAGTACGGCCTCATCGTATTCAGGCGCTAGGCCTTTAATGATTTTTGCAGCCTGCACCTCGCCTTTGTCATTCACAATAAAGGAAGCGAACACCATACCGGTATGTTGGCTCGCCACAGGCAGCTTGGGGTAGGCCACGCGCTGCTGAATAAAGGCCGCCACGTCGGCCATTGTACTGCCGCCCGGCAGCTGCGGCATGTGGTCGACGTAGGTGTATACTGCTGATGGGACCGGTGTAGCAGAGATTCTATTGCCAGCTTGTGGTACTGCCAAGGGCGGCGGTGGCGCAGAGCCTTCTTTATTGATGGCTATGGTTTCGCTTACAACATCGGCCGATGTGGCCGGCGGCGCGGCTTTTTCGCAGGCTACAGCAACGAGCAGCACGCCCAGCAGGGGCAGCGCGAGCCACTGTTTCCAGCGGCGAATGGGATTGGTTTTCTGAATCATGGCAATGCGACTGAGGGTTTGGGAATGGGAGAAGGAGTGCGCAAGCGGAACCGAGAAACCGAGGCGGCTGGCCACTTGCCGGGCCAGCAGTTGGGAGTAGGAAGTGGAAAGGGAAGGAGTAGGCGAAGGGGATTCGTGCAGGGCGGCTGCATCGGCCAGGTACTCGTGGGTGAGGGCCAGCGCCCGGGCACACAGATGCACGAAGGGGTTGAACCAGAGCGCGGCGCGCAGCAGCTCCAGCAGCAGGCGGTCGTAGGTGTGGTGCTGGCGCACGTGGGCCAGCTCGTGGGCCAGTACCTGGCGGGCCTCAGCGGGGTTCAGGCCCAGGGTTTCATCCCAGAAAACAACCCGGCCAAAGGAGCTGGTGGGCAGTTGGCCGTGGGTTTCGACCAAGGTGTAGTCGGCTTGAATTTTATGGGGCAGTTTCCGGGCTTGCCACCACAGGCGGCCCAGTTCGGCTCCCAAGCGCAGAATCATCACTGCCACGCCAGTTACATAAACAGCCAACAACCAAAACGCCCAGTTCGGATTGGCTGCCTCAACAGCGCCACCGGCGGCGCTTACCTGCGCGGCTGGCAGCAACACCGCCGCCACGCCGGCCAGGCCCGCCGGACCGGTGTCCCACCACCCCGCCGGCCACGCCAGCGGCAACAGCGGCAAGCCGGCGGCCAGCAGCGGCCCCAGTACCAGAAAGGCGCGGTTATAGGCGAAGCTGCGTTCCGAGCGCAGGGCCAGGCGGTAGCAGAGCCACCACGCGCCCAGCAGCGCAGTGCTGAGCAGCATCCAGTTAAGCAGGCTGATTTGGTTCATCGTTTTCGGTCGTTTGAGGGTGAGCGGCGTGGCGCAGCAACTCGTCGAGCTGGGCGGCGTCGAGGTTTTCTTCCTTGGCAAAAAACGAAACGAGGCGGCTGAACGAGTTGCCGAAGTGGCCGCCCAGCAGCTTGCGCAGTGAGAAGCGGCGGTAGTCGTCCTGAGCTACCAGCACGTGGTAGCGGTGGGTACGCCCGAAGGCATCGTGGCCCACAAAGCCCTTGGTTTCGAGAATGCGGATGATGGTGGAAACGGTGTTGTAGGCCGGTTGGGGTGCGGGCAGCTCGGCCAGCACGTCCTTCACGAAGGAGGGGCCGAGGCGCCAGAGAACCTGCATCACCTGTTCTTCGGCGCGGGTGAGTTCGGGGAAAGCAGCAGGGTCCATAAGGTCGGGTTTTACAGGGCAACGCAAACCTATAACTAATATTTTAGTTTACAAACTAAAATATTAGTTATTATTAACAAACTGCGTTGTAATTGCCCATAAGCGAAGCGAAAAACGCCAAGATTACGTAAGCAGCGCACAGCAACAGCCCACTTCTGGATTGCAAGAGTCTGCTCACTTACCTACCGTTATTCGCATGCTTAAACGCTTATTCTGCTTTTCACTGCTTCCGCTAAGTATAGGGCAGAGCTGGGCCCAGACCGAAAATGCCGCCCCCCGCACAACTCCGGTAGCTATGCCACCCGCTACTCCCAAAGCGGTGGCTCCCCAGCGGCAATCGCCCCGGCAGCTGTTTCCGGGCCTGTTCGAGGCGGTGCAGCTGGGCCGGATTTTTCCCGATAACAAGACGTTTGTGGATGCCGCGCCCAAGCAAGCGCCCGCAGTTATCCTGGCTACCTGGCGCCGCGAGAAAGGCCGTCCGGGCTTCCGGCTGAGAGATTTTGTGGAAACGCACTTCGCCTTACCCACCAACACCACGGCCGCCTTTACAACCAACCAACAAGCCGGCCTGCGCCACCACCTCGACACTCTTTGGACGGTGCTAGCTCGGCCCGCGGCGGCAGTGGCCGACTCGGCTGATTTACTCGCGCCGTTTCGCTCGCTGGTACCGCTGCCGCGCCCGTACCTGGTCCCGGGCGGGCGCTTTCGGGAGGTGTACTACTGGGATTCGTACTTCACGATGCTGGGGCTGGCCGAGGCCAACAAAACCCAGCTGCTGCGCGACATCGCCGACAACTTTGCTTACCTGATTGGCCGGTTTGGCTTCGTGCCCAATGGCAACCGCACGTACTACCTCACGCGCTCGCAGCCGCCATTTTTTGCCAGCATGGTGCAGCTGCTGGCCCGCGACCGCGGCAACGCCGAGCTGCTGCGCTACCGCCCCGCCCTCGAAGCCGAGTACCGCTACTGGATGCGCGGCAGCCAGCAGCTGAAGCCCGGCACCGCCGCTCACCGCGTGGTGCGCCTGCCCGGCGGCGCGGTGCTGAACCGCTACTGGGACGAGAGTGCCCAACCCCGCGAAGAGTCCTTCGCCGAAGATGTGGCCGCCGCCAAAAAGAGCCAGCAGCAGCCGGCGCAGTTCTACCGCCACGTGCGGGCGGCGGCGGCCTCGGGCTGGGATTTCAGCAGCCGCTGGTTTGGGGCCGGGGGCGGGTTGGGCAGCATCCAGACCACCGACCTGGTACCCGTCGACCTCAATTGCCTGCTGTATAACCTGGAAATGACGCTGGCCGAAGCGGCCCGCGTGGCTGGCCAGGAAGTACAGTCTCGCAGCTACACCGCGAAAGCTACGCAACGCAAAACTGCCCTTTTGGCCCTGAGCTGGGACACCAAAGCCGGCTGGTTTCAGGACTACAATTGGCGGAAGAAGCAACGCTCCCAGGTGCGCAGCTTGGCGGGCGTGTTCCCGCTGGCGTTTGGGCTGGCCACGCCAGCACAGGCCGAACGCGTGGGTGCAGGGCTGAAAGCCAATTTCCTGAAACCAGGCGGGCTCGTGACGACGCTCAGCAGCACCGGCCAGCAGTGGGATGCCCCCAACGGCTGGGCCCCGCTGCAGTACCTGGCCATTGAGGGCCTGGCGCGCTACAAGCAAAAGCCGCTGGCCTACACCGTAGCCCACCGTTGGGTGCGCCTGAACAGCCGCGTGTTTGCCCAAACCGGCAAGCTGCTGGAGAAATACGACGTGCTGAACGTGAACCGCCCCGCGGGAGGCGGCGAGTACCCGCTTCAGGACGGTTTTGGCTGGACGAATGGCGTGCTGCTGCGGCTGCTGAACCGGGAGAACGTGAAGTAAACTTGGGGCATAGCGGTGCTCTGAGCACTCCGGATGACCACAAGTTGAAAAAACTTCGCCTTACAGAGCAGCCTTTTCGGGTGGTAACTTGTCTGCCGGGTGGCACCCGGCCGGGCTGCTGCTGCTTTCCCGACTGAATGCCCCTTTCCACGGAACTGGATGAACTGCTTGCTGCCTGCCGTCGCCGCGAACCGGCAGCGCAGCGCGCCCTCTATGCCCGCTACGCTGGCCGCATGCTGGGCGTGGCGCGCCGCTACGTGCGCTCGGTAACCGAGGCGGAAGACATTTTGCAGGACGCCTTCGTGAAGATGTTCGCCCGGCTGGGCGAGTTCCGGGCCGAGGGCTCGTTTGAGGGCTGGCTGCGGCGCATAGTGGTCACTACGGCCCTCAACCACTGGCAAAGCGGGCAGCATCGCCGCCAGCAGGTGCTGCTCGACGACGTGCCGGAGCCCTTTGCCTCCGATGCCGATGCCTTCGACCGGATGACTGTAGTAGAGGTGCTCGCCCTGATGGAGCAGCTGCCCGACGGCTGCCGTCTCGTCCTCAACCTCTACGCGGTGGATGGCTACACCCACGGCGAAATCGCCGAGCTGCTCGGCATTCAGGAAAGCACTTCCAAGGCCCAGCTCAGCAAGGCCCGCAAACAACTCACTTTGCTGCACCAGCGGCAGACCAGCTACTTACGACTATGATACCCGAATCGGAAGAAAACCGCCTTGACCAGTCTTTGCGCAGCAAATTCGACGATTTCGACCTCCCGCCGGGGGCGCCGGTGTGGGCGGGTATCGAACAGCGGCTGACGCCGGCGCCTCGGCTGCGCCCGCGCCGCCGGCCGCTGCTGGTGCCGTTGCTGTTCGTGCTCACCGCCTTTGTAGCAGGGCTGGGCGGCTGGCTGCTGCCGCACCGGGCGGCAAGCGTAAGCTCTCAAACGGCAATGCGGAGCCCACGAGTGGTAAAGCAGCATTCTGAGATAACGAATCTGCTCTCTCCCTCTGAGAAGGAGGTTTCAAACGTCAGGACAGTAAAGACGAAATCAGCAAGAGCAAACTGGAACTCGGGCATGGTAACGGTGCGCTCCAGCATGACAAACCAGCGCCGGGCTTTGGCAAACCTGAATTCTGGAAAAGTAAACTTGAGTGCTGAATCGGCTGCCAAAGCGGCTGAAGGAACTCTGGGAAATGCTGACCTGCCTGCTTTGCCAACGGACAGCGCGGCCACTACGCAGGGTGGGACCATTTCTGCGGTTGCGGCCACTACCGAAGCCCTGCCCGTATCCCTGCGCTCCCTTGTTGCCTTGGAGCGGCAGACGCTGGTGCAGCTGCCGAGCATTGCCACCCTCGCGCCGGGCTCGCTGCCCGCCGACAGCCGCACCGCGCTCCTGACCACCCTGCGCAGCGAGCGGGCCGAGCTGTTCCGCCTGCAACGCCGCACCGACAGCCTTCTGCTGGCCCTCGGCGACCTGCCCAGTGCGCCCCAACTGGCCCGGGCCGACACAACTCAGCAGCGGGAAAGCAAAGACCAATTACCAAAAAACAACCGCTGGAGCCTGCTGCTGACGGCCACGCCTGAGCAAAATGCTCTGGCCCTGCAAGGCCCCGAAGGCGACAGCCTCACGCTCTTGCGTCGCAACCACGAAACCGGCCGGGCCGGCTTCAGCGCGGGCCTGCTGGCCGAGTACAAGCTAACGCCGCGCCTGAGTGTGGGCGGTGGCGTGGGCTACACGGCCTTTGGAGCCGACCTGCGTATCACCAATAAAACCACCGATTTGCAGGTGCGCTACGACTCGGTGACCACTACCACGGTTGGCGTATTCAGCTCGACGCACCACACCTATTCCATTCGCATAGTGCAGACGCCGCAACTCTCGCCGGTGTTTAATGCCAATGGGCAGGTAATTCGCTACGACACGGTGTACGTGCCGCGCCAGGATACCGTGTTCACGACCACGGTGCAGCACGACACGGTGCGCACCAATAAAACCACCGTCACGCCCAACATCACCAAGAAGGAAACCCTGACAACCAAACTGTTTCAGCCCAACTACCGCTTCTTTACCGTGCCCGTGCTGTTGCGCTACCGCTTGGCCACGCCCGGCACCAGCCGCCTGTGGACCGATGTAGCCGTGGGTGCGCAGCTACAGTTTTTCCTGGGCGGCACCCAGGTGGCCACAGACGACGGCGAGCATTTCCGAACCGAGAAAATCACCGTCGCCTCCAGTCCCTTCCGGGCCCTGAACGTGGCGCTATCGGGTTCGCTAGCGCTGAATTATGCCCTCACGCCGCGCCTGAGCGTGAGCGTGGCTCCGAGCATGCGCTGGCAGGCGCTGTCGCTGTACAAGCCCGAAACGGGATTGCGCCAGCAGGCTACTTCCACGGGGTTAATGTTCGGCGTGCGGTTCGGGCTGTAACTATTTTTTTGGCGAGCCGGCAGCCTTTTTGGGCCCGCGCTGGTCTGGGCTTTTGAAACGCGGTACTGCGGCCCGGCCGGCGCGGCACCGATGCTTGCTCGCCGGCGCGCCGATACGCGACCGGTTCCTTCCACCTCTTTTGTAAGCACAGCTGATGAACATGCTACGCCATTTCTACCTGTTGGTAGTGTTCGTATTTGCGACCGGACTCGGGACGGCGCAGGCCCAATCGTTTGAATGGGCTAAAAAAGTCCTCGGGGTTCAGGATACTGCCGTCATTGCGCAGGCAGCCACCACCGATGCGGGCGGCAATACCTACTTCGTCCTGGACCAAAGACGCGGCCTCACCATTGGCGGAGTAGTGTTTGCGCCATCGACAACATCGCAGGTTTTCGTCAAATACAACAGTTCCGGCACGCTGGTGTGGGCAAAACCATTGGTCAACATCCTGGTAAGTAGTTTGGCCACTGATGACGCAACGGGCGCCCTGCTTATAGTAGCTGGCAGTAATGGGGGGGGCACTTGGGATGGTGTAACTATTCCTTTTCGTACCCCTACTCTCTTCTATGGCAAATGCTCGGCAGCTGGCCAACTGCAGTGGAGCAATCCGCTGCCACCTGGGATTTCACAGAATGCCGGGTATGGAGGGGGAATAACAGCTGATAATGCCGGGAATGTCTATGTCACGCGCTTGATGGGGAATACCAGCGACATCGTAGCGGGCGTCACCGTTCCCGCCAAACACGCTTTTGTGCTCAAAAGCAATGGGGCGGGCGTTGTGCAATGGGTGCAGCTGGTTCACGCCGACACTGGTGGCACGTTCAACTTCCTCACCCTGGGAGCCAAGCCTGCTGGTGGCTGCCTACTGACTGGCACTTTTGGGAACTCGCCCCTTTACCTAGGAGCGGGCACCGGCACGCCCATTCTCACGCCAAACGTAGCTCAGACGCGGTTTGTCATCGGTTTCGACGTCAATGGCTCACTTCAGTGGAGCCAGCAACTCGAACCGGCCACCGTGCCAGCCCAATCCGTGTCACAGATTCGCATTAATGCGTTCGCAGCTGATGCCAATGATAATTGCTACATAACCGGCAATACCCTAAGTCAGATGCAGCTTGGCAATACGATGGTTAACCCGGGCTTTTACCTTGCTAAATACGATGCAGCCGGCACCTTGCTTTGGGTGCAGAGTGTGTCAGCGAGTGCCTCCGCGAACAACTACTCTTCTGGTACTTCACTAGTAGTCAACACCACCGGCATCACGGTGACAGTGCGAGCGCAATATATGCCATTGACCATTGGCACTTTGACTCTTCGTACTCCAAGTAATTTTGTGCACTTCAACAGCCAAGGGGTTGCGATGTGGGCGGTGCCAGCCGAAGTAGGGCCCAATACGCCTGCCTCACAGCCTTACTTTGTACCCAGCCTCACGGGCCAGGATGCAGCCGGAAACCTATACAGTCTCGGGACGACCTCGGTGATAGGTCCGAGCCTTACGCCAGTTGTTCAGTTAGGCACGCACACGGTAATGGGCAGGGGCCTCAGTATATCCCGCCTTAATGCCTACGCCAATACGCTGCGGGGCCAGGTGTACTTAGACCAAAACGCCAATGGCCAGCGCGACCCCGGCGAAGGCCTTATTCAACGGCAGCTCACCGGCGAACTCACCCAAGGTGGCGCAACCACGTACTCGTCTGTAGGGACTGACGGGGTGCTCCAGGCCTACGCCGAGCAGGGGGCCTACTCCCTAACCCTGGCGGGAATACCAAATCACTACGTGGTGACACAGCCAACCAGCAGCGGGACCTATACAGGCAACTTCAGCGGCACCAGCCAGCTGGTGGATAACCAGGATTTTGGTGTGGCGCCCACCGTCAACCAAACCGACCTGCGCCTAACCCTCACGCCCTACAGTGGGGCGCGAGCCGGCCTCACCACGCGCTACCGCCTCAGCCTGGAGAACGTGGGCACTACCACCATTCCGGCCGGTACGGCGACCCTTACCCTCGCTGCCCAGGCCCAGTATGTGAGCAGCACGCCCACTGGTACAATAGCCGGCCGCGTGGTAAGCCTGGACTATGCTGCGCTGGCTCCTTTTGCCGCGGTGAGCTACGAAGTGCTCTTTAGCTTACCAACCAACACTGCTTTAGGCACCGCGTTATCGTCGTCGGCAGCGGCGCCGGTAACCGGCGATGTGGCCCCAGCCGACAATTCCGCCACGCTGGCCCAAACCGTGGTAGGCCCCTACGACCCCAACAGCATGGAGGTAAACTACCAGCGCCTGACCCCGGCCCAGGTGGCAGCCAAACAGCCCCTCGACTACACCATTCACTTTCAGAACCTGGGGACGGCGTACGCTCAAAACGTCATCCTCAGCGATACCCTCGATTTCCAGAAGCTGAACCCGGCCACCCTCATGCTGGTGGCGCAGTCGCATAACTGTAGCTGGAGCCTCACCAGTATCGGCGCTAACACTGGGCTGCTCACCGTACGCTTTCTAGGCATCAATCTGCCCGAGCAAAACGCCGACGTCATCCGCTCGATGGGCTTCGTGCGATTCCGGGTGCAGCCCCGGCCGACGTTGGCCGTGGGCGAGGTTATTCCGAACCACGCGCGCATCGTGTTCGACTACAACGACGCCATTCGTACCAACACGGCGACTACCACGGTTTTTGTAGCTACCGCCGCGCTGGCCAGCCGCCTCGCTCCTGCCTGGGAAACCTACCCCAACCCCGCCGCCGATGTGCTCAACGTGACTACTTCCCTACCCGCTGCTGGCCTGGTACGCATCCAATTGTTCGATGGGCTGGGTCGGGCCGTTCGCCAGCAAGCCCTAACCGCTCCGGCCGGCCCCCTGCGTCAGCAGCTCGACCTGAGCGGCCTTGCTCCCGGCGCCTACGTGTTGCGCATCACCCCGCCCACCGGCCCGGCCCTGAGCCGCCAGGTGGTGCGCGAATAAGCTTTCCTTCCTCTCCACGGTTGCGAGCCGGGTTGTCCAAGTGGGCAGCTCGGCTTTTTTGTTGTAGCGGTGGGCCAGTACTGGTCGATGCAAGTGGGAGTTTCATCCGTAAACTGCGGAGATTGGTCTGATGGCCGGCAGAAAATACGAGGGGCAGCAAGCGAGCCCCGCTGTTTTTGGCACGGTTTTGCAATACATCCTTGCATCGGCCAAACACCTGGTGCTGCTTCTAGCGCTGCCCCCGGCCGGATTCTTTCACTCGCTCCAACCATTCTTGGTTATGAAAATTTCACGCCTTTCGGGCGGCCTGGCTGTGGCTTGCCTGTTCGTTTCCGCCGCTCTCTCCACTGCCTCGGCCCAAGGTGCCCGCGATGCTTACGGCAACCCCAAGGCTGCGCCTTCGCCCCGCCCCATGGGTTCGTCGACAACCCGCCGCGCTCCCAGCTACTCCAATCAGCCCACGTCTTCTTCGTCGAGCAGCAACTCGGGTAGCAGCGGCGTACGCTTCGGCTTCCGGGCCGGTTTGAATGTGGCCGACCTGCAAGGCGATGCCGTGCAGAGCTTCACTACCCTGGCGGGCTATGCTCCCGACGGTGCCATCAGCAAGCAAATGCGCCCAGGCTTTTATGCTGGTGTGTTCGCCACGCTGCCGCTGGGTCCTGGCTTCGCCATCGAGCCCGGCATTACCTACGCCGAAAAAGGCGCGGTGCTGAAAGGCAACCTGCCCTTCCCGGCCCTCGATTTCCTGAAGGCCAACGTGACGGGCACGGCCCGCCTGGCTTATATCGATGTGCCGGTGCTGGCGAAGGTGTTTATCACCCCAGGTTTCTACCTCTACGCTGGACCGCAGGCGTCGTTCCTGGTGAACGGCAAGGCGCGGGTTGATGCCAGCGTACTGGGCTTCTCGGCTTACAAAGAAGATTTCGATGTGGCGGACCAGCTGCGCAAAGTTGACTTTGCCGCGGTGGGCGGCCTGGGTTACCAGTTCAACAACGGCCTAGGCCTGAGCGCCGGCTACGACTACGGCTTCACCTCGCTCGACGCCAACAACCGCTTCCAGGCCTACAACCGCGTTGCCAAAATAGGCCTAAGCTATTCCTTATAATTCAGCCGATTATCGGCTATTCTATCCCTGCTATTCCTCGTTGCCGATATATTAGTCACTATCCGAGATATGTTAATAAAAGGCCCCACCGCTGCAACGGTGGGGCCTTTCTGGTTCGTAGCGTGGACTTTTAGTCCGCGTCACGTTTGGGCAACACGCGGACTAAAAGTCCACGCTACAGGCTCCTAGCGTATGCCAACGGCGCCGTTGCCGCTCAGGCCCTCGGCCAGCCGCACCAGGCGCACCAGTTCGGCGCGGTAGCCGTCGGCATCGGTACCGCGGGCGCCATTGGCCAGCTTCTCGGTGGCAGCCCAGGTGGCGGCGCCGCGCTGCTCGCTCTGGCGCAACAGCATGCCGAATTGCGCCACCGCGGCGGCAAAGCGGAAATCGGGCGAGGCCTGCTCGATGCTGGCAGGCGTGCCGCCCAGCGCCTGGGCCAGGAGCCTGCTGCTGCTACCCTGCGGCTCTTTGTAGCGCAGCTTCACGGTCAGGATTTCGCCGGCTGTAGTGGCCGAGGCATTGGTAACCGGGGTCTGGTATTTCAGCTTATCAACCAGTGGGTGGGAGCTGCCTACGGGTACAATTTCGTAGAGTGCCGTCACGGTGTGGCCCGCCCCAAGCTCGCCGGCATCCTTGCGGTCGTTGTTGAAATCTTCGGCGGCGAGCAGGCGGTTTTCATAGCCCACCAAGCGGTAGTTGGCCACACGAGCAGGGTTGAATTCGACCTGCAGCTTTACGTCCTTGGCTACGGTGAAAAGCGTGCCGCCGAACTGCGCTACCAGCACCCGGCCGGCTTCGTCGAGGTTGTCGAGGTATGCGTAGTTGCCATTGCCTTTGTCGGCCAGGGTTTCCATGCGGCTGTCGCGCAGGTTGCCGCGCCCGCAACCCAGCACCGTCAGAAACACGCCGCTTTCGCGCTGGTCCACAATCAATTGTTCCATTGCCGCATCCGAGCTTTCGCCCACGTTGAAGTCGCCGTCGGTAGCCAGAATTACGCGGTTGTTGCCTTCCTTTTTGAAGGCTTGCCGGGCCGTGGAGTAGGCCAGGCGCAAGCCCGCGCCACCAGCCGTCGAGCCCCCGGCCTGCAGCCAGTCGATGGCATCGAGGATGACCTGCGGCTGCGAGCCGGGCGTGGGCGGCAGTACCAGGCCCGCAGCCCCGGCGTACACCACCAGCGCCACGTGGTCTTGAGGCCGCAGGTGTTTCACCAGCAGCTTCAGGCCGGCCTGCACCAGGAGCAGGCGGTCGGGGCCGTACATCGAGCCCGATACATCGACCAGAAACACGAGGTTGGCCGGCGGCAGCTGCGCCGTTTCGATGCGCTTGGCCTGCACGCCGATTCGGGCCAGCTGGTGCGCCGGGTTCCAGGGGCACACGGCCAGCTCGGTGCTGATGCGCACGGGGTCGGGCGAAGTGGTGGCGGGTGCGGCGTAGTCGTAACGGAAGTAGTTCAGCATTTCTTCTACCCGCACTGCATCGCGCGGCGGCAGCTGGCCTTCGTTCAGAAAGCGGCGCACATTGCTGTACGAGGCATTGTCCACGTCGAGGGCGAAGGTGCTGAGCGGGTCTTTCTTCGCCTCAAAAAAGACGTTTTCGGACACGTGGACGTAGGTATCGCCGGCGCCAGCCTCGGTCCGGGCGGGCATAACCACCGAGGGGTAAGGCGCAATAATGGCAATGCCCGCAATTTGACCTTGCAGTGCCGGAGCCGGCGCGGCATAAAGCCCATCGGCAGCCGTTTGGGCTGATTTAATTTTGCGTTTTGAGGGCCTAGCCGGCGACGAATAGCCCGCCGCTTTGCTATCGTAGCCCCTTACCACAACCTCACTCAACCGCTTTAAATCGGAGAACAAAGCCAAGTTGATAACCCGACTGCCGCCGATGCGACGCTCCTGCGTGGTGTACCCCAGGCTGGAAATAACGAGGGTTGCCGTCGCTGCATTGGGCACCCAAAGCGAGTAGCGGCCATTGGCATCGGTGCTTATGCCCAAGACAGTGCCTTTCACCAGAACCGTAGCGCCAGGTATGCCCTGCTTCGATTGCCCATCAACCACCAGGCCCGTAATGGTGCGGTGCCGGGTGGTATCGGCGGGCTCGGGCGTGGCGCGCATGGTTGGCGCTTTTGGTTTTTTTTGAGCGAGCACGGACTCCAATGGTGCGAGCAACGCAACGATACCGAGCAGGGGAAGCATCAATAGGTTTTTCATGGCAGCGGGTTTTGGTGAAACGTGCTGACCTGATGCGGGCCCCTGGCCAAATGCACACGTCGGCCGGAAAGAAGGTTCTGCGCATCCCCCGAAATTGCCCTAACTTCCCACCCTTATGTTTTTCCGCCGCTCGCCGTCGCCTTCCGCTGCCGCGCCCCTCTCCGACCAGGAGTTGCTGGCCCGGTACCGCGCGCACGGCGAGGTAGCCGACCTCGGGCTCCTCTACGACCGCTACCTGCCCGAAGCCTTTGCCGTGTGCCGCCGCTACCTCGCCCCACCCGACGAAGACGCCCAGGATGCGACCATGCAGCTCTTCGAGCACTTGGTGAAGGTGCTGCGTACCCATGCCCCCGACAACTTCCCGGCCTGGCTGCACACTACTGCCCGCAACCATTGCCTGATGCAGCTGCGGGCCCGCAAGCGCGCCGGCCCCAGTGCCGGCCCCCTGATTCTCAGCTTTCCGGACGCCGCCGATGTGGAATTGGCCGCCGCTCGGCATCTGCCCAATGCCAGCGAAGCCGCCAACGATGCCGAAGGCGCCGAACAACGCCTCCAAAGCGTAGAAGCAGCGCTGGCTGAATTGCCCCCGGCCCAACGCCGCTGCCTCGAAATGTTTTACCTCGAAAAGAAAAGCTACCGCGAAATTGCCCTCGGTACCGGCCTCGACCTGAACCTGGTACGTAGCCACCTGCAAAACGGCAAGCGCATGTTGCGCCGCCAGCTCGAACCACCCGAAAAAGCCAAACCTACTTCTCCCCTCTCGCTTCCGGCTTCCGACCCCTCGCCCCGCCATGCTGCCCGCTGATTCGCCTTTTGCTTCGCTGCCCACACCCGGCCCGCACCCGGCTACGGTGGAACTGCGTGCCTACGCGGCCGGCACCCTGAGCCAGACCGATGAACACCGCATTGAGGCCCATAGCCTCGATTGTGAGCGCTGCGCCGAGCTGCTCGAAGGCTTCTCGATGAGCGACGCCGCCACTACTGACCAGGCCCTGGCCGGGCTGCGCACGCGCCTACAGGCCCGCATAGCCGAAGACGTGCCGCTCCCCATTGTGCTGCCAGCTGGCCGGTCCCTGTGGCCTCGCCTGGCGGCAGCCGTTGCGCTGCTCGGCGTGGTAAGCGGCGGCATCTGGAGCTGGGAACAACGCTCCGCGCCCGCACCGGTGGCAGTGCAGCATCCGACGGTGAAAAAATCGGTCAAACCTATTGCATCAACCACCACCGTAGCCAGCGTAGCACCCAGCCTTCCGCCCCAGCCTGTTCTCGTTCTTACTGAGAGACCCATCCTTCCCACCCCTCCTATTAATCGGCCACCAATCTGCCCGCCGCTGGACTTGGGGCGTCAGGCCGACTACGCCGCCGTTAGGCGCCCTCAGGCCGCTGGCCCAGACCTTTCCCGCCGCGCGGCCCAGCCCGTTGCATCCGTATTGGCTGAACAAAAAGCCGAGGCCGCCGAAACCACCGACGGCCTGGCTAGTCAGTCCGCCCCTCCTGCTACCGGCACGGAGGCCCTTGCCAGCCGCGTAGCGACTTCCCCGGCTCCCAAGCCAGAGGCAAGCGTAGCCGTTAGGGAAACCGCTGCACCTGCAACGGTTGCTTCAATGGCCGATTCTATCGCAACTCGGCAGCAGGAAGCTATTGCCAGCCGAATGATGAAGGCGAAAGCAGCGCCTGCTAACTCTGCCGCCCTGGTCGCTAATACCCCCATGCCAGCCACGGTGGCTATTGCGCCAGCCCCGGTAGCGGGTACGCCGGCCTTCAATACCTACCTGCGCCACGAAGCCGCCAAATTCGAACCCGAAGAAGGAGCCAAACCTATAAACGGCGTGGTACGCCTGCGCTTCATTGTGGGAGCCGATGGCAAGCTGAGCAACCTGCAAGTGGTGCGCAGCATGCGCGCCGACTACGACGAGGAAGCCCTGCGCCTGGTGTGCGAGGGGCCGGCCTGGCGGCCTGGCATCGCCAACGGCCGCCGGGCGGCCCTACCCATGGAAATCACGATTTCGTTTTGAGGTAGCGCGGACTTTTAGTCCGCGAGTTCTTGGCTAATACTCGCGGACCAAAGGTCCGCGCTACAGCTCAGCACCGGGCTTCAGAGTGCCGGCGTCGACTGACTTCAGGAAGGTGAGCAGGCCTTTGAAATAGGTTTGCTGGTCGTCGTACATGCTCATATGGCTGCCGTTGGGGCAGATGAGGGAGTTGCCACGCTGCACCTTGGTGGCAATCATGCGCATGTGGTTGGGGTCCATGGTGTCGTGCTTGCCGCCGATGCTGAGCACGGGCACGCGCAGCTTGGGCAGGTCGGGCACGCGGTTCCAGTTGGTGAGCTTGCCCAAAATGCCGAATTCGCTGGGGCCCTGCATGGTCACGTACAGCGACTGGTTAATCTTGCCCAGCGAGCGGGTAACCGGCTCGGGGTTGGGCACAATGCGGCACAGGTGCTCGGCATAGAAATTGGGCTCGAGCAAGCCCATGTAGCGCGGGTTGCCGAAGTCCTTTTTGGCTTCCAGCTGCCGTATTTCGGCCAGCACTTCCGGCTTCATTTGCTTGGCTAGCACTTCGTCGGCATACTTGCCATAATCCGGGCAGCTCATCATCATGTTCGAGATAATGAGCCCCTTGAGGTGTTGCTGGTACTTGAAAGCGTACTCCGCGGCCAGAATGCCGCCCCAGCTGTGGCCCAGCAGGAAAAAGTTTGAACTGTCCAGTTTCAGGGCTTGGCGCACCTGCTCTACTTCCTCCACGTAGCGCGGCAGGCTCCACATGGCCGTGTCCTTGGGGTTGTCGGAATTGCCGCACCCCAGCTGGTCGTAATAAATGAACTCGATGCCTTCCTTGGGCAGGAAATTCTCGAAGCACTCAAAATACTCGTGCGTCGCGCCCGGCCCGCCATTCAGCAGCAGCACCTTGATTTTGGGGTTGTTGCCGTACTGCTTGGTCCAGACGTTGAACTTGCCCTTGGGTGTGCTGATGGGAATTACGCGCACATTCCCATCCTGCAGGCCGGTTTCGGAGTTTTCGAAGTAGCTGGCCAGCGTGCCCGAAGCGGCGGGCGTTTCGGCAGTGGGGTTAGGCTGGTTGCAGCCCGGCAGGGCGGCTGTGCCGATTGCCAGCATGGCCAGCAGCACAAGAAGAGTAAGCTTTTTCATGAACTTGAGCGGGAGCAAAGTGGTGGGCATCGGCCGCTGGCGCAAGGTGCCAACAGAGCCATAGCCCGAAAGTGTACTTTTATTTTTAAATATTTTGCTTTGGCATTGCAAATGCGAGGGGGGGGGGGGAATACTTTTGCCCCATCATTCGTCTACCCTGAACTGATATTATATGAAAACCCCAGTTGTACTGGCCCTATTAGGCGGTGCTATGCTTTGGGCAGGCTGCCACAAAGATGCCCCGGTAACACCCACGCCTGATCCCTGCCTCGGCGCCAAGGCCAACCCGCTCAGCTTTCGATTTCTCGAAAATTACGGTACCCCCACCCCCGATACGGCCTTTACCAAGCAAACCATTACGTTTGAGGGGCCTGGTGCGCCTTACACTGCTTACCAGTGGCAGGTGGGCGGTGACCCGCGCAGCTTCACCCAGCGCAAGTTCAGCCTCTACTTCCCCGAGGCAGCCAATGGCACTTACACCGTGCGTTTGATTGCTACCCGCCCGCCCAATCGCCAGTGCTTTGCCAAGGACGACGGTGTGGACACCCTCACACAGACGCTCACGCTCGTGAACCGCACCCAGCAGCGGGCCGCCGTTTATGGCAAATTTCTGGGCAGCAACACCGATGCCCCCCGCGATACATTCACCGTTCGCGTTTTCAGCGGCCCCGACTACCACCAGCCCAACGACCCGGCTGCTGCCCCCTACGACTACCTGCGCAACCTAGGCAAAGGCTGCCAGTCACCTTACTTCGAGCTTGGCCTCACTTGGCGCGGTTTTGACTTCAACTACGGGCGCAACGATTTTAATTGCCTCACAGAAATTGGTACGGGCTACCTCATTACCCGCGACTCGATTCGCATCGATTACTCGCAGTTTGAATCTGACCACACCTTCAAACGCGTGAATCGCGTGTTCAAAGGCCGGCGCGTGCGCTAACACTTCAATTTTACGGGTTTGCGTGTTCAACCGGCTCCGTCTGCAGCTCCGGAGCCGGTTGAACACGCCCCATTTTTTCTTCCATTTCCCTCATTCCTATGAAAAAAATGATACCCGCCCTGGCGGGAGTGCTGGCTATTGCCTTCACCCAACCCTTCGCGACCAAGGCGCAGGCCCCTTGCGACATCAAAGGCATCTATACTGACCCAGCCCAGCCAGCTGTAAACCCCGAGTACCCGGCCCGCACCAATACCTTCAACTGGTATACAGGCCAGGAAAACAGCGGAATGGCCTGGAAGCTGAATAGCCAAGCCATTAATGAACCGAATATTTGGATGCCATGGTGGCAAACCGACAACGCCCAGATAACCCATATTCAGGGTAAGGTCGACTTGCCCAAAGACGGCTGGGAGTTGATGAAGCGCGACTTGGGTTACAACGATGCTGCGCAGCCCATCACGGGGACGCGCAACCCCTATGTCATTCTTTACAACAAGCGTACCGGCATGTTGCGCGTGTTTACGGCCATTGGCGACTTGTTCAACAGCTATCAGTTTGCTGAAATCAAGTTGAAGTTCAACACGAGCGGTTCCTCGCACAAATCGGCCACGCTCAACCGTATGGAAGGCATTGGTACGGCTTTGCTCGATACACCTACGGGAACAGGAGCTGAGTTTGTATCAATCGCGCCTTTCCTTAACTACAAATCGAAGTGGTTTATGGCCGATTTCCCGATGGAATACGACCCGTGCGCCTGCCAGTTTGATTCTAAACTCAAGATAGAAGTTAACCTCATTAGCCAAGCTGATGTAAAGGAACAATCGACGACGACTGGCACACTCGTCACGACCAATTCCAGTAACCCAAGTGCCACTCAAACCGGCTCTGGATTCGACCAGGCTTTGGCAATGGGCAAAAAAGCCTATGGCGCGGTTTCGGCCGGTCAAAAAACTTATAAGTCTCTTGACAGCTGGGCTTCCGGCGTAAAAGGCAAGCTGGGCATAAGCACGGACAAAACGGCCAAATCAGATGCAATTGATGCTCTGAAAAATGTCATGAAGAACAACCAGTTTCTGAAGGCGGGCCTGAACTCGATTCCCTATGTCGGGCTGGCCGTCAGCGCGTTTGATGCTTTCTTCGGTGGCGGCAAGGAGGAAAGCGGCCCACAGCCGGTGGCCCTGCAGCCAATGACGATTGAGATGAATACCGTTACTACGGGCACCATCACAGCGAATTCGCTCTACAGCAATCCCACTTTCAACAACCCGGGCACACGCACCATTAACACGGCCTTGGACTACCCGTATTACAACGAGGCAATGGGCGTATTCAGTCTGGTTGAAAAGCCGGTAGTAGAATATCAGAGCTTTACCACGACCGACGGAACCTTCTACGGGCGCACCACGACTTATCACATCCCCACCAATCTCAAGTACGCCATCAACCCGGCTTCGGGGCTAGAGGTGCAGGATTTCCAAGTGGCCCTCATGCAGGGCGGTAGCAAACTCATCGACCCCGCCCCCGGCGGATGGAACTACGAAGGGTTTGCACCTGTGCCGGGCAGCACCTTTAAAAAATATTTTCTGCGCACCGACTACGTGGATTCAGGCTGCCTGACCAACCAGGTATTTACGCTCGAAACGGATTCTAAAACGGCCTACACGCCTTCGACCCAGCCAGTTTACCTGAAGTTCATTCTCAACCTGAAGCCACGCGTAACGACGGCCACCACCCAGAATGTGCTGGTTGTGCTAAAGTACCCCGTAACCATGCGCTCGGTCAACGAAATCATTGTCGACAACACGGCACCCTGCTTGGCGGTACAGCCACAAATGGCCACGGCCGACGTGCAGGCTGTGTGCTCGGGCAGCACCTACCAAACGGCCGTGGCCCTGCGCCCAACCGGCCCGGCCAGCGCGGGAGTAGTTGCAGCCAACACGGCCGCCATTATCGGCGAGGTGCAAGTGTACCCCAACCCCGCCGCCAATGCCACCACCATTCGATTTGCGGGCACCGCCGCAGGTCAGGCATCGGCCTATGTTACGGACATGTTCGGAAATCAGGTATTGACCATTATGCAGAACGCACCAGTAACCGAAGGGCTGCAGGAGAAAGCATTCGATACGTCGGCACTGCCGCCGGGCCTCTATCAATGCGTGATAACAACCCCGGATGGCAAACGCGTAAGTACTCGCTTAAGTATTACCCGCTAGTTATTACAATTACACAAACCACAAAAAAAGCCCTTGCTTAATCACAAGGGCTTTTTTTTACGTTGCTAATTCTACAAGGCTAGCCGCTGTAGCCGCCGCCGCTTTCGGGCTCGGTGGCGCTGCCGCCCGGCTCCACGTTGAGCCCGGGTATGGCATGGAAATCCACGTCGCTGTAGTCGGGCACGCCGTTGCTGCCGGGCTCCGGGGCTTCGTCGAACGTGCGGTCGATTTCTGACATATCCAGCGCCTCGGTCGGTGTGCCAAAGCTCACTTTAGCTGTGATGCGGTACTCCACGATGCGGTTGTCGCGCACCTTGCAGCTCTGGTCTTTGATGTAGATAGACGAAATATTGGGAATGGACTTGCTGGTTTCGGCCACCGCGCGCTGCAGGGCGTCTTCAAAGCTTTTTTCGGACGAGGCCAGGATTTCAATGACTTGCTTGATGGAGGACATTCTTAAAATGTGAAAATGTGATGGATGAGAAAATGTGAGGATGAAAAACGCCTAGACGCCGCTTTTGCTTATTGGCCTGTACGCTGGGCGGGCTTTTGTGGCTACCCTCGGCCTAATAAATGACATGCTTCTGCATAGGTGTACTTTTGCACCTGGCGCATGCGTCGGCTTTTGCATTTCCATATCCTCACATTAGCACATTTTCACATTTAATTAAAATGGCTTTCCGCACCGAAAAGGACACCATGGGCACCGTGCAGGTGCCTGCTACCGCCTACTGGGGCGCCCAAACCCAGCGCAGCATCGAGAACTTTCCTATTGCCCAGGACATCAACCGGATGCCCAAGGAAATCATCGCCGCCTTCGCTTACCTCAAAAAAGCCGCCGCCTACACCAACCGCGACGCGGGCATCCTCACGGCCGACAAGGCTGACCTCATTGGCCAGGTAGCCGACGAGATTCTGGCCGGCAAGCTCGCCGACTCGTTCCCGCTGGTGGTGTGGCAAACCGGCTCGGGCACCCAGAGCAACATGAACGTGAACGAGGTGATTGCCTACCGCGGCCACGTGCTGAACGGTGGCCAGCTCACCGACGAGAAGAAGGCCCTGGCCCCCAACGACGACGTGAACAAGAGCCAAAGCTCGAACGACACGTTCCCGACGGCCATGCACATCGCGGCCTACAAAATCCTGGTAGAAACCACTATTCCCGGTATCGAGAAGCTGCGCGATGCACTGAAGGCGAAGTCGAAGGATTTCATGCACGTGGTAAAAATCGGCCGCACCCACTTCATGGATGCCACGCCGCTCACCCTGGGGCAGGAGTTTTCGGGCTACGTGTCGCAGCTCGACCACGGCTTGCGCGCCATCAAGAACACGCTGGCGCACCTGAGCGAGCTGGCGCTGGGCGGCACCGCCGTGGGCACGGGCATCAACACCCCGCCCAACTACTCGGTGAACGTAGCCAAGCACATTGCCAACCTCACCGGCCTGCCCTTCATCACGGCTGAAAACAAGTTTGAGGCCCTGGCTGCCCACGACGCCATCGTGGAAGCCCACGGCGCCCTCAAAACCGTGGCCGTGAGTTTGATGAAAATTGCCAACGACATCCGCATGCTCAGCTCGGGCCCGCGTGCCGGCATTGGCGAAATTGATATTCCGGACAACGAGCCCGGCTCCAGCATCATGCCCGGCAAGGTGAACCCCACCCAGTGCGAGGCCATGACGATGGTGGCCGCCCAGGTAATGGGCAACGACGTGGCCATCACCGTGGGTGGCTCAATGGGCCACTTCGAGCTGAACGTGTTCAAGCCGGTGATGATTTACAACTTCCTGCACTCGGCCCGCCTGATTGGCGACGTGTGCGTGAGCTTCACCGACAAGTGCGCCGTAGGCATCGAGCCCATCAAAGCCAACATCAAAAAGCACGTCGACTCATCGCTGATGCTCGTGACGGCCCTCAACCCGCACATCGGCTACTACAAAGCCGCCGAAATTGCCCAGACGGCCCACAAAAACGGCTCCACGCTGAAGGAAACCGCCATTAAGCTCGGCTACGTGACGTCGGAGCAGTTCGACGAGTGGATGAAGCCGGAGGAAATGGTGGGCATGTAAAGACGCGCAATAAGCCGTTTTCAGGCAGGGCTACTGAGACCGTGGAAGAGTGCTTCGCAAGCACCGCTCCACGGGCTCAGTAGCCCTGCTTGGTTTAGGGCTTACTATCACCCGAAAGTTTTTTAGCGGCATTGCAGGTTTGCCCCGTAACCACTGATGCCGCAACTGCGCTAGGACAGCTTCTTCTTCACGTCTTCCACCATTTTCACCAGCTTGCCAATCCCTTCGTTGTTCGTCCTTTTAAGCTCTGCCAGCACCGCAGCCGATATCAGGTTTGGCCAGAAGAGTGGGGAGTTTACGTTGCCGGTGTGGGCTTCGAGCGTGGTAAGCCTTGCGGCGAGCTCTACGCGCAGGGGCTCGGGCACGGCAGGGTCCTGAGAAATTACTTTGAGCTTTTGTAGGCCACGCTGCGGTTGTCCGCCGCGAAGGTCGGCGGCGGCATCGGTGAGGGCATAAGGCCAGTCTATGCCCGTTTGGGTGGCAAACCCAGCCCAATACAGCTTGGCTTCGTCGAACTTGCCTTCCTGCATTTTGGCAATGGCAACGAGCAGGTAGAACACGGTGGCTTCGGTCTTGATATTGCTGGAGGAGCTACGTTTCAACAAGCCATTGCCGCGGTCGGCCTCTTGCTTGGCTAGGGCATTCCAGCCGTGCTGGTACATGGTAATGGAGCGCAGCGAGCTAGCCAGAAACTGCATTTCTTCGTCCGGATTACCCTCTAATATCGATGCTTCGGCAAAAGCCATAACGGGCTTTCCGGCCACTGCCCACATGTACCCGAGCAGGGCGTGGGCGTATTCCGGCCGGATGGCAGGTATCGAATCGGGCCGTTGTACGTTGTAAACCTTCACCATCGCACCCACCGTAACCAGTGAGGACGTCTTGTAGGTCGTGTAGATGAAACCCGACGTTTCATCCTCATACAGCTGCCGTTCGGTTTTATTTTTGGAGCAACCGGCCAACGCCAAAAACATCAATGCAATTCGAATCACAAGTTTTATTCTAATATTTAATTGTACCAATGTAACCGCCAAAGCTAGGGCTATTATTCTTCTGTCGCGAACCGGAGCACCGTTTTAGCCGCAGCTTTTCTTTTTTACCAAGCATCTTTGCCGGCCGGTTCACTTGCTCACTTCTGCATGGATTTTTCTGCTCCTATTGTTCTCGAAAACCGCCGCGCCCGCCTGCGCCCGCTCGAACTCACCGATTTTGAAGCCCTGAAGGCGGTGGCAATGGATGCCGACCTCTGGAAATACACCCTCACGCGGGGCGACGACGCGGTAAGTCTGGCCGCCTACCTACGCCAGGCCATTGAGGCCCGCGAGCAAGGCCTGCGCTACCCCTTCGCCATCATCGACCGCGAAACCGGCGAGGTGGCCGGCAGCACCAGCTACTACAGCGTGAGCGAGCCCGACCAGCGCCTGAGCATCGGCTACACCTGGGTGGGCACCAAATTTCAGCGCTCGGGCCTCAACCGCGCCTGCAAGCACCTGCTCCTCCGGTACGCTTTCGATGGGCTGAACGCGGAACGGGTGGAGCTGGAAACCGACTCGCGCAACCAGAAGTCGCGCACGGCCATGGCCCGCATGGGCGCCACCGAAGAAGGCACCCTCCGCAGCCACCGCCTCACGCAGGGTAATATTCGGCGCGACACTGTCATTTTCAGCATTATTCGGCCCGAATGGCCGGCGCTACGCCAGTCTACTTTTCAGGAGTTCGAGGCGCGTGGCTGAGTTTGGGCAACCCACTCCCGACCGGCTGCGCCCGCCCGACGGCTTGTGGCGCCGACGCGTGGCCAGCTTCGGCCACGCCGGCCGCGGCGTGTGGAGCGCACTGCGCTCCGAAGTGCACATGCGCTACCATGCGGTGGCTACGGCAGTAGTAGTCGGGCTGGGATTCTACTGCAGCATCAGTCGCCTGGAGTGGGCGCTGGTGGCCTTGGCCGTGGCCGGGGTATGGACGGCCGAAATGCTGAATACGGCCATCGAAGCGCTGACCGACTTGGCCTCGCCCGACTTCCACCCGCTGGCTGGCAAGGCCAAAGACATTGCTGCCGGGGCCGTGCTGCTGGCCGCCGCCGGGGCGGCCGCCGTGGGGGCGCTGGTGTTTGGCCCGCACCTGTTTTCGCGCTGATTCCGAGGGCTGACCTCAACCATTGCCCGCGCGGGGCGTACCCTAAACCGGCCTTCCGCTTGCCGGGGCTTTTTTCCGCTGATACTTATGCGTCTGCTTTCCTTCACTGCCACCCTGTTCCTGTTTTCGGCCTGTGCCCACCAACAGGTGAGCGTGACCACGCCCACCACGCCGCCCCCCAGCGGCAGCGTATCGGGCACCGACACCCCCGCCCCCACCAGCACCAACACTGTCGACCCCGTGAATCGTTACGTAGCCGAATCCGACACCACCGCCCGTCCGCCGTGGCTGAAGCAGCGCATTGCCGCCGTGCTGGCTGAGCGCAAGCGCAACCCCATCACCCGCATCCTGCGCTACGATTACGGAGGCAAAACCGTGTACTACATCTCCGCTCCCTGCTGCGACCAGTACTCGGACGTGCTCGATACCAAGGGCAAGCTCATTTGCCACCCCGACGGTGGCATCACGGGCAAGGGCGACGGCCAGTGCGCCGATTTTGAAAAACGTAAATCCAACGAAAAACTGGTCTGGCAAGACCCGCGCTAGGAATTATGAATTATGAGTTACGAATTATGATTTGCCGTTTTGGTAAGTGGTGGTTCGACCTCATGATTTATAACCTATAATTCATAATTAGACAGATGATTAACACCATTGCCAAGCTCGGCGCCTTCAACGTCTGGGCCAACGAAACCCTGCTGCGCCGCCTCGATTCGTCGGTAGCAGCCGGTAAAGAAATTCCGCCCGTAGCGCTGCGCCTGTTCAGCCACGTACTCAATGCGCAGGCCATTTGGATTGCCCGCATTACTGGTACGCAAAGCCCCGTGAAAGTATGGCAGGAGCATGACCTGGCCGGCTTGCACCACTGGCACGAGCAAACGTCGGAGCGCCTGCGCGAGCTTTGCGAAATCATCGACGAAACGGAGCTCAACCGCCACATTCAGTACACCAACTCGCAGGGCGATGCCTTCGATTCGCTGGTGAGCGACATCCTTACCCATGCCGTGACGCATGCCAGCTACCACCGCGGCCAGGTAGCCTCCCGCATGCGCGAAGGCGGCCTGGAACCCGTTAATTCCGACTTCATCACCTACTGCCGCGAAATGAGCGGGCAGGTGCAGCCGCAGCTGTAAGCAGCTGGTTTTCTTCTTTTTCAACGGTAGGCACGCGTATGGTTTGCATCGTCATGGGAGTTTCGGGCTGTGGCAAAACCACCGTTGGCCAAGAGCTAGCGCAGCAGCTAGGGCTGCCGTTTTACGACGCCGACGACTTCCACTCGGCAGCCAACATCGAGAAGATGAGCCACGGCACGCCCCTCACCGACGACGACCGGCGCGATTGGTTGGCCACTCTGGCCACCGACTTAGGTAAATGGGAAGCTGCCGGCGGGGCCGTCCTGGCGTGCTCCGCCCTGAAGGAAACCTACCGCACCACGTTGCAAAACGGCGTCCATAGTCCCATGCATTGGGTCTTCCTGGATGGTCCGCGCGAACTGCTGCTGGAGCGCATGGGTGGCCGCAAAGGCCATTACATGCACCCCGACATGCTCGACTCGCAGCTGGCTACCCTGGAGCGCCCAACTTACGCGCTGTGCCTATCCATCACGGCTACCCCCGAAGCGCTGGTGCAGCAGATTGTGGTAGCCAAAACCCAGGATGCCGCTTTCGGCACCAAGCCCGCCGGGCAGTTGGCTTAAGTTTAGTCTGTCCGCTTATCCCTATAAAAAAAGGCTGCCCGTTAGAGCAGCCTTTTTTTATGAAAAAATCCAGGAGTTAGTTGAGGCTGGTATTGCCTAGCAGCGTCACCTGGTCGTTCAGCACCGTTACGCCCGTGCGTACGACGGTACGGTACGCTGGCTGGCCCGTAGGAGCCGTGGTGCTGGGGAAGTATTCGACGCGGTAGGTACCGGCTGGCAGGCCACCAATCTGGTAAGCGCCCGACGCGTCGGCTGAGGTACTCACGGTATCGGGGCCGAGGATGGTGCTACGGATGGCCAAAATCTGGGGCTTGGCCGCCGCAGGGGCCACGGTGCCGCTGATGCCACCGCGCAGGTCCTGCGCCACTACCCGAATAACGGGCTTGAGCAGGTAACGCTCTTTTTTGTCGTTGCCGGGCTTCCAGTTGCCACGCTCCACAATGGACTTGGCCACGTCGAAATCGAGCAGCAGTTGGAAGGTTTCGCGCTGCTTCAGGGTAGCTTTGTCCAACTTCAGCTTCACACCCGAAGTCTGGCCGCTGGGCGTTTTCAGGTCGTACTGCTGGCCGTCGCGGCCCACCACGTAGCTATTGGGCCCAAGGATGAGGCGGATTTCCTTGAGGTCGCCGGGGGCAAAGTCGTCGCTCACCAGCAGGGCCGAGCGGCCATTCACGTAATCAAGCACGTTGATGGCCTGCGGGGTGAAATTCAGGGTTTTCCAGCCGTCGGGGTTGCCGTCATCCTTCAGGTGCACTTCAATCTGCTGCACGTCGAGCACCACACGTTGGAAGTCGCCGGGCGCATCCATTAGCCGTACCTCAAGCTTCGAAGTATTGGCCGCATCGTCGGATTTTGAGCAGCCGGCCAGACCTAGCAGGGCCACAGCCGCAAAGGGTAGCAAACGGGTAAGTTTCATATGGTGGGAGTTAATCAGTTATTGAATAAATGCAACTTACTAGCTACCAATCAGGTATCTAAGCCGCATACTCCAATAATACTGCCAGAGTTGCCCGCCAGCTAGTGCTTGGTCGTATCGGCAGGCTCTGGGTCAACGGGTTTCGGCTTGGGCTTGGGCTTGTTAAAGAGGCTGTTAAACCCTTTCGAAAGTTGTTCCTTCGCCTTGTTAGCCGCGTCGATGCGCTGCTGCTTTTTATCGAGCTCAACTTGGGCGGCGGCTTCTTCAGCCGTTTGCCCGGCCCGACGGATGCTGTCTTCCTTGCTCACGGCGCGGGGCTTCACGCCCAGCAGGTCCAGGGCCTTCTGCTTGGCTACGGCCTTCACTAGCGTCTGGCCCTGCGCCTTCATGCTGCCGCTGGTCAGCTTCACAATCGGGGCCTTCACCGTACCGCCAATTTCGAGGCCCAGCGTCACCCGGTCAGTACCTTGGATGTTCTGCACGCCTGTTAGCTTGGTGAGCTGGCTATTCAGGGCATTGCCCAGCTTGCCAGTGGGCGTGTTGATAGCGGTGACGTAAGCCAGGGCCCCCGTCAGGCTGTTCTGCCCCCCCAACGTCATTTTGATGTCGCCAATGGTCAGGTCAAACGGCTGCACCACGAGGTTGCCATTCACGATGTTGGCCTGAATTTTCTTGTTCAGCACCACGAAGTTCTTCAAATCGGGAAGCGTGGTAAGGTTAGCAATTTTAGTTAGGGCATCCGACTGCCCCACAGCTGCCCGCACCACGTCAAACAAGCCCTTGCCCGAAAGCGTGGCCAGGTTCGGGAACATGTCGGGCCCCATCTCGCCGCTCACGCTAAAGTTGGTGCCGAATACGCCTTCCACCTGGCTGGCCAGCGGCACCAGCGTCTTAATGGTATTGAAAGCGGAAAAAGCCTTCTGGAAATTCAAATCCTTGATGTTCAACCCGAAGTTAAACTTGGGGTGCGCCAGGTTCTTGCTGCTGTAGCTACCCGTGGTGCCAAAAGTGGCGCCCAGGGTATTAAAGGCGAGGTTTTTGAGCGTAGCTGTCTGGTCGTTTACGGTTACCACACCGCCGACATTGCTCAGCTTCAGGTTGTCGTAGGTTACGTTATCGACGTGGCTGTTCACCACCAAATCAAAGAACTTCGGAATCTGGAGCACGCCGTTGGCCTTGGCTGGCGCCGCCCCCCCGGTGGCCGTGGGCTTGGCCGATACCTCGTCCACCATCCATTCGTTCACGTTAAAATTGTGCGAGTTCACCGTCAGGTTGCCCTTCAGCGCCTGCCCCGGCGTGAACAAATAGCCCAGGTAGTTGCTGATGGTGCCCGAAGCCGCAAAATCCGAGCTGCCGGCCACTCCGTTCAGGCTTTGCAGCGCAATCTGGTTGTTGTTGAAAGTGGCCGTGCCCGAGCTGATTTTCACGCCCTGCGGCAGGTCCTTGCTTTTATAGGTCACGTTGGTCGCGCGCACTGTGCCGCTGGCCACCACGTTCTGGTAGCGGCCCGCCTCCACGTCGGCCATGTTGCCTTTGGCGGCAATGTCGCCCGCCACGCGGCCCGTTACTGTCATGCCCTCAAGGGGGAAAATCTTCGTGATTTTGGTCAAGTCCACCGTACCGCGCACGTTGGTGTCGAACACGGGCTTGTCAATGTTGTGCGCGCTCAAGCGGCCTTCCAAGGGCTCGCCTTCCAGCACCATCTTAAACTGCGGCAGGTTTATCTGCGTGTCGTTCACCTGGCCCGTTGTATTCACCACCGTGCCGCTCAGGTTGATGTTCTCAATCGGAGCAGGGAATTTGGCCGATTTCACGTAGCCATTGACGAGGCGAATAGCGGCGTTCACCACCGGCATCTGCGTTTTCGAATACACCCCCTTAGCGGTGCCGTCCACGAAGAACTGGCCGCGCATGGCCAGGTCCTTCACCGGGTACACCTTCAGGGCTTCTTCCAGGTTCACGTTGGCTTTTACGCGGCCATTCACCTTCATTGGGTTCAGGCCGTCGATGGCAATGTTGCCGTCCACCGGGTCGGGCCCAAGGTCGAGGTGGAACTGCGGGATATTCACTTTCACGTCGTTGGTTACGCCCGTGGGGTTGCTCACCTGCATCTTCAGGTTGATGTTCTTGGCCGCGCGGGGCAGCTCGGGGTATTTAAACTGGCCGTTGGTCACGGTCAGGTTCACGCCGTAGCCGGGCAGCTGCGTGGCCGTCTGGGTGCCCTTGGCATAGCCATCAAATGCTACCTTGCCGCTGGTTTCAATGTTCTTGAACTTCTCCGTGAACACGCCCGGCACCAGGCTAAGCAACGTTTTAAAATCTGTCTCCAGCGCCTTGAACGTCACATCGTAAGTAATATCGGTCGCATTTGGCAAACCAATTACTCCTGCAAAGCTGAACGGAAAATCGTTGAGCTTAAACTTGTTGTCTTTAAAGGTATAGAGGCTTTTGCCCAGGTCCATCTGCATGGTCACGTCGGCATCGAGCTGCTTGTCGGTCACGTAAGCCACGTTGTTGTAGCTCATGTCGAGGTCGGTGGCCGTCGTCTGCGACTTCATATCGAACACATTGCTGGCAAAGTCCCCGCTGCCGCTGTGGTTCACGCCGCGCGCCTCCATGCGGAAGGGCAGCGTCAGGTCTTCGTAGCGCAGGTGGGCATCGGTCAGCTTCCAGCCCTTAATGGCTAAGCTCACCTGGCTGGTATCCTGCCCCTTGGCCGCGGCAGCCGAGTCCGAAATCACCACGTCCCAGTTGGCAAGGCCACTTTTCAGGCGGCGCAGGCTCAGGTCGGGTCGCTCCAGTTCCACCGTATTAATCTTAATTTCCTGACCTTTAATTACCGTCATCACATCGAGCCCCACCCGCAGGTTGGGCAGGAAGGCCAGCGTATCGCGGCTGAACGAGTCAAGCCCAACAACCCGCAGGTTCTTGATATCCAGCGTCAGGTCTGGGAAGGAATGTAGAATGCTTACGTCGATATCGGCCGGGTTGTACAGTACCTGGGCCCGCACGCGCTGGGCAATCTGCTTGTCGGCGAGTGCCCGCAGCTTGTCTTTGAAGAGAAAAGGTGCTGCTACAGCTGCCAGAAGCAGCACAACAATCAACCCGGCCACACCCAACAGTATTTTCCGCATAATTCAGGTTCTTATCAGTTCCAAAGCAAAAGTAGCCGGCCCAGCTTAAGGCTCGCCTCGCAACAGTGTCAGCACCATCCACCAGATGTAGAACTGCATAAAACCCTGTTCCGTTGCAGTACCCCTTCGCCACCACCGAGCTTTAACCGGTGTTGAAAGCGTATTCAAGGCCCTTTTTAGAGAAGCCTGCGCATCGAAAAGCCTGTAAAAACCATTTCACCCTATTCAATAAATTACAAAAAATTATCAAATTTTCATACCAATTATTTTGCCTTATATTTGAGCCTGATTGTGTTTGCTGCTGGCTAACTGCTACTTCAACGGGTTGGTCAACTGCTGTTCCTACTATCCTATTTTCTGCTTTTTATCGCCATGAAGCGTATTCCATTCCTGCTGCTCGCTTTGCTTGCCTTGGCTGCGCAACCCGGCAATGCCCAAACGTCGCCGCTCAGCCTTACGGGCAATGTGCAAACTGAAACGCAGCAGGCGTTGCCAGGCGCGGCGGTTACGGTTATTCACGTGCCGTCGGGCAAGCGCTACTCGGCCGCGTCCAACAGTTCAGGCCGTTTCGTGGTAACCAACCTGCCTGCTGGCGGCCCCTACCTGATGCAGATAGGCGAGGGTGGCTACCGCCCCCAAACGATGGAAAGCATATTCCTTGAGAACGGCAAGACGGCCAATTTCAGCGTCACGCTGTCTCGGATAGGCTCTGCCAGCAAAGGCCGCGCCGGCCGCACCAGCGCATCGGGTACAACCGCAACTGCAGCCAGCGCCCCAGCCGAGCACCTCGCATCCGAGAGCGAGGTAGGGGGGCCGGTGCTGTTTGCCGCCAACACAGCTACCGGCGGGCAGGCTCCCATCACCAGCAGCCGGCGCTACCAGCCCGTACCGCAAATCATTAGCTCCCCGGCACCGTCCTACACCTCCAATTCGGCGACCGTGGCAGCCCCAGCTCCCGCCGCTCGGGTTGCTACGCCACCTGCTGCTACGCCAGTTGCCGCCACTCCTGCTGCCCCTGCCGCGGCTCGCAGCCCCTACCGCGTGGGTGGCAGCCGCTACCAGCCCCGCCGCATCACGCCGCCAGCCCAGGATTTTATCGTGCCGGGCCATTACGACGTCAAAAGTGGCAACTACCTGTACGACACCGGTGCTCCTACTACCCTGAAACTGCCCGGTGGGGCCAGCATCGCAGGCGTGGGAGTCAACTCCACCGAGAGCCTGCTCCACCGCTTTCTGTCCGACCCCACCAAGCACGTCGACACCCTCGATTTGAGCCGTGGCTGGTACAACTTCGACCGCGTGTTTTTTGAAACCGGCAAAGCCACCCTCACGCCGGAATCGATGAGCCAGTTGCGCAACGTAGTAACGCTGATGCGTGCCTACCCCTCGGCCCGCGTCAAAATCGGGGGCTACACCGATAGCACCGGCACCTACAAAGTAAATAAGATGCTGAGCGAAGCCCGTGCCCGCACGGCCTGGGCTAGCTTGGTCGAAATGGGCATCAGCCCATCCCGCATCGATGCCCGCGGCTATGGGCCACGCTACGGCATTGCCCCCAACACCACCGAAGAGGGCCGGGCCATGAACCGCCGCCTCAGCGTGAAGGTGCTGGTAAAGTAGCCGTCCTTCCATCGGACGGCTTGGTAAGCTGCTGCTACCTTCGCCCCACCGCGCACTAATCGGCGCAGCAGTGGCGTTACCCTGGTTCCCATGGCTGAGTTTTGGCTTTCTGTATTGCAAACACATGCTCGTTGGCTGAATTGTACGGCCCCTTTGCTGGCATTGGTCTTGGCCGGCGCCACTACTATCCAGGCGCAGGATGTGTACTTCACGCAGCCCTACGCCACGCGCTTGCACACCAACCCGGCCTTCACGGGCTTGGTCGATGATTACAGCGTGACCCTAAGTTTCCGCAACCAGTTGCCCACACTCGCCGGCTCTTTCGTAAGTACCCAGCTCGCTGCCGACCTACGCTCTACTTCCCCTGGCCAGCACCACGCCTATGGCCTGCTCCTAAACCAAGACCGTACGGGGGCCGTGGGCTATACCAGACTCGAAGTTGGTGGGCTTTATGCATACCACACCCGGCTGCGCGAGGGCTTGGCCCTGAGTGGCGGGCTACGCGCCAGCTACGGCCGCCAACGCGTTGGATATGACAATTTCGTGTTCGGTGACCAGATTGCCGAAGACGGCAGCGTGCGCGGTCCCAGCGCCGAAGCCCTCGATTTTCTGCCCGCTAACTACTTCAGCGTGGGTGTCGGAGCCGTGCTTTATTCGGCTCGGGGCTGGTTCAGTGTGGCTGGGCAGCACCTCAATCAGCCCAGCTTGGGTTTCCGGCAGCAGGCCGAGTTGCCGATGCTGCTGAGCGTAGCTGGTGGCTATAAGTTTTTCATCATCGAGCCTGGTACTGGCCTGGCTACCCGCGAATTAAGCTATACTCCTGTGGTAGGGGTTAGCCGGCAGGGTGGCTCCACTCGCACCGAAGCCGGAATCTACGCCACCGTGTCACCTATCACAGCCGGAGCCGTATACCGCAATATTTCCCTGCCTGGCAGCGTTGCGCGGCAGCATGTGCTTGCAGCTGTGGTAGGGTTACAGGCCGGAGGCCTGCGCCTCGGCTATAGCTACGACGTAGGCATAAGCCGCTTAAGTGCTGACTTAGGTGGTGCTCACGAAATTACTTTAGCATTGCGTGCGTTTGACCGTTTAGAAAATGCTCATCGCCGCCTAAAAAGGCGGGTTTACCCGGTTGCCCCTTGCCCCGCATTTTAATTTTTTGTACTATTGTGTCCTGATTGCCCTTTCTAACCCCTCCGAACACATCTTCATTTTAACTTTGTTATGAAATTACTTAATTATCTGTGCTTGGCAGCTATGGGCCTAACGGCTCTTGGAGGCTGTAATAAGAACAAGCAGCCTACCGCTTCCAAGCCGGGCAAGTATTCTTCGACGACGGGTATTGAATACAATACTGAGAAGGGCATGGCAGTAGCCAACTTCAAAAAGATTCCCGAAGGCCCGGGTCTGGTATTTATCGAAGGTGGCCGCACGGTGCTGGGTTCGCAGGAAGAAGACGTGACTATGTCGCACGACAACATCGAGCGCACCGTTACCATCGCCTCGTTCTACATGGACGAAGCTGAAGTTGCTAACATTCACTGGCTCGAATATCTGCACTTCATCCGCACCGACTCAGCCGAGGAGTTTTACAAGTCGGCTTTGCCCGACACCACGGTGTGGGCGCGCGACCTGTCGTTCAACGACCCCTACGTAACCTATTACCTGCGTTACCCCGGCTTCCGCTACTTCCCCGTAGTGGGCGTGAGCTGGCTGCAGGCCGACGACTACTGCACGTGGCGTACCGCTAAAGTGAACGAAAAATTAGCCGGCGACGGTGGGGAGACCAAGTCGGGTGGTTTGGGTGGTCTTTTCAAAAAGAAAAACAAGGCTTCGGCCGAAGGTGCTGAAGGTACAACCGGTACTGCTGGTGCGCTGGCCGATGGTAAGGGTGGCGCTTCGATTGAGAAAGGCAACACCCTGCCCAATTACCGCCTCCCCACCGAGGCGGAGTGGGAGTACGCTGCCCAGGCGCTCGTAGGCACTCAGGAAACGGGCAACGAGAACCAGGAAGAGAAGCGCATCTATCCTTGGGATGGTAACTCAACCCGCAACGCATACGGCAAGAAGCAGGGCCAGTTTTTGGCTAACTTCAAGCGTGGCCGCGGCGACTATGCTGGTATTGCCGGCAGTCTGAACGACGGTGCCATGATTACGGAGTACATCTACTCGTACCCCCCCAACGACTACGGCCTCTACAACATGGCCGGCAACGTGAATGAGTGGGTACAGGATGTATACCGTCCCCTATCGTTTCAGGACGTAGAAGACCTGAACCCCTTCCGTCGCAACGGCGTAGCTGACCCCGCCGACAAATACGATAAGAAAGGCTATCAGTCGCTGATTGACGACCACGTGCGTGTGTACAAAGGTGGTTCGTGGCGCGATGTGGCCTACTGGCTCTCGCCCGGCACCCGCCGCTTCATGGCCGAAGATTCTTCGACGGCAACCATCGGTTTCCGTTGCGCCATGATTAACGCCGGCTCGAACAAGTAAGCTGTTTGATTCAAAAAAGAAGGCCACTCCTTAACCGGGAGTGGCCTTCTTTTTTGCCACTGTCAAGCGCAGGCAATGGTTGCAATGCTGATTTCGGTGGCCCCGGCAGCTAGCAACGCTGCACCGCAGGCTTCGAGGGTGGCGCCCGTGGTCAGCACGTCATCTACCACCAACACGCGGCGGCCAATGATGGCGGTAGGGTCGTCGACTTCGAATACACTCGCTACGTTTTCCCAGCGCTGCACGCGGTTCTTTTTCGTCTGGGTTTTGGTGTTGGCGGTGCGACGTAGTCCACTATCGACGGTAGGCACTTTCATACCTTCGGCAAGGCCGGTGGCAAAGGCTGCGGCCTGGTTGTAGCCGCGCTTGGCCAACTTGCGTGGGTGCAAGGGCACGGGAATGATGAGGTCGAAGTCGGCTGCGATACCGGCGGTGTATAGTTCGGCCCCATATAACTGGCCGAGGGCAGTGCCGACATCCCGCTGGCCCTGGTACTTCAACTCATGCAGCAGGTGTTGTACCCGGCCATGACGCACAAAGCGCAGGTAACTGAGGGCATGGCGGATGGGCAACTTGCCCCAGAAGCGGCGGCCCAACGGGTTTTGGTCGGCGGGCAGGCGGTGGTAATCGGTGTAGGGCAGTTCGGCCCGGCAGCAGGTGCAGAGGTGGTTTTCGCCGGTTACGAGGGGCTCGCGGCAGGCCAGGCACAGCCGCGGATAGATGAGGCCAAGGAAATCGGACCACAGAGTGCGGAGCATGGCGGTAGAGTGGGGAAGGGTTTGGAAGTAATTTTGGAGAAGCAATGTAGCCCGAACCCGCGCATTATGCTGAGCCATAAGGGCTATGCAGGGCGCCGGCAAGCACCTCGCTCGCTTCGTTGTTATCATATTGGTTACTGTTGCAGCCAAGTCGCTTCGGCTGCACTCAGCCGGACTATTCTTTTTTCTTCGCCTATCCAACTAAACATGTCTCAAGTCACCGAATTCAACGAGTACCGCCAGCGGATGAATGCCACCATCATGGCGGCCGACAACAAGGTTATCAAGCGGTTTTTCAACCTCGACACCAACACCTACGCAGCCGGGGCGCTCGACGTGAAAACCAAGGAAATGCTGGGCCTGGCCTGCTCCATGGTGCTGCGCTGCGACGACTGCATTAAGTACCACGTGGGTAAATGCTTCGAGGAAAAGCTCACCGACGAGGAGATTTACGAGGTGTTTGCCATTGCCAACATCATTGGCGGCAGCATCGTGATTCCGCACTTCCGCCGCGCGGTGGAGTACTGGGAAATTCTGAAATCGGAAGCTGGCGCTGAAACTCATGACGGCGCGGCCCTGGCTGCCCACAAGGCCGAACACGACGGCCAGCCCAACGCATGAGCGAGGACCACAACCATACGCCCCCAGCCGAGCACTCCGAAGCCGAAGCTGATTTCGATGCCCGTTGGGAAACCCTGATGGTGGAGATGGAGGCCCGCTTTGCCAAGCGCCCCGACCTGAATGCGCTGCTCCTGCTTATCGGTATTCAGGAGTTAAACCAAGGCATTACGGTCTTCACTAAAGAGCAGAAGCAGGACCTGATGCACATTGCTACCTGCCGGCTCTTTAGCCTCAGCGGCCACTACGAGCAGACGCACGTAGACGCCGACGGCTGGCCGCATTATAAGTTGCTGCGCCCCGTGCCCTTCGCCAACCTGAAAGAGCAGGAGCGGATGCTGAAATGGCACGTGCTGGAGTATTTCGCGCTGGACCCGGGCGACAGTCTGTAAATTACTTAGGGCGTCCCGCTTCAAGCATGAGGAGCAGGACACCCTTTCAGAAAACATGAAAATCGTTTCTTACAACGTCAACGGCCTGCGCTCGGCCCTGAGCAAAGGGCTGCTGGACTGGGTAGCCGAGGCTGCGCCCGATGTGCTGTGCCTACAGGAAATCAAAGCTGGCCGTGAGCCAATGGATGTGTCGGGCTTTGAAAAGCTGGGGTACCACGCCTACCTGTACCCGGCCCAGAAGCCGGGCTACAGCGGCGTGGCCACCTTCGCAAAGGTGAAGCCCAAGGCCGTAGTGGAAGGTTGCGGCCAGAGCTGCTACGACGACGAAGGCCGCGTGCTGCGCCTCGATTTCGATAACGTCTCGGTGCTGAACACCTACATGCCCTCCGGCACGAGCGGCCCCGAGCGGCAAGCTTTTAAAGTTGAATGGCTGCATTTTTTTCGCAAATACGTAGCCCAGTTGCGCGCCGACGGCAGCACGCCGCCGCTGCTCATCGGCGGCGATTTCAACTGCTGCCAAACGCCCATCGACCTGCACAACCCTAAGGCCAACCAGAACAGCCCAGGCTACACGCCGGAGGAACGCCAATGGTTTGCCGATTTTCTGAGCGACGGGTTGTTCGACACTTTCCGGCACCACCACGGCGAGGCCCCCGGGCACTACTCGTGGTGGAGCTACCGGGCCGGTTCGCGCGGGCGCAACGTGGGCTGGCGCCTGGACCATTGGCTGGCCGATGCGGCTTTGCAACCACGTCTGAGTGGTGCGGGTCTGTTGCCCGACGTGGTGCACTCGGACCACTGCCCCGCCTGGGTGGAAGTGAGCTAGGAAATGCTTCAGCTTGCGCGCTGTGAAACTACCTGACCGGCTTGGCTGGTTATGAAGGCAGAAGCCGCTTACTGTTCGTGCAAAAATCGCACAGAAAGGCGGCCGGGGCACAAGCTAAAGCATGTGCTGCGTTGTATCTTTCCCGACTAAGACCTGATTTATGGCGATGCTGATGGAGCGCGGCGCTACGGCGGCCGAGTACCCCGCTCTGGCGCGGGTACGAACGGAGCTGGAAGCGTTCAAGCGCAAGTTTTACCTCAACCTGCTGGTGCGTGGTGGTCTGGTAGCTGGTGGGCTACTGCTCACGTTTTTCGTGGTATTCAACGGGCTTGAATACTTCCTGTACCTGCCTACGGTAGTGCGGGCCGGGCTGCTATTTGGCTTCATCGGCCTCACAATTTACAGCTTTGCCCGCTGGATTTGGACGCCGCTGGCGGCCCTCACCAACCTACGCCGGCTACTGAGCGACGAACAGGCCGCTCGTCGGGTAGGAGAGATTTTCCCGGAAGTGCAGGACCGCCTGCTGAATGCCTTGCAACTGCAGGGGCAGGCCCGCGACAACGCCCTGATTGCGGCCAGCCTGGAGCAGCGTGCCGCGCAGTTCGGGCAGTACTCGTTTGCTGAGGGAATTAACATTCAGCAGCAGAGCAAGCCATTGTGGAAATATGCGGCCATTCCGGCGGCGGCGGTGCTGGCGCTGCTGGCCTTTTACCCCAGCTTTCTGGTGCAGGGCACCGAGCGCATCTGGCACTACAAGCGGGCATATTCGCCCCCGGCACCGTTTCAGTTTTTGATTAAGAATACCAAGCTGACGGCATTTCGGGGCGAAGACTTTACGCTGGATGTGGGCGTGGCGGGAGCGGCATTGCCAGCGGAGGTCAGCATTGCTTTTGAGGATGGTGAGCGGCGGCTAAGCAAGGTAACCGGGCACGGCGACCAGTTCCGCTACACGTTTGAGCAGCCGCAGGGCGACGTGGCATTTCAGTTGAAAGGGGCAGGGTTCGCTTCGCCCGAATACCAGCTTACGGTGTTGGAGCGGCCCAATCTGCGCGATTTCAAAGTCAGCATTGCTTACCCGCCTTACACTGGTCGGCCGGCCGAAACTGTTGAAAATGGCGGTAACCTGACGGTACCCGAGGGCAGCACCGTGCGCTGGGAGTTTGCCACGGCTGCGACCGATGAGCTGGCGTTGGTTTTTCAGAACCCCGACGAAACGCTGGCTGCTACCGGCGATGACGGCACCTTCACGGCCGAGCGGCGCATCATGCGTTCGCAGCCCTATCTGCTGCGACTGAAAAACCCGGCCAGCCTGAACCGCGACCCCATTTCCTACCAGCTCACCGCTGTACTCGATTTGCCGCCCTCGCTTACCCTGGAGGTTTTTTCGGATACGGTTACGCGGCGCTTTCTGGCGTTGGGTGGCACCGTGCGCGACGACTACGGCCTGACCCGCCTTGAGCTGCACTACGCCTTACGCCGCACGGGGCAGGGGCCTAATTCGGCGCCTAGCCGCCAAGGCGCAACTCCGCTGGGCTTGCCCCGCGAAAGTGCCGGCACCTATGCCTACACTTGGAACCTGAGTGCGCTGAATATGCAGCCTGGCGACCGCCTCGAATATTTTGTGGAGGCCTGGGACAACGACGGCGTGCACGGCCCCAAGGCAACCCGCACCCGTCCGGTGGAGTTTCGCTTGCCCAGCCGGCGCGAGCTGCGCCAGGAATTGAACGCCCAGGCGCAATCTGTGGCCAGCCAAATGAGCCAGGCCGCCAAGCAAAGCGAGAAGCTGGAACGCGAGCTAGCCAAAACCCAGGACAAACTAAAGACCAAGCGCGACCTGAGCTTTCAGGACCGCAAGCAGCTGGAGAACATGCTGGACCAGAAGAACCAGATGAACCAGCAGATGGAGCAGATGCAGAAGATGTTCGAGCAACTACAGCAGAAGCAAGACCAGCTCAGCCCCAAAAGCGAAGAGCTGGCCAAGAAGGCCGAGGAGCTAAAAAAGCTGATGGCCGACCTGCTCGACCCCGAGACCAAGAAGCTCTACGAAAAGCTGCGCAAGCTGCTGGAAGAGCAAAAGACGCCGGATGCCGAGATGCAGAAGCTGCTGCAACAGCTCGAAAACAAGGAAGACACGCTGCAAAAGGAGCTGGACCGCGCCCTTGAAATGTTCAAGCAGATGCAGCTGGAACAGAAGGCCGAGGAAACTGCCAACAAGCTTGAGGAGCTGGCCAAGCAGGAAGAACAGCTGGCTGAAAAAACCGCGCAGAACGACAAGGAAAACCCCGATAACAAGGCATCAAACCAGGACCAGAAAGCCAAGCAGGAACAGCTGAAACAAGAGCAGGCCGAGAACCAGAAAGAGTTTGAGGACCTGAAAAAGGAGCTGCAGGACCTGAAGCAAATGGACAAGGAGCTTGGCGACCAGAACGGGATGGACGAGCAGAAGCCCGAGCAGGAGCAGACCGACCAGGACATGCAGGAAAGCCAGCAGAGCCTGAGCAAAAACCAGAACAAAAAAGCCGCTGGCCAGCAAAAAAGCGCCGCTGCCCGCATGAAGAAAATGGCGCAGAAAATGCGCGACCAGATGAGTGAGGAGGAGACTGACCAGGCCCAGCAGAACATCGACGACCTGCGCAATATCTTGGACAACCTACTCACCCTTAGCTTCGACCAAGAGCAGCTGATGAAGGACTTCCGCAAGGTGGACCAGAGCGACCCGCGCTTTGTGCAACTGGGCCAAACGCAGCGCAAGCTGCGCGACGACGCCAAAATCATTCAGGACTCCCTCTACGCCCTGGCCAAGAAGGAGCCTAAAATCCAGAGCTTCGTGACCCGCGAGGTGGGCGAGATGAACGGCCGGATGGACGAGTCGCTCACCCACATTCAGCAGCGCGACCTGAGCCGGGCCACCGCCACCGAGCAGCAGGCCATGACCAGCATGAACAACCTGGCCCTGATGCTGCAAAGCTCCCTCGACCAGATGCAGCAGGAAGCCCAGGCCGGCAAAGGCGCCCCCAAAGACGGCCAAGGCAAACCCGGCAAGAAGAAGGGCAAGGGTAAAGGCCAGGGCCCCGGCGGCAAGCCCGGCCCCGGCAACATGGGCAAAATGCAGCAGCAGCTCAACGAGCAAATTCAACAGCTGTCGAAATCCGGCAAGTCGGGCCGGGAAATGTCGCAGGAACTGGCAAAGCTGGCTGGCCAGCAGCAGATGCTGCGCCAAGCCATGCAGCAGTTGGATAAGTTGCAGCAGGGTGGCAAGCCCGGTGGGTCGCAGGGCCAGGGCGGCGGGCAACCCGGCCAGGGACAGCCCAAAGATGGCAAGGATGGGAAAGACGGCAAAGAAGGTGGCAAGGATGGGAAGGACGGCAAAGGTGACCAGGGCGCGGGCGGCACCGGCGACATCAAGAAAATGATGGAGCAAACCGAAACCGACCTTGTGAACAAGCGCCTGACCGAGGAAACCATGATGCGCCAGCAGCAAATCCTCACCCGCCTGTTGGAAGTGGAAAAATCGGCCCGTGAACGCGACCAGGATACCAAGCGCGAGGCCCAGGCGGCTCAAACGAAGCCTCCGGTTTTCCCGCCGGCGTTCGATAAATATCGCGTCAGCAAGGAACGCCAGACCGAATTACTACGTAGTACACCCCCGAACCTGACTCCGTATTACCAGCGTGAGGTGGGCGAGTATTTTCAGAAAATTAAATAAACCGAACCCTAGTCCATCCTTCCGCCCCCCCGTTCCGTTAATTAATTAGTGCACTGTTAGAACCAGGCTTTTGAGGATAGCAGAAATAGTTGCGGCGCTTTGGCGTTAAAAGACTATTTTTGCCGCCCCAAACCGCTGCCGCTCTTCCCATCAAATCACCTTATGAAGCAGGTAAAAATTCAGATTCCGTCGCTTGTTGAAAATATCCGCGTCGTTGAAAGCTTCATCGATAACTCTAAGGATACCTTTCAGATTGAGGACGATATCTACGGCAACATCATGGTGGCCGTAACTGAAGCGGTAAACAATGCTATTCGCCACGGCAATAAGTTCGACAAAGACAAGAACGTCTACCTGTCGCTTTACGTGGAGCCGCAACAACTTAAATTTGAGATTGAAGACGAGGGCGCCGGCTTCAATTTCGACAACCTTGACGACCCTACCGCTCCCGAAAATCTGGAGAACCCGGGTGGTCGCGGCATATTCCTTATCCGTCACCTGGCCGATGAGGTGGAGTTCAGCAAAGAAGGCCGCTGCCTGTTGCTCACCTTCCAGCTCGCGCCCGCGCCTACCGACCAAGCCTCGACTGCTGACCATATCGCCGCTTAAAGCTGCCTGAATCCGCATGAACAGCACCCCGCCGATGGGCCCTCCCCATCACGAAAACTTCCCTCCCGGCGAGCTGCACCACGAAGCCCCCGGCATCGAGTTCATGGTGGAAGATGCACCCGATTTCGAGCTGTCCGACGCCGAAGAACTGTTGGGGTGGATTGAGCGCGTGGCCAAGGTGCACGAGCACCGCATTGTGCAGCTCACGTACATTTTCTGTTCCGACGACTACCTGCACCGGCTTAACATTCAGTACCTCGACCACGACACGCTGACGGACGTCATCACCTTTGACAACTCCGATGACGCCGACATTCTGGAAGGCGACATTTTTATTAGCGTGGAGCGGGTGCGCGATAATGCCCACGACCTCGGCATTCCGTTCCGCGACGAGCTGCACCGCGTGATGATACACGGGGTGCTCCACCTGCTCGGTTACCACGACAAAGACTTGCTGAGCCAGACGGCCATGCGCGCCAAGGAGGACTACTGCCTGGCGTTGCGCAGTTTCTAGCACCGCTTTCGCTTTTTCCGAACAATCAACTGGCGCCCGCTTCATGCGGGCGTTGGCATTTCTGAATCTGGCCAGCTTCAGTAGCTGCGCCCCGTTGCCCGCCCCGCGATATGGCTGCCTCTTCATCTGCCGAGTTTCCCGTCATCCGAGGCGATGCGCTGGATTTTTACCTCGCCCAGGGCTATTACCGCATGCAGCAGGACCTGTTTACCTGCCAGTTTGTGCCTTTCGATGGCCGCCTCTACACCGCCCACTGGCTGCGCATCGATTTGACTCGCGTGCAGTGGGGCCCCGAGCAGCGCCGGCTACTGCGCCGCAACGCCCGTTTTACGGTCACCGTCCGTCCCTTCCGCCTCACCGAGGAATACGAGGAACTCTACGCCCGCTACCGCGCCGCCATCACCTTCGATGCCGCTCCCACCATTGAGGAGGTGCTGCTGGGTGGGTCATCGCACAACGTCTTCAACACCCAAATCATCGAACTGCGCGAAGAGAGCCGCCTTATCGCCGCTGGCATTCTCGATTATGGCGAGCGCACCCTGGCCGGTATTCTAAATTTTTACGACCCCGCTTACCACAAACATAGCCTCGGCAAGTACCTCCTGCTGCTGAAAACGGACTATGCCCGTCGACTGCACCTCGACTATTATTACCCCGGCTATTTGGTGCACAACTACCCCAAGTTCGATTATAAGCTCTTTGCCTGTGCGGCTGCCACCGAAGTGTTCGACAGCATTAGCGGCCGGTGGTTGCCTTATTCAAGGGAGGCAGTGGACGCTAATTCCGCCGAGCTGTTCGCCGAGTGGCTGCCGGAAGATTTGCAGGGCTTCGTCTAGCTACCAAACCTAATAGCTGTAAGTAGCATTGTGTGAAGCTGGTTGCTGGTGCCGAATTACGTAATTTTGTAGCTAGCAACACCAGGCGGGATTTTATCGCGCAAGGTTTTAGTGAAGTTGAAATCAAGTTTCGCAAAGCTTGGTTCTAACTTTTATCGCCTTGGCGAGACTCCATTTTATATTTCGCGATACTTCGCGCTCTTATGTTTCAGCAAGAAGAATACGACGTCATTGTAGTGGGCGCAGGCCACGCGGGCTGCGAAGCTGCCGCCGCTGCTGCCAACCTCGGCTCGAAAGTGCTGCTGGTAACGATGAACATGAACACCATCGCCCAGATGTCGTGCAACCCGGCCATGGGCGGCGTAGCCAAGGGCCAGATTGTGCGCGAAATCGACGCGCTGGGTGGCCAGTCGGGAATCATCACCGACCAGACCATGATTCAGTTTCGGATGCTGAACCGCTCGAAAGGCCCCGCCATGTGGAGCCCGCGCGCCCAAAGCGACCGCATGCGCTTCGCCGAAGCCTGGCGCCTGACGCTGGAAGGCATTGCCAACGTGGACTTTTGGCAGGAAGCCGTGACCGGCATCGTGGTGGAAAACGATACGGCGGTAGGTGTAAAAACGGCCCTCGGCATCGAGTTCCGAGGCAAGTCGGTGGTGCTCACGAATGGCACCTTCCTGAACGGTCTCATCCACATTGGCGAGAAGAACTTTGGTGGGGGTCGGGCCGCTGAGAAAGGCAGCCGCGGCATTACCGAGCAGTTGGTAGAGTTGGGCTTTGAAGCCGGGCGCATGAAAACCGGCACCCCGCCCCGCGTCGACGGCCGCAGCCTCGACTATTCCAAAATGGAAGCGCAGGGCGGCGACGAAGCGCCCAGCAAATTCTCCTACCTCGACACGCCGCGGCTGGTCAACCAGCGCCCGTGCTACATCACCTACACCAACGAGCGGGTGCACGACATTCTGCGCGAGGGTTTCGAGAAGTCGCCCATGTTCCAGGGCCGCATCAAGGGTCTGGGGCCACGCTATTGCCCAAGCGTGGAGGACAAAATCAACCGCTTCGCCGACAAGGACCGCCACCAGATTTTCGTGGAGCCTGAGGGTTGGAGCACCGTGGAATGCTACGTAAATGGCTTCAGCAGCTCGCTGCCGGAAGATGTGCAATACCGGGCCCTACGCGAAATCGCGGGCTTCGAGAATGCCAAGATGTTCCGGCCCGGCTATGCCATCGAGTATGACTTTTTCCCGCCGACCCAGCTGGCGCTCACGCTCGAAACCAAGCTGATTGCGGGCCTGTATTTCGCGGGCCAGATTAACGGCACTACGGGCTACGAAGAAGCAGCCTGCCAGGGCCTGATGGCTGGCATCAACGCGCATAACAAGGTGCACGGCAAGCAGCCGTTTGTTCTTAAAAGGAGCGAGGCGTACATCGGTGTGCTCATTGATGACCTGGTAAACAAGGGCACCGACGAGCCCTACCGCATGTTCACGAGCCGGGCCGAGCACCGCATTCTGCTGCGCCAGGACAATGCCGACCTGCGCCTCACGCCGCTGGGCCACGAGTTGGGTCTGGCTTCGGATGAGCGCCTGGCACGCGTGCGAATGAAAGAAGCTCAGACGGCTGAAATCAGTGTGCTATTCCAGAAGTTTGCCATTGAACCGGCCGAAATCAACCCGCTCATGGTAGAGTTGGGCTCGGCCGAAATCCACGAAAAAACCCGCGCCGTGAACCTGCTGCGCCGCCCCAACGTGGAGCTGGCCGACCTGCGCCGCGCCTTGCCAGCGTTGCAGGAAGCATTGGCTGCTTACGATGCGGAGGCGCTGGAGCAGGCCATCATCAACATCAAGTACGAAACCTACCTGCAGAAGGAGCAGCAGCAGGCCGAGCGCATGCAGGAGCTAGAAAACTTCGTGATTCAGGGCCGGCTCGACTACCGCGCCATGCCTGCCCTCAGCCACGAAGCCCGTGAAAAGCTCCTCAAAATTCAGCCCGAAACCATTGGTCAGGCTTCGCGCATCAGCGGCATTTCACCTGCCGACGTGTCGGTGCTGATGGTGTATTTGGGGCGCTAAATTGATTTACCAAACGTCATGCTGAGCGCAGCCGAAGCATCTCTATCGCCCAACTAATCAAATGTTAGTATGGCGGTAAAGATGCTTCGGCTGCGCTCAGCATGACGTTCCATTTTTGCCTAAGACAGCCCTCGTGCTGTTCCTGCCAAAATCTTGCGAACTTTGCCCGGCTACCCAATACGTCGTGCCGCACCTATGCCGGCCGGCTTTTGCCCCTTTAGAAGTATCTGTGTCTTACGAACGAATTGACAATTGCCCGGTTTGCGGCAAATCCGAGTTTCGCAACAAACTGGTGGTTGAAGACCGGACGGTGAGCCACGAAAGCTTTGCCATCGTGCAGTGCGCGGCGTGCAGTTTTCAGTTCACCAATCCCCGGCCCGGTGAGGCTGAAATAGGTAAATACTACGAGTCGGAGGCCTATGTGTCGCACAACAGCGCCGCAGCCGGGCTGGTGAACCAGGCCTACAAGGTGGCGCGGTTTTTCACGATGCGCCGCAAGGTGAGCCTGCTAAACAAGCTGGCCCCGCGCCGGGGCAAACTGCTGGACTATGGCTGTGGCACAGGGCATTTCCTGGCCGCTGCCAAAGCAGCCCGCTGGCAGGTGGCCGGCTTGGAGCCCAACGCCCGCGCCCGCGACGAAGCCAGCCAGCGCCTTGGCCAGCCAGTAGGACAGGAGAACCTGACCCAGTTTCAGCCCGGCACCTTCGATGCAATTACGCTCTGGCACGTGCTGGAGCATGTACATACGCTGAATGCAACCCTGGCGCAGCTGGTGACTTTGCTGAAGCCCGATGGCATACTCCTCATTGCCGTACCCAACGTTGAAAGCCTCGACGCCCAGCACTACCGCGAGCTGTGGGCCGCCTACGATGTGCCGCGGCATCTGTATCACTTCGCGCCCAAAACCATGGCCCAGCTGCTCAAAAAGCACAAGCTGGCCATCCGCCAGACGCTGCCGATGCCGCTCGATGCTTATTACGTGAGCATGCTCAGCGAAAAGCACAAAGCTGAACGCGCCGGCGGGTTGCTTACCGTGCTGAAGGCCGGCTACAAGTCGAACCAGTACGCGGCGCAGCACGAGGGACAGTATTCGAGCCTGTTGTACGTAGCCGGGCGGCGCACTCCCGCGGCCTGATGCGGCCGGCGACGCGGTGGCGGTTACTGGTTGCGATGGGCCTGCTGGCTACCGCTGCCCGTGCCCAAACCGTGCCCGTGCCATTGGCCGATTCCATCAAAAAGCCACCGCCGACCTTTGTGGCCGATACTGCCCGGCACGTGGTCGTCGTTAGCGCCACCGAGCCGACCAATGAAGTGACGCGCCGCACGGGGCTGCGCATCGGGGCGGCCATTGTTGTTCTTACGCTCACCACGCTGCTGTTGTATAATGTCCGTTCGCGCTGAATTGCTGGCTTTGCTGGCGCTGGTTGCCTTGCTTGAAAGCTGTGCTGCCGTGGCCCCGCCTTTGGGTGGCCCGCGCGACCGCACGGCGCCCCGCCGCATCAGCAGCTCGCCCGACAGCGCCGCGCGCAACGTGAAGCAGCAGTTTGTGCGACTCAATTTCTCGGAGCCCGTAGTAACCAAAGACCTGAGCAAAAACCTGCTCATTACCCCGCAGCTGCCCGAAGACAACCCCTACAAGCTGCGCGAAGACCGCAGCTCCATCACGCTGCTCTTCGAAAAGCCGCTCGACCCGAACACTACGTACAGCTTCAACTTCCGCGAGGGAGTGGTCGACATCACTGAGGGCTTGCCGGCCAAAAATGCTGCCCTCACTTTTAGCACCGGCCCGCAGCTCGATTCGGGCAAAGTAAGCGGCTCGCTTACCGATGTGCTTACGGCCCGGGCGGTGGAGGGTGGCAGCATTGGCCTCTACCGCGTGGCAGATACCGCCGGCGTGCGCAAAGGCCGGCCTTACTACACGGTGCTTACCGATAAGGAAGGCAAATTCAGTCTGAACTTCCTCAAGGCCGGCGATTACAAACTTTACGCCGTAGCCGACAAGAACAACAACGGGCGTTACGACGACGGCGAGAAAATCGCCTACCTGCCCGCGCCCATTACCATTGCGGGTAGCACCGCGGCGGCGGTGCCCCTCGTGCTCACGCAGCCCGACCAGCGGCCACCCCTGCTCACTACCCGAACGCCGAGTCCCACTCAATTGCGCTTGAGCTACAACGAGGGACTGCGTGCCGCCAGTTTGGCTCCATTGCCGCCCGCTACCAACGGCCCCGCCGTGGCCGAAGCTACCCAGCTAACCGAGCGCGGCCGTACCGTGGTGGTGTATAAAACTCCGGCCGTGGGCGATGGCCGCTTCCTGCTCACGGCTACCGACAGCACCGGAAACACCAGCCAGGACACGCTGCAGCTCAAGTTTCCGGTGCCTCCGGCTACGGCCAAGAAAACGGTTAACCCGCCGCTTTACTCGGTTGATGGTGCCCCTCGCACCGTATTTCCAGAAGGCCAGGTGAAGTTTCAGTTTAACGTGCCGGTGCGGGTAGCCACCGACAAGCCCTTTGGCACCTTGGTTGAAGACTCGGTCCGCCGCCGCCCGCTTCGCCTGCCCGCCGATGGTACCCTGAGCCCCGACCGCACCCAGCTGGCCGTGCGCTTCAACGCCAAGGCCAAAAACCGCCTCGACATCATCCTCGACAGTACGGCCGTCACCACCATCACGGGCCAAAGCCCGCGTTTGAAACCGCTACGCCTGGGCCTCAGCGAGCAGGATGTATCCACTAGCCTCTCGGTTACCATCAGCACCAAGCTGAAGAGCTACGAGCTGCAATTACTCGACGATAAATTCCAGGTTGTGGCCAGCCTGGCTTCGCCCAAGGGCACTTATACGTTCACCGACATGGCCCCCGGCACCTACCGCCTGCGCGTGCTCATCGATGCCGACGGCGACGGCCGCTGGCGTGGCGGCGACCCCAAGCTGCTCCTGTTGCCCGAGCCGGTGTTTCTCGCGCCTAAGCCCGTGCAAATCCGCGCTGGCTTCGACATGGTGGAGCCCTTGACATTCTAAGGAGCTGGTTCGCCTATCGTTTCAGGGCTTTCAAAGTAAGTATAGCTGCATAATTATATCCCATCATAGATGGGCATAGACCCAGTTTTTAACAGCAAGAAGCACAGTTGCGGCTCCAGTCACCGTTTCCGGCTTGCTGACACACTCGAACGACTGCTCATTGGGGCCCAGGGCTGCCATAGTTTGTGAATGGAGTCGTTAAGGCGAGTTGATGGTAAGCAGTAACCCCGCCTCCAATTGCTTTCTGGTACCCCAACTACTACCCGAAGAGTGGGGCTAGCTGGTTTGACCTGCGGCCTGCAGGCTTGCGGAGCCCATAACTAAGCCGCTTGCGCTTTCCCCATCCCACTCGAGCACCTTCTTTCAAAAACGGGTCTACTGCCCCTGCATTTTCCACAATAGTGGAAAACTCAACCCTTTTTGCAGTTACTGAGGCCGGTTTTTGGTTGATTTCCCCGCGTTTTCCACGGGGTTTTCCACATCACATTCTAGGTCGGTAGGTTTTCGGGGATAACTCAGGGGAAACCTGCGGGTAGTGCGGGGATAAGTGGAGTAGAAGTTTTTTTGGTTGGAAGGCTGCCTGCACAGGGCAAAACGGCCGGGGATAACCGGGGATAACTTTCCCCCGTCAAAACGCCTTCCCACAGCCTGCTTTTTGGTGGGGAAAGAAATTTGGGGAAAGCTGGTGGAGATGTTGAAAAACGATACAATCGTTTAATAAACAGTGCGTTATTTTCCACAATCCTGGTGTATAGCTCGTGGGAAAGACAGTGCTTTCCCCCACGTTATCCACGCTGGGGATAACGTGGCGAGCTTTTCCACTTATCAACTGACCTAATGAGTGGAAATAAAAAGAGTTTTTAGAAAAAAAATTTAATCAAAAAGTAAGACTGGGGAAAACCCGGTTCAAGGGTTTTGGCTTGAGGGGAAAAGAAAATTCGGTTCAGCCCCTCATGCTTCCGTCCAGAAACCACACCCGGGATTTTGAATCCTGAAAAAGCGGACCTGCGGTTTTTGCTGGAATCCGTAAGGGTTGTGCACAAAGCCCCAACACTTCTCCCCATGCCGTTCGACTACACCCTCGATTTCCACACCGTCGATTTTCGCCAGCACCCCGAGCTCTATCGGGTGGGGAGGGGCGAGCAGGGCGTGCTGCTGGTACAGCCCTACAAGGGCGAAATCCTGCCCCACTGGCGCTTCAAAAACGCAGTGACAGCCCGGGAGTCCTCCGTAACGATTTACGGCCTGTTTGAGGCCTATTTGAAGGCCCAGGACTTTGTGGGCGCCGACATGGCGCGCAAATTCATTCAGATGGGCTACACCCGGGCCCGGCGTTACGCCAACCACGCCGGCGGCAAGAAATACGATGGCCCCGTGCCGGCCGACAAAAAAGGCCAGAGCGGCGCGCACGGCCGGGCAGAGTTGCCTCGCAATCCCCATCCCGATGTGGATAAAGTGGAAGCCGCTGCCATTTTCAAGCGCACCTGGGACGAGGCCAAGGTCAACCCCGAATACATCCGGCAGAAAGAAGCGTTTATTGAGAAATATGGCAAATAATGATTAGTGGTTAACGGTTAGTGGTTAATAGCTTGCTATGGTGCAATCATGAACCACTAACCGTTAACCACTAATCATTCAACCCTACCTTTGTCTACTATTCTTCACCCCAACCGCATGAGCACTCCCCAACCCTCCAGCATCGAGGAAAACGAAATCATTCTGGGCACCGGCATGGGCCCACTGCGCTTCGGCGCAACCATGGACGAGGTGCGTACCCTCGTGGGCGAGCCCGAGGAAATTGAAGAGTCGGAAGACGACGACGAATTCGAGCACCAGGCCTGGAACTACCACGAAGAAGACTACCTGCTCTCGCTGTATTTCGACCGCGAAGACGACTTCCGCCTGAGCTGCATCGAAACCGACAACCCCGGTATGCGCCTATACGGCGAGGCCATTCACGGCATGAGCATCGACCAGGTGAAGGCCCTAATGGCCCGTCATCAGCAAGCCGAGCCCGAGCAGGAAACCATGGAAGAAGGTGCCGTTCGTCTGTCCTACGAGAAGTCGATGATTGACTTATACTTCGAAGAAGGCGAGCTCCAATTCGTCAATTTCGGCGTGTATATCAGCGACGACATGGAAGTACAGTGGCCTAAATAAATAGGGTTATCCACATTTTGGTCGTTTTCGGCTGTGGATAAGTGGATAAGACAGTGAAAACTGGCTGTTTATCCCCGTGTCTGGACAGTCGTCCCATCTTGAAACCTTTGACGCAACTGAGCGCATAAAAAAACCCTGTTCCATATTGGAACAGGGTTTTTTGTGTTTTGACTTGTCGAGCTTACTATCCAGCCATCGCCCGGAACAGCAGGAACAGCAGGCCGGAAAGCACCATTGTAACCGGCAGGGTGAGCACCCACGCCAGGGCGATGTTGCGCACGATACCGGGGTTAATATTCTTCACGCCGCGGCTGGCCACCATGGAGCCGGCAATGGACGAGGTGAGCACGTGGGTGGTAGAGGCGGGCAGCTTCATCTGGGTGCCCACCCCAATGATGAGCGCCGCCACCAGTTCCGAGGATGCGCCCTGCGCATAGGTCAGGTGCTCCTTGCCGATGCGCTCACCAATGGTTTTTACGATGCGCTGCCAGCCGATAGTCGTGCCCAGGCCAAGCGAAATAGCCACCAGCATCGGTACCCACCAGGGCGCATAGTCGGTGAAGGACTTCATTTCCTTCATGGACCCGTCGAACAGTTTGCGGTCGGCGGTGCTGAGGCTCACCTTATCGGAACCGAGCAGGCTTTTGGCGCGCTCGCCGATGAGCAGCACATCGCGGCGAATCTCGAAACGGGCCGTCTTGGGCAATTCTTCCACGCGGGTTTTGCCCGCAAACACCCGGTCCAGGTCGGCGGTTTGGGCTTGCACTTCGGCCATCAGCTTCTGGTCGGCTGGGCTGAGCTCGTCGCGGTTCACGCGGCTCATCACCAGCTCTACCTGGCTCAGCGAGGCGCGCAGGTCGAGCGGATTCTTGGATTGGTCGAGCGCGAAGAAGGAAGGCACGATGCCGATGAGAATGAGCATTACCAAGCCCACGCCCTTCTGCCCGTCGTTCGAGCCGTGGAAGTAGCTCACCATGGTGCAGGTTAAAATCAGCAGCAGGCGAATCCACAGGGGTGGGGGCTTGCGCTTGTGCGGCTCCTTAAAAATAGCCTTGCTGGGCACAAAGCGCTTGAACAGAAACATAACGCCAATGGTGAGCGCAAAGCCCAGCAACGGCCCTACCAGCAGGGCAACGCCGGTTTCGCTGGCCTTGGACCAGTTCACGGTGGAGTGCGAACCCGGCAGCAGAGAGTAGACAATGCCCACGCCCAGAATGGACCCAATGAGGGCGTGCGAGCTCGATGCCGGGATGCCGTAGTACCACGTGGCTACGTTCCAGATAATGGCCGACAGCAGCAACGCGCCCACCATGGCAATGCCGTGGTACACGTTCTGGTCAATCAGGCTTTCGACGGGCAGCAGGTAAATAATGCCCATGGCTACGCCGATGCCACCCATCAGCACGCCGATGAAGTTCCAGAAACCCGACCACATCACGGCCACCCAGGGGCGCAGCGTGTTGGTGTAGATAACTGTGGCTACCGCGTTAGCCGTGTCGTGAAAGCCATTGACGAACTCGAACGCGCAGGCTGCCAGCAGGCATAAGCCGAGAAGCAAGAGTACGTGAGGTTCTAAACCAAACATAAAAGGCGGTTTTGTGGGAAATTGATTGTAATCATGGGTCAAAGGTAGGCAGGTAGCTCACAGACGATGTATTATCGAATTGTGACCCCAGAGTGAGTATTTTAAAAAAGAACGTGCTGCTGAAGGTAGCTGAAGCCTTTGGTATGCGGTTGCTAATCCTGCTCCTGAAAGGCGTTATGCAGGAGCGAAACTTCGGCAAGCTCAGCATAGCTGCCTTGATTTCGCGCCTTCTACGCACAAGTTTCAGCTTCAGCCGCATCGGGCTACTTTTGCGGGCATGAATCCAGCATCAGAACCCGCGCAACTAAAAGATATAGTGGCCCACGCCAAGGAATACGGCTTCGTGTTTCAATCCTCAGAAATCTACGATGGCCTGGCCGCCGTGTACGATTATGGCCCCAACGGCGTGGAACTGAAAAACAACCTTAAGCGCCTGTGGTGGGACGCCATGACCCAGCTGCACGGCAACGTAGTGGGCATCGACGCCGCCATTTTTATGGACCCGCGCACCTGGGAGGCTAGCGGCCACATTGCCGGTTTCAACGACCCCCTCATTGACAACCTCGACAGTAAGAAGCGATACCGCGCCGACGTGTTGCTCGAAGAAAAAGCCGCCGAGTACGAAAACGCCGGCGACCCCGCCCGCGGCGCCGCCCTCACCGCTGAGATGGGCCGCCTACTCACGGCCAACGACCTGGCCGGGGTGCGCCAGCTCATCCTCGATGAGAAAATCCTTTGCCCCATCTCCAAAACTGGCAACTGGACCGAGGTACGGCAGTTCAACCTGATGTTCTCCACCCAGGGCTCGGCCGTGGATTCGGACGCGCCGCCCGTGTACCTGCGCCCCGAAACGGCCCAGGGCATTTTCGTAAACTTCCTGAACGTGCAGAAGTCGGCCCGCATGAAGATTCCGTTCGGCATTGCGCAAATCGGCAAGGCCTTCCGGAACGAGATTGTGGCCCGGCAGTTCATCTTCCGGATGCGGGAGTTTGAGCAAATGGAGATGCAATTCTTCGTGCGCCCTGGCACCGAAGGCGAGTGGTACGACACCTGGAAAGCTTCACGCCGCCGCTTCCACGAGGCGTTGGGCCTGCCGGCTGAAAAGCTGCGCTTCCACGACCATGATAAGCTGGCCCACTACGCCAAAGCGGCTGTGGACATTGAGTACGAATTTCCCTTTGGCTTCAAGGAAATGGAAGGCATCCACTCGCGGGGTGACTTCGACCTGACCCAGCACCAGAACCTGAGCCGTAAAAAGCAGCAGTATTTCGACGCCGACATTGACCCCGCCACCGGCAAAACCTACGGCAACTACGTGCCCTTTGTGGTGGAAACCTCGGTGGGTGCCGACCGCCTGTTCCTGGCCACGCTCTGCAACGCCTTCCAGGAGGAAACTATCACGGAAGGGGAGGGCGAGACCCAGCAAACCAAGTCCCGTACGTTCCTGAAGCTGCACCCGGCAGTGGCCCCGGTGAAAGCCGCTATTTTCCCGCTCGTTCGCAAAGACGGCATGCCCGAAAAGGCCCAGGAAATTTTCGACGCGCTGAAATACGACTTCCGCCTCGTGCTGGAAGAGCGGGATGCCATTGGCAAGCGCTACACCCGCCAGGACCTCATCGGCACGCCCTTCTGCATCGTGGTTGATGGCCAGACGCTGGAGGACAACACCGTGACCGTGCGCCACCGCGACTCGCGCGAGCAAACCCGCATGCCCATCTCGGAGCTGCGCGCCTACATCGGCGAAGCGGTGAGTCCCCGCCGCATCTTCGAGCAGCTGTAGTAACTCGGTTCGCTCGGGCGCGGACTCGCAGAGCCCACGCTACAGGTGATATTCAGAATATAAAAAGCCCCAACTCAGCAGTGAGTTGGGGCTTTTTTAATGAGTTTGCCACACCTCAAGGTCTGTTGCAACAGCAGGACGGACTGCCGCGCTCCAATACGTTCTGCTCGCAATGACAAACGCAGGCCGCCCCTTCGCGTAACTTTGCCTCTTTACAGGACATTATGTGGGAACAACTTGCGGTCTTCATTATCCGGTTTCGCCTGTCGCTAATCGCGTTGCTGGCCATCATCACCGTGTTCATGGCCTGGAAGGCCAAGGATGTGGAGATGACCTACGACTTTGCCCAGGTGGTGAGCGAGAAGGACCCAGACATGATTTACTTCAAGCAGTTCAAGCAGCGGTTTGGAGAAGATGGTAACGTGCTGGTTATTGGCTTGCAGGACAGCTCTATCTACAAGCTGAATAACTTCAACGAGTTCCGCCAACTCACTGATACACTGACCAAAGTCCAGGGTGTAAATGGTGTGCTCAGCGTGAGCAAGCTGCTCAACATCAGCAAAGACACGGCTACGAACAGCTTCAAAGCGACCCCAATTTTTAAAAACCCGCCGCGTAGCCAACAGCAACTCGACAGCCTGATGCGCGTGGTAAACAATGTCGAATTTTATAAGGGCCAGCTCATTAGCCCCACCACGGGGGCCACGCTGCTGGCTCTTACCATGGACCCGAAGTACCTGAATTCATCGAAGCGCCAAGCGGTGATGAACAAGATTCTGGGCTTCTCCGGGCAGTTTGAAAAGAAAACCGGCATCAAGCTGCACTACGCCGGCCTGCCCTACGTGCGCTCCACGATGACGAGCAAGGTGGCAGGGGAGATGAAATTCTTCACCATTCTGGCCATGATTGTGACCGGAATTACCCTGCTGGTGTTCTTCCGAACGTGGTCGGCGGTGGTGTTTCCGCTCATTGTGGTGGGCGTCACCGTTATCTGGTGCATTGGTTCGATTGTGTTGCTGGGCTTCAAAATCAACCTGCTCACGGGGCTGATTCCGAGCATCATCATCGTTATCGGCATCCCGAACTGCACCTACCTGCTCTCGCGCTACCACTACGACTACCGCAAATCGGGCAACCAGATGCTGGCCATGACGCGGGTAATCCGCAAAATCGGCCTCGTGACCCTGATGAACAACACGACCACCGCCGTGGGCTTCATCGTGTTTGCCTTCACCGACATTGCCATTCTCTATCAGTTTGGCCTGGTGGCCACCATCAACATTTTCGCGGCCTTCATCATCAGCTTCATCCTGATTCCGGCCGTGTTTACCTTTCTGCCGCCGCCCACGCCCAAGCAGCTGGAGCACCTCGATGCCACGCCGCTTACCAAGCTGCTGGAGTTTTTCGACCACCTCGTGCTGGAGCGGCGGCCCACCGTCTACATCGCTGCGCTGGTGCTCGTGGCCGGGGCTGCCATCGGCATTTCGCGCATCGATTCGGTGTCGTACATGGTGGATGACTTACCCAAGAAAAGCTCCGTCAACGCCGATTTGGCCTTCTTCGAGCGCCACTTCAATGGCGTGATGCCGCTGGAATTTGAAGTCGATACCCACAAGAAAAAAGGGCTGTTTAAGCTCAAGAACCTGGAGAAAATCGACCAGTTCGAGAAGTTCCTGCGGACCCAGCCCGAACTGTCGCCGCCCGTTAGCCTGGTTACTTTCCTCAAGGCCAGCACGCAGGCTTTCTACAACGGCAGCCCGGAGTTTTATCGATTGCCCGATAATTCGGAAAAAAACTTCATTCTCAGCGCCCTGGCCAACTCCTCAAAGAGCGTGGGTGGCGCGGGCATGAATAGCAAGCTGCTCCGCTCCTTCATGGACAGCACCGGCCAGAAGGCCCGCATCAGCCTGAAAATCGCAGACATCGGCTCCCAGAACCTGGATACGCTGATGAACACGAAAATCATCCCGGAGATGAATCGCATCTTCAAAGGCACGGGCATGGACATCCGGCCCACGGGTACAACCATCATCTTCACCAAGGGCAACGAGTACGTCATTCACACCCTGCGCGACAGCTTGTTCATGGCCTTCGGGCTGGTGGGTTTGGTGGTGCTCATCCTGTTCCGGTCTTTCAAAACGGTGCTTTTTGCTCTTATTCCCAATGCCGTCACCCTTGTCCTCACGGCCGGCATCATGGGCTATTTCAACATCGCGCTCAAGCCCAGCACCGCCCTGATTTTCGTGATTGCGCTGGGGATTGATGGGGATAACTCCATTCACTTACTGGCCAAGTTCCGCCAGGAAATGGCTCTGAACGGCCAGCGGGTGCGCGAGGCCGTGTCGGTGACGCTGAGCGAGGCCGGCACCAGCATGATTTACACCAGCATCGTGTTGTTTGTAGGTTTCAGCATCTTCGCATTCAGCGAATTTGGGGGTACTAAAGCGCTAGGGTTGTTGATGGCTGCCTCGTTGCTGATAACGAACTTCTCCAACCTGATACTGTTGCCTTCTTTGCTTGTCACGTTTGAGCACGCAAAAGGTGGTGACATGAATACCAACGCCCTCATCCGGCACTACGACGAGTCTTATCACGAAGAGGACGATGATATCGACCTGAACCTGAAAGAGATGCACAAAGCCTCCGACTACGAAGGCGACTATTCGATTTAAGAACTAGAACCGACTGAAATTGACTAACCACTCCTAGAACGTCATGCTGAGCGTAGCCGAAGCATCTCGCGTGCAGCAGTAATCATTATCGATTGTAACGAAGCGGTAGAGATGCTTCGGCTGCGCTCAGCATGACGTTTTAATTGGCTGATTGAAAGCCCTAATTCATGAAATACCCCGAATTTAAGCAGCCGCTCAATTACGGCCAGGTGGGCGAGGACATCCTCGCCTGGTGGAAGGAGCACGGCATCTTTGAGAAGAGCGTGAGCAGCCGCGAAGGCCAGCCCACGTTCGTGTTTTACGAAGGTCCGCCCTCGGCCAACGGCGCCCCCGGCATCCACCACGTGATGGCGCGCACGGTGAAGGACATCTTCTGCCGCTACCAGACGCTGCTCGGCAAGCAAGTGCCCCGCAAAGGCGGCTGGGATACCCACGGTCTGCCCATTGAGCTGCAGGTGGAAAAGGAGCTGGGCATCACCAAGGAGGACATCGGCAAGAAAATCAGCGTCGAGGAGTACAACCAGCGCTGCCGCGAAACCGTCATGCGCTTCAAGGCGCAGTGGGACGACCTGACCGAGAAAATGGGTTACTGGGTCGACCTCGACGACCCCTATGTGACCTTCGAGCCGGAGTACATCGAAAGCTGCTGGGCGCTGCTCAAGAGGCTTTATGACAAGGGCTTGCTGTACAAGGGCTATACTATTCAGCCCTACTCGCCGGCCGCCGGCACCGGCCTTAGCTCACACGAGCTTAACCAGCCCGGTACTTACCGCGACGTGAAGGACACGACCGTGGTGGCGCAGTTCAAGGTGAAGCCGGGCGCGGCTGCCGAGAAGCTGTTTGCCTTGGCTGGCGATGACGCCAAGGTGTTCATCCTGGCCTGGACAACCACGCCCTGGACCTTGCCCGCCAACACGGGCCTGGCCGTGGGCAAGAACATCCCGTACCAACTCATTCGCACCTTCAACCCCTACACCTACGAGCCCATCAACGTGGTGCTAGCCAAGGCGCTGGTAAGCCGCTATTTTAACGAAAAAGGCGCGGCTGCTCCACTGGAAGGCTACGCCGAAGGCGACCACAAGGTGTTGCCCTGGCGCGTGCTGGGCGAATTCACGGGTGCCGACCTTATCGACATCAAGTACGAGCGGCTGTTTGACTTCACGCCTTTTGAAGGTGAGGAAAGAGGCTTCCGCGTTATCAACGGCGACTTTGTAACCACCGAAGACGGTACGGGCATCGTGCACATCTCACCCACGTTTGGCGCCGATGACTTCCGGGCCGCGCAGTTGGCAGATATCCCGGCGCTGATGGTGCCGGATGCTGACGGCAACCTCGGCCCCATTGTAGACCGGACGGGCCGCTACGTGCCTCAAATGGGTGAATTTGGTGGCCGTTGGGTGAAAAACTACGACGGCCACGACGAAACCGGCGCTGACTATAAGACGCTGGATGAGAGCATCGTCATCAAGATGAAGGGCGACGGCACGGCCTTCAAAGTGGAGAAGTACGAGCATACCTACCCGCACTGCTGGCGCACCGACAAACCCGTGCTCTACTACCCGCTCGACTCTTGGTTTATCAAGACCACGGCGGTAAAGGACCGGCTCATCGAACTCAACAAAACCATCAACTGGAAGCCCGAAAGCACCGGCACCGGCCGCTTCGGCAACTGGCTCGAAAACCTGGTGGACTGGAACCTGAGCCGCTCGCGCTACTGGGGCACACCGCTGCCCATCTGGCGCACCCAGGACGGCACGGAGGAAGTCTGTATTGGCAGCATCGCGCAGTTGAAAACGGAGATTGACAAGGCTGTTGCGGCCGAAGTCATGACCCACAACCCCTACGCCAACGGCGAGCAAATCGACCTGCACCGGCCTTACGTGGACGATATTTTCCTCGTCTCGCCCAGTGGCCTGCCCATGTACCGCGAGCCTGACCTCATCGACGTGTGGTTTGACTCGGGCGCCATGCCCTACGCACAGTGGCATTACCCCATCGAAAACGACGAGAAATTCCAGAAGAACTTCCCGGCTGATTTCATTGCTGAAGGTGTGGACCAGACCCGTGGCTGGTTCTTCACGTTGCACGCCCTAGCCGTGATGCTGGAAGACTCCGTGGCCTTCAAAAACGTGATGGCCAACGGCCTCGTGCTGGCCAAGGACGGCCAGAAGATGAGCAAGCGCCTCGGCAACGCCGTGGACCCGTTTGCCACCATCAAGCAGTACGGCCCCGATGCCACCCGCTGGTACCTCATCGCCAACGCGCCACCGTGGGATAACCTCAAGTTTGACCCGGCTGGCGTGACCGAGGTGCAGCGCCGTTTCTTCGGCACGCTGTTCAATACGTACTCGTTCTATGCGCTTTACGCGAATCTGGATGAGTTTCAGACCAGCGAATTCAACCGCATTCCGCTCTTGGAACTGAGCGAGCTGGACCGCTGGATTCTGAGCAAGCTGCAGTCGCTGATTGTGGAAGTGCGCGGCCACCTCGACGACTACGACCCCACGAAGGCCGCCCGTGCTATCCAGGACTTTGTCACGGACCAGCTTTCGAATTGGTACGTGCGCCTCTCACGCCGCCGTTTCTGGAAAGGCGAGCTGACCACCGACAAACGCGCCGCCTTCGAGACCCTGAACGAGTGCCTGCAGACCGTGGCGCAACTCATGTCGCCCATCGCACCCTTCTTCGCCGAGTGGCTGTACCGCAACCTGACCTTCGGTGAGTTAAGAGTTAATAGTGAAGAGTTAAAAGTTGAAAATTCCGCAACTCTTAACTCCCCTGAATCTGTGCATCTAACGCTGCTCGTGGAAGCCGATGCAACCCGCATCGACCCCAAGCTGGAGGAGCGCATGGAGCTGGCCCAGCGCATCAGCTCGCTGGCGCACTCGCTGCGCAAAAAGTCGGTGCTGAAGGTGCGGCAGCCCCTGCAGCGCATCCTGGTGCCGGTGCTGAACGATACGACCAAGGAGCAGGTCGGCCTCGTGGAGGATTTGATTTGCGCTGAAATCAACGTGAAGCATGTTGAGTTTCTCGATGATACAAGCGGCGTGCTGATAAAGTCGGTCAAGCCCAATTTTAAAGTGCTTGGTCAAAAATTCGGCCCTCAAATGAAGTCTGTAGCTGGTAGAATTCAGCGTATGACAGAATCTGAAATTGAGCGCATTCAATCCATGAGCGGCGTCGTGATGGATGTTGACGGTATGGAACCGGTAATGTTTTTGCCTGAGTATGTCGAAGTTAGAACCCAAGACCTGCCCGGCTGGCTCGTGGCCACCGACGGCCCCCTCACCGTGGCCCTCGACGTGACCCTGACCGACGAGCTGCGCCAGGAAGGCCTCGCCCGCGAGCTGGTGAACCGCCTCCAGAACCTGCGCAAAGACTCGGGCCTGGAAGTACAGGACAAAATCCGCGTCACGCTGGCCGATGGACAGCCCGAGCTCACGGCCGCTGTGGCCGCGTTCGGCGACTACATCCGCACCGAAACGCAGGCCCTCGCCCTCGACTTCGCCGCCGATGTGAACGGCGGCTCGGTGCTCGAATTTGATGACTACTCCGTGCCGGTTCGGTTGGAGGTCGCAACTGCCTGATGTTGAATGACTCGTCGAGGCCCTGAAACCCCGGCGAGTCCTCGGCCGCACAAACGCTCAATAAGCTCGTCTTTGGCGGCATAAAACATCAGACAGTCAGTTATAAAAGGTATAAAAAGGCGGTAATAAAACAGGCCGTCGCTCTCGCCACTTTTGGCAACGTCTGAATGCACCCAATCCTCACGAACCGCCAGCAATCAGCGGCCAAATTCTTCCTGTTGGCGCTGTTTGTCATCGCCATCGACCAGATTTCGAAGTGGGCCGTGCACACCTACATGCAGCCCGGCATGAGGGGGGAAATTTCCCTTATCGGCCATTGGGCCAAGCTGCACTACACGCTGAACCCCGGCATGGCCTTTGGCGCTGAACTGCCCGCGCCGTATGGGAAGCTGTTTCTCAGCGGGTTCCGCTTGCTGGCCGTCTTTGGCCTGAGCTATTACATTATTCGCCTTTGCAAGCAGCGCGCTTCGGGTGGCTACATCGCCTGCATGGCCCTAATTTTGGGCGGCGCCGTGGGCAACCTGATTGACTCCATCTTTTACGGCGTTATCTACAGCAATGCCCCATTTGGCTCGCCTACGCGCTGGTTCTATGGCCAGGTGATTGACATGCTCTACTTGGACATTTACGAAGGGTTTTTGCCCCAAAGCTGGCCGCTGGTAGGAGGGAAGTACGTCTCGCTCTGGCCCATCTTTAACATCGCCGATTCTTCCATTTTCATTGGGGTAGCCTTAATTCTGCTCAATCAGAGCAAATTTTTTAAGCAGGAAGAACCTGCTGCTGCCCCTGCCACGCACAGCGAGCCCTTGGTAGCTCCCGACTCGGAGAACCTGGCATAGCACACCCTTAAAAACAAGAAGTACGTCACGCTGAGCTAAGCCGAAGCATCCACCGCTTCGGCTTAGCCCAGCGTGACGTTCTTTTTTTATCCGGTTTATTTGTCTTATTGCCCATTTAATCCGCTCTCGGGCAGCTTCCGAAATGCATCCAACCTTCACTACCCGCCAGCATTCCGCTGCTAAATTCTTCCTGCTGGCCTTGCTCATCATCGCACTCGACCAGTTCTCGAAATGGGCGGTGCATACCTACATGGAGCTCGGTTCAGGCGGTGAAATCCCGATTTTTGGCCAGTGGGCGAAGCTGACGTACACCCTGAACCCTGGTATGGCTTTCGGCGCCGAGCTGCCCGCGCCCTACGGAAAATTGGTGCTCACCGGCTTCCGGATGCTGGCTGTGAGTGGGTTGATTTACTACATTATTCGCCTGTGCAGGGAGCGTGCTTCGGGTGGCTACATCGCCTGCATGGCCCTGATTCTGGGCGGCGCCGTGGGCAACCTGATTGACTCCATCTTTTACGGCGTCATCTACAGCAACGCTCCTCTAGGCTCGCCCACGCGCTGGTTCTACGGCCAGGTTATCGACATGATTTTCGTGCCGCTATACGTGGGGTATTTCCCCAAATCCTGGCCCATTATCGGCGGGACGTACAGCAACGGCTTCCCCATCTTCAACATTGCCGACTCCTCCATCTTCATCGGCGTGGCCTTGATTCTCCTCAATCAAAGCCGTTTCTTCAAGCAGCAGGAGGAAAACCAAGCCGTTGCTACAGAACGCGCCCCGCTAGTAGCTCCTGATTCTGAGAATCTGGCGTAGCTCTAACCAGACTGTCATTCTGAACGAAGTCGAAGAGTCTCCCCCACTTTGTTACGAGGTGAAATGCGCTTGAGCTTATGCCTAAATGGAGAAATCTAAACGGGATTCCCCACAACATCACTCAAAGTTTCTTTGGGACAGAGAGGTACTATAGCCGCGGCTACATGGGCGATTGGTTGTTACACGCAGCAAGAAAGTTGAACCTGACAAACGCATCCCTCAATGTACTGGAAGCCACTTTTGAGCCTGCCGAGCTGAATCTTTATCCTCTCGTTTTTCACGCGAAAAGCTTGAAAGCAATAATTGATAAGGAACTGCTTGCAAATGGATTCGACACAGAGTTTATAACTGAAGCTCATATCAGTTTTCAATTCTTAAATCCCAAAATCTATTGGGTTGGAATCTACTGCTTTCCTTCCCTTATTGATAAAACAGGCAGACGTTACGAGCCAGGACGAATAATCGCAGAAGGGCTTGAGCCTTACTTTGACCCTTTTGATAATCAGAATTATTTATCCAGTTGGATAAGTAATTCTGATTATCAAGCTAAAAGCTTCGTTTTGGGCTGAGCGAAATATGATAAGTGTTGCGCGGTATAGATGCTTCGACAAGCTCAGTATGACGTTCTTGCGAAATGAAAGCCGCGTTTCGCGTGTTTCCTTAGCCAGCTGACCTTCTCACGAAGCCTTAACTCTACCCCGATTTCCCTCCTGTGCCCAACCCACTGCTCACCGTTTCCAACCTCACCATTGATTTCTCCAGCCACCGCGGCGACGTGCGGGCCGTAGACAACATCTCTTTTGAGCTGAATCGGGGCGAGACGCTGGCCATTGTGGGCGAGTCGGGCTCGGGCAAGTCGGTTACTTCGCTGGCGCTGCTGGGCCTTATTCCGATGCCTCCCGGGCGCATTGCCAGCGGCAGTGCCGTGTTCCTGTCCGAAAAGCTGGGCCAAACCGACCTGCTGAAACTCTCCGAAACTGACCTGCGCCAGGTGCGCGGCAACGACATCGGCATGATTTTCCAGGAGCCGATGACTTCGCTGAACCCCGTGTATACCTGCGGCAGCCAGGTGGTGGAGGCCCTGCTCATACACACCGACTGCACCCCCAAGACGGCCAAGGCCCGCACCATCGAGTTGTTCACCGAAGCGCAACTGCCGCGCCCCGAAAGCATCTTCAGCAGTTACCCCCACGAAATTTCGGGTGGCCAGAAGCAGCGCGTGATGATTGCCATGGCCATGGCCTGCCGCCCGGCCCTGCTCATCGCCGACGAGCCCACCACCGCCCTCGACGTGACGGTGCAAGCCCGCATGCTGCGCCTGATTGACGACCTGCGCCGGCAGCACAACACCGCCGTGCTCTTCATTACCCACGACCTCGGCGTAGTGGCCGAAATCGCCGACCGCATTCTGGTGATGTATCGAGGCAAAGTAGTGGAGCAGGGGAGGGTGCTGGATATTTTTTCAAATCCGCAACATCCGTACACAAAAGGCCTTTTGGCGTGCCGACCGCGCCTCTCGGTGGGCAAAAAACGCCTGCCCGTGGTGGCCGATTTCATGCGGGAAGACGCCAGCGGTGAATTATTGGCCCAACCCGAGCCCGTTGTTTCGCTTCCTGGTGAGGCACTTGCGGAATCGTCGCCCGCCGTGGAGGAACAGCAGTTACGGGATAAAATTGAAACCGCCAAAACGTTCCCCGTGGAACATGCGGGTTTTAGCGATGTTCCACGGCCTGCCGAGCTTATTTCGGAGCCAGTGTTAAGCTCCTCCGTGGTGGCAGTGCCGGCCGGTTTAGAGCCACTGCTCCAGGTCCAGAACCTCCAGGTGTACTTCCCCATCCGCAAAGGCTTATTCCGCCGGGCTACCGACTACGTGCGGGCTGTGGATGATGTCAGCTTCACGCTCTACCCCGGCGAGACCATTGGGCTGGTAGGGGAGTCGGGTTGCGGCAAGACCACGCTGGGCCGGGCGCTGCTTCGCCTCACGGAACCAACGGCGGGCAGCATCCTGTTCGAAGGAACCGACCTGGCCCGGCTTTCCACCGGTGAGTTGCGCCGCCGCCGGCGCGATTTGCAGCTGGTTTTCCAGGACCCCTACGCTGCCCTCAACCCCATGCTGACGGTGGGCGAGGCTATCTGGGAACCGATGCGCGTGCACAACGTGGGCGGCGCCCGCCAACAGCAAAAGGCGAAAGTGCTGGAGTTGTTGCGCACCGTGGGGCTGCGCGAGGAGCACTTTCAGCGCTACCCGCACGAGTTCAGCGGCGGGCAGCGGCAGCGCATCTGCATTGCCCGGGCGCTGGCCTTGCAGCCCAAGCTGATTGTCTGCGACGAGTCGGTTTCGGCCCTTGACGTGTCGGTGCAGGCGCAGGTCCTCAACCTGCTCAACGACCTCAAACGCGAGTTCGGTATCACCTATCTTTTCATCACGCACGACCTTTCCGTGGCCCGGTTTATGAGCGACCGGCTGCTGGTCATGCACCAGGGCCGCATCGTGGAAAGCGGCCCGGCGGCGGCCATCTACGCCGCTCCCCAACACGAATACACCCAAGGCCTGCTGGCCGCTATTCCCAAGGACAGCCTGGCTGACATCGAAGCCGCCGTGGCCAGCCGAGCCTAGCTGCCTGTAGTGTGGACTCTGTGAGTCCGCGCTACAGGCAGCACGATACCTAATACCTTGCGCTCCCAGATGCGACTTGCGTAGCACCAGGTTCTAGTCGCTACCCCACCCGGCGCTTCCCTGCGCGGACTCTTAGAGTCCACGCTACAACCTAGCGGCTCCGTCCGCGTTCTACATACTGGTCCATCTATATGGGCCTCACCTTTTCCGCTCTCGCCGCCTGCGACCAATCAACTTTTCGGCGGCCGCTTTTTACATGAATACCCCCGAAAACTCCGGAGCTCCCCGCGCCAAGCGCGAAAAGCCCGAACCAGAGACCATCACGCAAGACCAGGTTCTGCGTGTCTTCGCCGACAACCCCACCAAAGTCCTTGCCTACCGCCAGCTCTCGCGCCGCCTCGGCGTCACGACCAAAGGCCAGCGCGAGGAAATCTTCGCCCATATCAAAGTCCTCCGCAAGCAAGGCCTCATTACGCTGCTTCAGAACGACGAATACCGCTTGGCTGATGCGGAAGCCGTAGCAGCCGCTTTGATGCCGTCTAACGCCCGGAAATCGGGCAAAAAAGCTGAATTGCCAGTGCAGCCGCCCCGCAACCGTTCGGTGCAGGCCAACTTTGGCCAGGACCCCATCATCCACCGCCGCCGGTCGGCGGGCTTCGACTACGTTGATGGCGATGACCGTCCCGAGCGGGCGCCTTCTAACACGGTCATTGGTACCGTTGATTTGGCTACGCCCAACTTCGCTTTCGTCGTGCCCGAGGGCGTTGATGGGGGAGATGACATTCGCGTGTTCACCGACCAACTCAAGTTTGCGCTGCAGGGTGATGTGGTGCGGGTGCGTCTGCGCAGTGGCTCCCGCGACGGCCGCCCAATGGGTGACGTGGTGGAAGTGCTCAAGCGCACGCGCCCCGAAGTGGTGGGCCGCCTGCAGGTGCAGGGCACGCTCGGCTTCGTGAAGCCGGACAACCGCAAGGTCTACTTCGATGTGTTTGTGCCGCCGCACCTGCTGCACGATTCCCACAACGGCGACAAGGTGCTGGTCCGAATCACCGAGTTTCCGGAGGACAGCAACCGCCAACCGGTGGGCGAGGTCATCCGCAACTTCGGCGAGGCCGGCGGCAACGAAGCCGAGATTAACGCCATCATGGCCGAGTTCGGCTTGCCCTTCGAATTCCCTGAGGAAGTGCAGACCGAATCGGAAGGCATCAGCGAGGTGATTGAGCAGGATGAAATTGCCCGCCGCCGCGACTTCCGCAACATCACCACCTTCACCATCGACCCCGCCGACGCCAAGGACTTCGATGATGCCCTGAGCATTCAGAAGCTGGAAAACGGCCACTGGGAAATCGGCGTGCACATCGCCGACGTAACCCACTACGTGCGCCCCGGCACCGAGCTGGAGCGCGAGGGCAAGCACCGGGCGACCTCGGTGTACCTGGTCGACCGCGTGATTCCGATGCTGCCCGAGCGCCTGAGCAACGGCCTCTGCTCGCTGCGACCCCACGAGGACAAGCTGACTTTCTCGGCCGTATTTGAGCTCGATGAAGACGGCAAGCTTTACGAGTCGTGGTTCGGCAAAACCATCATTCACTCCGACCGTCGCTTCAGCTACGAGGAAGCGCAGGAGCGCATCGAAAGCAAGGAGGGCGAGTACGCCGAGGAGATAAACATCATGAACGACATGGCGCATAAAATCTGCGCCCAGCGTTTCAAGCAAGGTGCCATCACCTTCGAAACCCAGGAAGTGAAGTTCCGCCTCGATGAGAACGGCAAGCCCCTTGGCGTGTACGTGAAGGAGCGCAAGGACGCGCACAAGATGATTGAGGAGTTCATGCTACTCGCCAACCGCAAGGTGGCCGAGTTCGTGTTCAATCTCAAAAAGACCAAGCCGCGCTTCACCATGGTGTACCGCACCCACGACGCCCCCGAGCCCGAACGCCTCCAGACCTTCGCCCTCTTCGCCCAGAAGTTCGGCTACAAGCTGAAGCTCGACAACCCGAAAAAGGTAAGCACCGAGCTCAACAACCTGAGTTCCGAAGTGGTGGGCAAGCCCGAGCAGAACGTGCTCCAGGGTCTGGCCATCCGGACCATGGCCAAGGCTATCTACAGTACCGAGCCCCTCGGCCACTTCGGCCTGGCCTTCGACCACTATTCGCACTTTACCTCGCCCATCCGTCGCTACCCCGATATGATGGCCCACCGCCTGCTCGAGCATTACCTGCTCGGCGGCAAGAACGTGCCCGTCGAGCCCGTGGAAGAAGAGTGCAAGCACTCCTCGGCCCGCGAAAAAATGGCGGCTAACGCCGAGCGTGCCAGCATCAAGTTCAAGCAGGTGGAGTTCATGCTTGATGAAGTCGGCAACACGTTCAAGGGCGTGGTGTCAGGTCTTACCGAGCGCGGCATGTACATCGAAATCGAGGAGAACAAGTGCGAAGGCATGGTTCGCCTCTCGGACATTCCTGGGGATGAATTCGAACTCGACAAAGACAACTACCGCATCGTGGGGCGCCGCACCAAGCGCATCATCCAGTTCGGCGACGTGATGGATGTGGTAGTGAAATCGGCCAACCTCCTCGACCGCACCATCGACTTCGAATTGGTGGATGACCGGCCCGATTTCGTGAAGCAGCGTGAGGCGGACGAGCGCAAGAACCGTGGCGGTGGAGCTCCCCGCGGCTACCGCGACTATGACAAGGGCAGTAGCAAAGGCGGCATGGCGAAAGGTGCCCACAAAGGCAACAAGCGCCGGTAAGGGTCGACTGTGATTGCGAGGAGGCACGACATTCCGCGCATCAAGCGGCGTAAGTCCGTCCTCCCAATGCGACCTAACCTGGGTTGTGACAACGCTCCCGCTGGCGGAGCCTCACCCCCGGCCCCTTTCCAAAAGAGAGGGGAGCCTGACGAATTTCTCTCGTGGCTTTAAGCCCCGGCTCAGTCCAGAGTCGGGGCTTTTTGTTGGTGGCGACCGCGTTTGTCAAACCCAAAAGGCCTCTCGACTCCCCTCTCTTTTGGAGAGGGGCCGGGGGGTGAGGTTCCGTCAGTCGCGCCGTAAGAGCAGCCCAATTCACTACCGCCATCACTATGCCAAACGCCTCCGTTCTTTGCACCCAATATGACCCCAGCCGATTTCCCCGCTAACATCACCGCCGCTCTTGCGCAACTTAGCTACGGCGAGCAGCCCGAGACCCTCTACGCCCCCATTCGCTACATTATGGGCCTGGGCGGCAAGCGTATCCGGCCGCTGCTCACGCTGCTCGGCGCCCATCTCTTCACCGACGAGCTAAGCGGCATCATCAAGCCCGCGCTGGCCACTGAAGTCTTCCACAACTTCACCCTGCTCCACGATGACCTGATGGACCAGGCCCCCCTACGCCGCGGCCAGGCCACCGTGCACGAAAAGTGGAACCCTAACGTGGCCATTCTCTCCGGCGATGTGATGCTGGTGCGGGCCTACGAGCTGTTCCTGGACGTCAACCCCACGCTGCTACCCACCGTCCTCCGGCGCTTCAGCCAGACGGCCGCCGAAGTCTGCGAAGGCCAGCAGTGGGACATGAATTTTGAGACCGAACCTCAGGTCAGCATCGCCCAATACCTCGATATGATTCGCCTGAAGACGGCTGTCCTGCTCGGCTTCTGTCTGGAGCTGGGTGCCCGCCTGGCTGGTGCTTCCGAGGAAGATGCTGAGCACCTCCGCCAGTTTGGTACCGACATCGGTATCGCCTTCCAACTCCGCGACGACCTGCTCGACGTGTACGGCGACGCGGCCACCTTCGGCAAGCGTGTAGGCGGCGACATCATTTCCGACAAAAAGACGTTCCTGCTACTCTCCGCCCAGGCCCAGGCCAATGCCAATCAGCAGTTCATCCTGAGCCAGCTCATCGCCCAGCCCGTGGTCGATGCCGAGGCCAAGGTCGTAGCTGTCCGCGGCATTTACGATGAGCTCGAAATTCGTCCTCAGACAGAGGCGCTCATCAACTCTTACTTCCAGGATGCTCTTCAGCATTTGGAGCGCGTAGCGGCCTCATCTGAGCGCAAAGCGCCCCTGCATCATCTTGCGCTCCAACTCATGGACCGCGAGAGCTAGGCTATTCTCTTACTGGCAATGCACGCTTTCGTTTGTGCTTCCCTCCCAGCACCAGCGAAGGCTGTGCTACATACCCCTCTCCCGTGTTCAACCCTATTTTGATACTTGTCGGCCTCACGGTCCTCATTTCTGCTTACGCCTGGTCCAACCACGCCCTCATGGAGTCGTGGATATTACGGCCCTACCAGATGGCCCGCGATAATAGCCAGTGGTATCGCTTCCTCACCTCCGGCTTCCTGCACGCCGACTGGGGCCACCTGCTTTTCAACATGATTGCCTTTTACTCTTTTGGCCAACTTGTGCTCAACGTGCTGGTCATTGGCACCGGCGCGCCCGATATAGACGGCTTCGGCGCGGTGGGCGGTATCTGGCGCTTTTTGTTGCTCTATCTGGGTGGCATCATTGTTTCCGATATCCCTACCTATTTCCGCCACCGCGACGACCGCAACTACGGGAGCCTAGGTGCCTCGGGCGGTGTGGCCTCGGTGCTCTTTGCCGGCGTCATCTATTCGCCCCTAAATAAAATCTACATGATGTTCATCCCGGTTGGCATCCCCGGCTTCATCTTCGGTTTCCTCTATCTGGCCTATTCCTACTATCAGGGCCGCCGCCGAGGCGACAATATCAACCACGATGCGCACTTCTATGGGGCCATCTATGGCGTCGTACTCACCTTGCTCTTCATGCCAGCCGCAGGCAGTGCGTTTGTGAAGCAAATCAGTCAGTTTATCGGGTTAAACACTTGATTTACAATTATTTGATATTGTGTAATCGTCATTTTTATATCTTATTTTAAAATCTTTGCGTAAGGAAGCCAAAGTCACTCTTTCACCTTGCTTCCCCTGTCATGCAAACCCTTCGCCATTACGCTTCCCGCTTGCCGCTCACAGCGCTTCTGCTGCCCCTGATGTTGCTTGCTACTTCCTGCAGCCGCTACAACGATAATGGCAGCCTCTCCATCGCAGGAATTATCTATCTTATCCTGGCAATTGCGGCTGTTATCAGTCTGCTTAAGCAGGATTGGAGCTTGACCAAAAAACTGGTTTGGGGAGTCATCATCTGGATTTTCCCCATTGGTGGTTCCATCATCTATTTCCTGTTTTCAGGTCGCAAATAGAACGTAGCATTAAACGCAAAGAGCCCCGGCCAGCAATGGTCGGGGCTCTTTGCGTTTAATGCCATTTGAAACCGTGGCTAGTTCAGCAGGCGTTTCTTTTCCAGTCGCGCCACCCCTTGCAACAACTCGGCGCTGTTCGTGATTTGGGTTAGCTGCCAGTGGTCGCCTTGGCGACGCATTTTCACCTCCACCACCATGGTTGTGTCATAGCGAGGCTGGGTTACCTCCAGGCCCAGGAAAGCATTGTCCCCTTCCTCCCGGCTGTACTTTACTCCTTTGAATTCGCTGTCCGGGCTCACCACTTTGCTGGCCAGGCTGGTCAGCGAAATGTTCACAAGCCGCTTCGGTGCGGCGGCGGCCGCTGCTTCCAGCGAGCCGGTCTCTACGTAGCGCTGCACCTCGTTGTGGGCTGCCTTCGCCAGGGTTGGTTTAAGTAGGCGCATGGCCCCACCCATTACCAAACCACCGCCGGGCATCAACGAAGTCAGGGCCGAGCTCTGCTGCGTCACGTCATCTACTAGGTGGCTCGTCACACTACTCACGTCCACATATTTCTCGAATGTGGCCATGTCGTGGGTTTGTACCGCGGCAGCGGCGGCTACGAGCGAACCACTCGGTCCGCCCTTCAGGGTGCGGTAGTAGTAATAGCCCCCGCCCGCAAGGGCCAGCAGCAACACAAAAAGCAGCAGTTTTTTCATAAGGGTCGTTGATGAATGTAAAAGCAAAAATACCCCAAATCATATGCTTCTCAGCAGCACGAGCTAAGCTTGGATGTATCACGCTGCCTCAATGGAAAAAGGGCCCATAATGCGTGCCTTTTCGTGGCTTTGTGCACGCCGTGAGAGTTTTCAGGCCCACATCATTCGCCAATCCTGTTCGCGCCGTACACCGCCAATTCTACGGCGTTTACTGACTTTCTCCTTCTATGTCTAATACTCCCTTATTGCGCCCTGTGCTTCCTGAAGTTCACGGCCACCGCGGCTGTCGGGGCCTTCGTCCCGAAAACACGTTGCCGGCTTTCCTCCATGCCATTAGCCTGGGTGTTGATGTGCTGGAACTAGACGTCGTTATTTCTGCCGACCGCCAGGTGGTGATATCGCACGAGCCCTGGCTCAACCCAATTATCTGCCGTGGTCCCGCCAACGAATCCATTCAGCACGGTTCGGCTTCTTCCTACAACCTCTACCAGATGCCGTACCATCTAATTGAGCAATGCGACTGTGGCCACCCGCACCCCAACTTCCCACAGCAGGTAGCGCTACCTGCGGTAAAACCCTTGTTACGCGACGTACTGGCTGCTACTGAAGCCTTGGTTGCGCAGCTGCCTAGCCGCCGGCCCCTGGGCTATTCAATAGAGATAAAATGTCTGCCTGAAGGAGACAACATCTTTCATCCCGCCCCGCCTGCATTTCTCGATTTGGTGCTCGCCCAACTCAACCAAGCTGGGGTAACAGCCCGATGCACGGTCCTCTGTTTCGATGCACGGATTCTGCGCCTGGCGCGTGCAGTCAATCCCGAGTTGCGAACCTGCTTATTGGTCGAGGCAGAACAGGATTGGTTCAGCTCTCTCAAAGACCTTGGCTTCGTGCCACACGCTTTCGGCCCCAATCAAATTACCGTAACACCCGCTGCAGTTTCTCAAATCCGAACGCAGTACCCTAGTCTGCGCATCGTGCCTTGGACTGTAAACGAGCCAGCCGACTTTGCTCGTCTTATTGAGTTGGGCGTTGATGGCATTACAACTGACTACCCCGACCGATTGGTAGCGCTGCTGGATAAGAAGGTGTAGTATAAAAGGCCTTCCTCATTGCCCGTAAGCTGGTATAATGTGTTTTTGTAATAGTGTAAATTAATATGTTTGTAACGTTACAAAGTGTATCGCGTATTAGTTTACAGTTACACTATTACGCTTAGAAATTGACACTTTTTACATTGTTACAGATACTTTATTTGTACATATTATAAGTACAAATTTGTTTTGTTGATACATATTGTACATATTTGCATCAGCGTTACGCCAAGCCTACCTCTATGCCACACCAAGGCGAAATCCTTCAGGAAGCTATCAAAAACAGCGGTATTTCGATTACGCGCATCGTCGATGAGCTGGGTATTACGCGTCCGACTATCTACCGTAAATTCAAGGAGGATACACTTGATTACAGCTTTGTAAAGAAGGTTGGGGAAATAATCAACCATGATTTTTCGAACGATTTTACTTCGTTACAACAATCGTCGCTTTTATTTGTAACACAACCTGTCCGTAATGTTGCGTCCCATGTTGTTACACCACGTGTAACACAACCTCAACCTGCTGATAGTGACCCTTCGCGACAGCTTTTATTGCTACAGGCAAAGTATATATCCCTGCTGGAAGCCTACAATGAGCTTCTGTTGAAAGTGTACGGCCCCAAGTAACAAAAATGTTCCACGTGAAACATTTTTGTTCGCGCTCTAAGCAAACGTCTTGATTGTGCTGCTAGGCAAGTAAACGTTACAACGCTTTTTAGACTGATTGCAGTGGTAGCCTAGGGCCAGAGGGGCGGCCTATGAAATTACTCTTCGCGCGCCGGTTCATTCCAAAAAAAAGACACTGCACATGGATGTGACAGCACCGGAATCGGCAATGTGATTTTGCCAGGTGAGAAGTACGACTTGCTGTGGAAATGGAGAATTGCACCTCGCATCAAAGCCGAGAATGTTCCAAGCTCAAAGGGGTAGCGCAGAGCTTATCGAGAGGCACAGGACTCCGGGTGTGGTAGAGCTATCGAGTCGGCAGCTGGCAACAAACAAAAGGGTCGGTGTGGACTTATAAAGTGTTAAACGCACTCAACTAAAAGCGGGCATAAGCTTTCCTTTCACAAACCGGAGTTCGTTTGGAAAATGATGTAACTCCAGAAAAAGAAGGGGGATTCTACAGGAAGATGACTTCCTTCACGACTACTTCTCCAACTTCGGCATTGATGAGTTCAGCCACGCGGGTCTTGGCCATTAATAGCTCGTGTTTGAGCGGGGCAGAAGAGAGGCGTACAAAAAGACGGCCCTTGTTGACATAGACCTCCTGAGTTTTTAGCGCGACGGCTTTACCCATGACGCGCTCCCAGCTTGATACCACCGTTACCTCGTTCAATTTTCCCTGTAGCCGATAGGCACGAACCAGTGCTTCGAGCCCTTCTTTTAGCGGAATGATGTCGCCGGAGCGGGTAGGGGTGGATGGCTTTTTCACAGGTGAGGAGAGGCAGCAACGGCTTGATAGATGCCCTCCGTTGCGTCCACAAAGGTACGCCTCCAATACCCCAAAAAGGCTTTGCCAAATAGCTAAACCGGAGCTACCGAACCGCTCTGAACCCGAAAACGGCGAATGGGAATGGTGACCCGGGAAAGCGCCTGGTCAGTGCGTTCAAGGTTAGTGTCGGTGAGGAAAACCTGGCCAAAGGTTTCGTTGGCGACCAACTCAAGCAAACGGGCAATCCGCTTGTCGTCGAGCCGGTCGAATATGTCATCGAGCAAGAGCAACGGTTTGTGTTGCTGCTTGGCGGCCAGCAATTCGAACTGGGCCAGTTTGAGGGCAATGGCAAATGACTTCTGCTGGCCCTGGGAGGCATGCGATTTAACGGGCATTTCCTCCATCAGAAAAACGAAGTCGTCGCGGTGCGAGCCAGTAGTGCTACGCTGCAGCACGAAGTCGCGGCGTTCGTTGCTGCGCAGTAATTGAGCGAAGTCAGCATCTAGCAACTGGCTCTTATACGTAAGCGTGACCTGCTCGCGCCCGTCGGCCAGCTGCTGATAATGCCGCTGGAAGACGGGCAAGTACTCAGCTAAAAAGGCGGCGCGAAGCGTGGTGATTTGCTGCCCCAGCGGAGCAAGTTGCTCATCAAGGGCCAAGAGGTATTCTCGGTCGAACCCATGAGTACCCACGCCCTGCTTCAGTACCGCGTTGCGCTGGCGGAGCAGCGCATTATAAGTAATGAGCAGCTCCAGGAACTCGTGGTCGAGCTGCGCCATCAGGCTATCAAAATACTTGCGCCGCTCCTCGCTGCCCTGGCGGATGAGGTCGGTATCGTAGGGCGAGATGAGTACGGCAGGGTAGCGGCCGATGTGGTCGGCCATGCGCTCGTAGGCCTGCTTGTCGTGCGTAATGGTCTTTTTTTGACCTTGGCGAAGGCTCACCTGAATAACTTCCTGAATGTCAGGCAAGTCATTGGTGAACGTGCCTTTAACCACAAAGAAATCAGCTCCTTGCTTGATGCAAAGGGCATCGGTGGCAGAAATGGCGCTTTTCGTAAGCGATAAGTAGTGAATAGCATCTAGCAGATTGGTTTTGCCGCTGCCGTTGTCGCCGATGAAGCAGTTGAGGCCAGGGGAAAGATGGAGGGCTGCGTCGTCATAATTTTTAAAAAAAAGCAGCTGGAGGGAGTCAAGAGTCATAAGGTGCGGATTTGCCAGCAGTTTTACGTAATTTCGCCCTCCCAACGCGAATTATTTCTTTCCTTGAACGTGCTATGGCGGATACGAAAGTAAAAGCTGCTTCTAAAAAACCAGCCGCCTCGAAGGCTGCCACCGGTGCTGCCCCCAAGGCGGCTGTCACAGGAAAGACCAACGGTGTTGCCACCGTGGCTCAGCCCGACCCCGTGATGCCCGGCACCGACCGTGCTACCGCCAAGGCTTCAGGCAAGCCCGCTCCGGCTCAGCCGGCCGCCTCTTTCCCGAAGGAAACCTACCTCACCTGGTATGAGCAAATGCAGCTCATGCGCAAATTCGAGGACAAGGCCGGACAGCTGTATGGTCAGCAAAAAATCAAAGGCTTCTGCCACCTCTACATCGGCCAAGAGGCTTGCGTCGCTGGTGCCGTATCGGCACTGGAGAAAGGCGACAAGTACATCACCGCCTACCGCGACCACGCTCACCCCTTAGCCCTAGGCACTTCGCCCAATGCCGTCATGGCCGAGCTGTTTGCCAAAGCCACCGGCTGCTCCAAAGGCAAGGGGGGCTCGATGCACATGTTCGACAAGGAGGTTGGCTTCATGGGCGGCCACGGTATTGTGGGCGGCCAGGTGCCAATGGGTGCAGGCATAGCCTTCGCCGAGAAGTATAACAAAACGGGCAAGCTCTGCATCTGCTACATGGGCGACGGCGCGGTACGCCAGGGCGCCCTGCACGAGGCGTTCAACATGGCGATGCTGTGGAAGCTGCCCGTCATCTTCGTGATTGAGAACAATGGATATGCCATGGGTACGTCGGTGCAGCGCACTTCGAACGTGACGGACCTCTACAAGCTCGGCCTGAGCTACGACATGCCTTCGGAGCCGGTGAACGGCATGCGCGTGGAAGACGTGCACCAGGCCGTGGCCCGCGCCGCTGAGCGCGCCCGCGCTGGCGAAGGCCCCACGCTGCTCGAGTTCAAGACGTACCGCTACAAGGGCCACTCGATGAGCGACCCGGCCAAGTACCGCACCAAGGAGGAGTTGGAAGACTACCGCCTGCGCGATGCCATTGAAGGCGTGCGGCACACCATCCTGACCAATAACTTCGCTTCCGAAGCCGACCTCGAGGCTATTGATGAGCGCATCAAGGCCAAGGTGCAGGAGTCGGTTGATTTCGCCGAGAGCTCGCCATATCCCACTCCCGACGAATTGTTCAAGGACGTGTACGTGCAGGCTGACTACCCATACATTCACGACTAATTTAACCGGGCCCCGGCCCACCACCAGCTTGCCTGCGGGCAGCTGTTGCCATACCCATCGCAATGTCGAAGATTCCTTACACTGGCAAAAGCCAGCAGGCCCGCCAGGGGCAGCAAGTAAACCAGAACGTGCCGGCCGACCCGCTGGCTCCGGCCGAGAACCTCGAGGCCGAGAACCCGTTGCTGGAAGACCCGGATGCCCTGGCTGCCCGCCTGGTCGAAACCGAGGATTTCGTGCGCAGCAACCGCAACCTGTTGCTGGGCATTCTGGCCGCAGTGGTGTTGGCCGTGGTAGGTGCTTTTGGCTTCTACACCTGGCGTACCCAGCAGGACGCCAAGGCCCAGTCCAGCATGTTCCGGGCCGTGAATAACTGGGAAGCTGATTCGTTAACCAAAGCCATTAAGGGCGACGGCAAAGCTCCCGGCTTGGTGACGGTAGCCAACGAGTACGGCAACACCAAAGCTGGTAACCTGGCGAACTTCTACGCTGGTGTGGCCTCGCTGAAAAAGGGTGACTACAAAGCGGCCCTCGATTACCTCGAAGACTTCAGCTCGGATGACTACCTGGTGCAGAGCCGGGCCTACGCGCTGATGGGCGACGCTCAGCTGGAACTCAACAAGCCCAAAGAAGCCGCCGACCTCTATGCGAAAGCCGCCGACCATAACGCAAACGAATACTTCTCGCCCAGCTACCTGCTCAAAGAGGCTACTGCCCGTGAAGTAGCCAAAGACGAGGAAGGTGCGCTTAAGGCTTATAACCGCATCATCACCGAGTACCCGACTTCGCAGGAAGTAGCCGAAGCCCGCCAGTACAAGGCCAAGCTGGAGAAATAACATCGCAACTCATTTGGTCATCCTGAGCGTAGCGAAGGACCTTATTGCAGCCGAACGACACCCGTTCAAGCGTGATAAGGTCCTTCGCTACGCTCAGGATGACTGCTTTTTACCGACCCATCGATTATGGCAACTTCCCTACAAAACCTGAGCGACTACGACGCGTCTACTTTCATTGATATCAGCGCAAAGAAATTTGGTTTGGTGGTAGCCGACTGGAACCGCGACATCACCGATATCCTCAGTGCTGGGGCCTACGATACCTTGGTGAAGCATGGGGCCATTGCCGATAACATCTTCCGCAACACCGTGCCCGGCAGCTTTGAGTTGACGCTGGGGGCGCAGTTCCTGGCGCAGCACGACGAGATTGATGCCGTTATCTGCCTGGGTGTCGTTATTCAGGGCGAAACCAAGCACGACGACTACATCTGCCACGCCGTGGCGCAGGGCATTACTCAGGTGGGGCTGAAGTTCAACAAGCCCGTTATTTTCGGGCTGGTGACGACCAACACCTTGGAGCAGGCCTGGGACCGGGCCGGCGGGAAGCACGGCAACAAGGGCGTAGAAGCAGCAGTGGCTGCTATCCAAATGTTAGGCTTTTAGCAGCAGCCCGGCAAAGCGGGTATTAAGCCGTAGATTTGCACCCGCAAAACCAACGTGTACCAGCTAGCTAAAAGCCGGTTGGTGCACTTCAACCGCTACTAAACCATTTGGTAGCTGCTGGGGTTGGAGCCGCATCATTGTCTGCCATTCCTTACCACTCCCTTTTTTCTTTTTCAATGAACGAAGACAACATTCGCTATTCGCGGGAAGACCTCAACGAGTTCGACCAGATTATTCAGGACAAGCTGACGGCGGCCCGTAAGGAGTTGTCGTTCATCAAAGAAACCCTGAACCGTAGCAACGACTCGGGCACCGACACTACCGCTTCGTCGGCCAAGGTGCTGGAAGATGGTGCCGACACGGCTGAGAAGGAGAGCATGAACCAGTTGGCCTCGCGCCAGATGAAGTTTATCCAGCAGCTCGAAAACGCCCAAATTCGCATCAAGAACGGCACCTACGGCGTGTGCATCGGTACGGGTAAGCTCATCCCTAAAGAGCGCCTGCGGGCCGTGCCCCACACCCAGCACTCCATCGAAGCTAAAATGGCTCGCCGCGACTAAGCAGCTGCCAAAAGAATACCTCGGTACCGGGAAGCCGGTGGTCAGAATGATTTTGACAGCAACGCTGTTGTCGCCCTCTGACCACCGTCTTTTCGGTACCGATTCGTTTTAACTAAACCAGTACCGTAGCGATACGGCACGCAACTTTTCTCCCCATGGGCAAGAAACATTTTTCAGAAGATAAGGCGGACCGTCGCGGCGGCCGCAATACGGGTGGACCCGGCGGTTTCGGCAACAGCGCCGGTCGCAGCAGCAACGAGCGCGGCGGTAATGAGCGTGGTGGTAGCGACCGTGGTGGCAATGACCGCGGCGGCTACGGCAGCGACCGCGGCCCCCGCAACGGCGACCGCCCAGCCTACGGCAATGGCCGCCCGGCCAGCAATGGTGCTTTCGGGCGCCCTTCAAATGGCGCATTTGGCCGTCCGGCTTCGGGCGGCAGCTTTGGCGCCAAGAAGTTTGAGGGTGGCGAGAAGCGCCCCTATGGCAGCAGCTACGGCGGTGGCCAGCGCGACGGCGGCAGCAGCTTCGGCAACTCGCGCCCGAGCGGTGGTGGTTTCCGCCCCGGCGGCGACCGGCCCTTCGAGCGCCGCGACGATAACAAGCCGCGCTTTGAGGGCAAAGAGCAGCGCACCGGCACCAGCTACGGCCGCACGGCCGAGCCCCGCAACTACGGGGTGGACCGCGGCGAGCAGCGCAGCCAGTCGGCCGATGCCCGCCCCATCCGCGAGTATCAGCCCAAGGAGAACTGGAGTGGCCAGCCTTACCGTCGCGAGGGCGAGAAGGCGGTGCCCCGCGGCCAGGCCGGCGAGCGCAACCGCAAATTCCAGAAAGCAAACCCTAACGAATCGGCTGAAGACCGGGCCCCGCGCACCGGCGGCAGCTTCGGCCGCAGCACGCCCCGCGAAACCGAGAGCTTCGAGCGCGGTGCGGACCGCAGCGAAGAGCGCGGCCCAAACCGCCCCATCCGGTCGGCCCGTCCTTTTGAGGCCAACCCGCCGCAGCCCCGAGAGGAGCGCAGCGAGCGGCCCGAGCGCGACGAGCGCCGGACCTTTAATACCGAGCGCGCCGAAGCCGGCAATGCCGATTACCGCGCCGACCAGGCCGCGTTTGGCCGCAAGTTCACGCCCGGCGCGTTTGGCCGCCGCGATGGCGCGCCCGCTAGCCGCAGTACCGGCGAGCGCCCGGGTGGTCATGAGAAGCGTAGCTCGACTGAGCGCTGGGCTCCTGCGCCCGGCAGCTTTGCCGAGCGCCGCGAGGCTCTGAAAGCCCAGGAGCGCAGCGTGCGCCGTTCGGGTACCGGCTACGGGGCTACGCCCGACAAGCCACGCCCGGCCCGCCCGGTGGGCCTCGACAACCGCGCCGACAAGCCCAAGTATGGCGAAAAGCCCGGCGAAGCACCCGACTACAAGAACCTGAAGCACTACGAAGCCGACAAAACCCGCGGCAACAAGCGCCGTCGCGACGAACTCGAAGAGTTCGGTGCGGACGAAACGCGCCTGAACCGCTACATCGCCAACGCTGGCATTTGCTCGCGCCGGGAGGCCGATGCGCTGATTGCGGCCGGCGAAATCAAAGTAAATGGCGAAGTGGTAACGGAGATGGGCTACAAAGTGCAGCCCGAAGACACGGTGCAGTACGGCAAAACCAACCTCAACCGCGAGAAGTCGGTGTACGTGCTGCTGAACAAGCCCAAGGACTTCATCACGACTACGGAAGACCCGGAGGGCCGCCGCACGGTGATGGATTTGGTGGCGGGTGCCTCGAAGGAGCGCATCTTCCCGGTGGGCCGCCTCGACCGCAACACCACGGGCCTACTGCTCTTCACCAACGACGGTGAAGTGGCCCAGAAGCTGTCGCACCCTTCGCACAAGAACAAAAAAATCTACCAGGTTGAACTGAGCCAGCCGCTGTCCGAAGAAGACCTGCGCAAGATTGCCGAAGGCCTGGAGCTGGAAGATGGCAAGGCCGTAGTTGATGACGTGGCCGTGGTGGCGGGCAACGCGCACTTTGTGGGCATTGAAATTCACATTGGTCGTAACCGCATTGTGCGGCGCATTTTCGAGCACCTCGGCTACGAAGTAGTGGCCCTGGACCGCGTGCAGTACGCTGGCCTCACCAAAAAAGACCTGCCGCGTGGCAAGTGGCGCTTTCTGAGCGAGCAGGAAGTCATTCGCATGAAGTACTTCTTGTAAGGCCTGATTGGCGAGAATAAACCTTGGAACGTCATGCTGAGCGCAGTCGAAGCATCTCTACCGCAAAGAGTAATTATTTACTCCCCAGTAGAGATGCTTCGGCTGCGCTCAGCATGACGTTCTTGCTTTAAACAACCAGACACAAACATGCACACCCTTGCCCTCGACATCGGCAACACGGCCGTGAAGGCCGGCGCGTTCGATGGCCCGCTGCTGCGCGAGATGGCCGCTGGCCTGACGGCGGCGCAGGTGCGGGGACTGGTGCAGCGCTGGCAGCCCCAGCACGTAGTAGTAGCCTCAGTAGCCGAGGCGGCCGTGCTGGTAGCGGAAGACCTGCGCGGCTTGGTGCCGGGCGAAATCCTGGCCTTTAGCCCGGCTACTACGCCGGTGCCGTTGCGCAATGCCTATGCCACGCCCCATAGCCTGGGGGCCGACCGGCTGGCGGCGGCCGTGGGCGCAGCTACCCTGCGCCCGGGTCGCGACACGCTCATCATCGATGCCGGCACAGCGCTCAAGTTTGACCTTGTGACGGCCGACGAAACCTACCACGGCGGCAGCATCGGGCCGGGGCTAGGTATGCGGCTGCGGGCCCTGCACGCCTTCACGGGGCGGCTGCCGCTGCTGGAGCTGCCGGCCGCCGATGCAACGATTTCGCTGGTCGGCGACTCCACTAGCGGGAGCATGCTGAGTGGCGTGGTGAACGGAGTGGTGGCCGAAATCGAAGGCTTACTAACTCAGTATCAGCAGCGGCACCCCGGGCTGGGAGTACTGCTGACTGGGGGCGACGCCGCCTTTCTGGCAGCCCGGCTCCCGAAGTGTATCTTTGTCGTCCCTGAGCTGGTACTGCTCGGGCTAAATCGGATTTTAGCGTATCATGTTGACAAGTAAAGTGATGGACGGCCGGGTGCTGGGGATGGTATTGGCAGGCCTGGCGGCGATGGCAGCCAATGGTGCGCAGGCTCAGGGCCTGGGCAATTCGCCTTACTCACGTATCGGGCTTGGCGAGTTCAATGCCAACACGGGCGGTGTGCGCCAGATGGGCATGGGCGGCGTGGGGGTGGCGGCTCCCAACTCTGTCAACGTAAACGAGTTGAACCCCGCGCTGCTTTACTATACCGGCCGTACCACGTTCGAAGCTGGTTATACCGGGCAGTATAAGACCATAAAAAACGCTAAGGCTTCGAGCCGCAGTGGCAATGGCACGTTGGGGTACTTCGCGCTGTCGGTGCCACTGGCTTCGCGTTGGGGCGCCGCTGTGGGCCTGAAGCCCCTGAGTGCTGTTGACTACGAGTCGAACATTTTGCAGGACGTAACCGGCGAGCCCGGGTCGCAGTCGCTGAAGCAGTACAAGGGCACCGGCGGGGTATCCGAAGCGTACCTGGGCCAGGGCGTGCGCATCGCGAAAGGCCTGACGGTGGGCTTCACGGCATCCTATCTGTTTGGAACGGTAGACGAAACCACCGGAACCACTGTGCAAATTGTGAACAACAATGACCCGCTGATAAAATCGGTGGACCGCCAGCACACGCGCTATTCCGACTTTTCGTTCCGGGCTGGAGCGCACTACCGCCAGAAGGTGGGCAAATCGCTGAGCATGAACCTGGGCGGAGTGTACAGCTTCGGCCACAGCTTGCGGGGCCAGCAAACCAACACCCAGGAGCGGGAGGATATGTCGGGCAGCCTCATTAGCGCGCCTACCTTGGTGGGCGACGGGCGGGGAAGCACCTACGTGCCCGGCCTGGCTCAACTGGGCCTGAGCCTCGACAACGACAAGAACTGGAACATCAACCTGGATGTGGCCCAGCAGCAGTGGTCGAAGTTTACGAGCTTCAACAACAACGGCCCGGCCCTGAGCAATACGATGCGCGTGGGCTTGGGCGGCGAGATTTCGCCCGACCCGGGCTCGGTAGAGCATTACTTCCAGCGCGTGACGTACCGCGCCGGCATCAGCATGGCCCAACTGCCTTACCAGCCCGGTGGCAAAACGCTCTACGACCGGTCGGTGAGTTGGGGCTTCGCGTTTCCGATGCCCACGGCCTCGGCCCTGGAGTCGACTACACTCAGCCTGGCCTTTACCTACGGCCAGCGGGGCAACACCGACGTGCTAAGCAGCGGGGCCAGCAACGTGCAGGAAAGCTACCTTCGCGGGCAGCTGGGTGTCACGCTCAACAACCGTTGGTTTATCAAGCGCCGCCTGCAGTAACCACGTTTTAACAGAATTATTAACTTGTTCGGATTCACGCAGCGCGGCTTCAGTAGTGGCGCGGCTCTGCTGGCAGGGCTGGGCCTGATGGCTTGCGAAAAAAAAGCCGCCGTTGGTCTGCCTCAGGTATACACCGGCCCGCTGATGGAGACCACCAACGTGGTGGAACTGGTAAGTGACTCGGCCAAGTTGAAGTTTCAACTGACAGCCCCCCTGCAGCAGCAGTTTGATAACGGCGATTTTGTCTGGCCCACAGGGGTGAAAGTCACCTTTTATTCGGCCGATGGTAAGAAGACGGTCGTCAACACGCTCACGGCCAAGTACGGCAAGCTGGACAAAGCGAAAAACCTCTACACCATGCGGGGCGACGTGCGCGTGGCCAACGTGCCCAACCAACAGAAGATGAGCACCGAAGAGATGTTTTTCGATAAGAACAAGCAGGTGATTTATACCGATACCGCCATGTTTGTGAAGGTGGAAACGCCCACCGAATACATCGACGGGTATGGCCTGACGGCGAACCAGAATTTTTCGCGTTACAGCATTAAGCGGCCCACCGGCATTCTGGCCAAAACGGGTGCGGGGCTGTAGCCCGCCCGCTTTTCCTTCTTACTACTCATGAAATTCGACAAAGACCTGCTGCGCACCGTACTGTTTGCGGTGGGCGTGGTGGCCATGGTCATCGGCATCTATCAGACGTTGCTGTTCAACGACCTGATGCGTAACTACTGGATTTTCATGGTGGCGATGGCCTGCTGGATGCCGCTGTTGTACTGGCGACAGCAGGAGCGCGTGGCCGCTAAAATTGCCGAGCAGGAAGCCAAGCTGGCCCGGGAAAAACAGGCCCGCACCCCGGCCAAATCGACTAAAAAGCGCCGCTAGGCAGCCCGGTGCAAAAAAGCCCCGGAGCCCCGGAATGTTGCCTGACGGCTGCTCGACGGGCCATTATTGCCGGGCGGGCCGCCCTAAAAACCGGTAATACTTTGATTGCCGGCCAAATTCTGGTTATTTTGCGCCTCTTTTGACCAACTACCCTAGTTGTCAGTTGCTCGTTGTTCGTTGTCAGTTTGTGCTGAACGACTGCTTCGGGGCTGACAACGGACCACTAAAAACGGACAATTAGCACCTAAATGGCTTTAATTAACACGATTCGGGAAAAATCTGGCTGGGCGGTAGGTACCGTGGCCGTCGGGATGCTGCTCTTCATTGTGGGCGGCGACCTGGTGGGCGGCAAAAACCGCCTCTTTGGCCGCAACGACAACGTGGTGGGCGAAGTGGCCGGCCAGAAAGTGGAGCTCAATGACTACAACGCCGCTCTGGAGCAGGCCAAGCAGGCTTTTGTGACCCAGCAGCAGCGCCAGCCCGACGACCAGGCCATGGGGTACCTGCGCGACCAGGCCTGGAACCAGACCCTCTACAAGCTGGCTTTCCAGCCGGAGTGGGAGAAGCTGGGCCTGACCGTGAGCGACGACGAGCTCGTGGACATGGTGCAGGGCGACAACGTGGCTCCCGGCATTCGCCAGGCGTTTACCGACAAAGCCACCGGCCAGTTCGACAAAGCCCGCCTGATTGACTACCTGAAAAACCTCGACAAGCTGCCCCCCGAAAACCAGGCCGCCTGGCGCAATTTCGAAGCCAACCTGCCGGCCGAGCGCCTCGCCAACAAGTACAACGCCCTGCTGAAAAACTCGGTGTACGTGACCACGGCCGAAGCCAAGCGCTTCAACGATAACCAGAACACCAAGGCCACGGTGAAGTACCTGTTCGTGCCCTACGGCAGCATCTCCGACTCGGCGGTGAAGGTGACCGATGCGCAGCTGCAGGCTTACCTCGACAAAAATGCCAGCAAGTACAAGGTAGAAGCCGGCCGCTCGATTGAGTACGTGACCGTACCGGTGGTGGCTTCGAAAGAGGACAGCACCAACGTAAACGCCTCGATGGCCGAGCTGGCTACGCAGTTCGCCTCGGCACCGGTTGATTCGCTGTTTGTGGCGGCCAACTCGGAGCAGCCCTACAACAAAAACTTCCGCTCGCCAGCCGACCTGCCCGAGCAGCTCCGCAAGCAGCTGCCGTTGGCACAGGGCAAAATTTACGGCCCGTATGCCGAAGCCGGTACGTCGACTCTGTTCAAAGTAACCGGCGTTGGCACTGGCAAAGAGCCCGCCGCCCGCGCCAGCCACATTCTCATCAAAGCCGAAGGTACCACGCCCGAAGCCAAGGCCACCGCGAAAGCCAAGGCCCAGGACATTCTCAACAAAATCAAGGGCGGGGCGGACTTTGCCGCGCTGGCCCGGCAGTTTGGCACCGACGGCACCAAAGACCAGGGCGGCGACCTCGGCTGGTTTGGCAAGGGCCGCATGGTCCCCGAGTTCGAGAAAGCCATTTTTGGCGCTTCGGGCCCCGGCCTGTTGCCCAATCTGGTGGAGACTTCGTTCGGCTACCACGTAATTAAGGTAACGGCCGCACCCACCAAGCAGACCTACCAGGTAGCCGAGGTGAAGAAGACCATCACCCCAAGCGAGGCTACCTACGACGCGGCCAACACCCGCGCCAATGAGCTCCGTGCCAAAATCACGGACCTGGCCAGCTTCCGCGCTGAGCTGGCGAAAGACAAGACCCTGCAAAAGCAGGAAGCCAAGAACCTCGATGCCAACGCCAGTGCCGTGAACGGCCTGCAGAATGCCCGCGAAGTTGTGCGTTGGGCGTTTGGCCATGGCCCGAACGGCACCACCGCCAAAGTAGGCGACGTGTCGGACGTGTTCACCGTAGGCGACCAGTTTGTGATTGCTGCTCTTGCCGACGAGCGCGCCAAAGGCACCGCTACCGTGGCCAACATGCGCCCCGAGTTGTCGGCGCTGGTGCGCAACGAGGAGAAGGCCAAGACGATTATGGGCAAGCTGCCTAAGACCGGTTCGCTGGAAGAAATGGCTTCGAAATACGGCCCCACTGCCCAAGTAGGCACCGCCCCCGACGTTATTCTGGGCCAGGGCAGCCTCGCCAACGTGGGTTTTGAGCCCTTGGCTGTTGGCAAAGCTTTCGCACTGAAGCCCGGCCAGCACTCGGCCGCCATTCAGGGCGAGCAAGGCGTGATTGTGGTGGAGCCCGTTAGCCTGACTCCTCCTGCGGCTACTGCTGACCTAAAAGCCGTACGCACGCAGCTGGTGCAGCAGCGCGTCCAGCAGCAGGATGGCAAAATTTACGAGGCCATCAAGTCGCACGCCAACGTGCAGGACAACCGCGCTAAGTTCTTCTAAGCCGCGCAAAGCCAGTGTCTCAAAAGGGCCGTACCTTCGGGGGCGGCCCTTTTTTGTTGCCCTCAGGATGCACTATCCAAGGCTGGGCACCAAGCGCATGGCAGCGGAACCTGGCTCTGCAAAGCCCGTTGAACGAAGCGGGATAATCCGTACGTTTACCCACTGCCGCGTGCCCGTGGTTTGTATTGGGTACCCAGCTTATTGAAACTTATGCGTCCTTCTTCCTTTTTACTTGCTGCAGCTCTAACGCTTTCGGTGCCTGCCTGGGCGCAGCCCGGCCGAAGCGGCGCCTGGGTGCCCGCCAGCAGCACCAGCTTGGCTCAGGACTATGCCCGCCGGGGCGAGAACGAAAAGGTCGTTTTTCTGTTCGAGAAGTTGTCTGTTGAAGAGCAGGTGAGCCTGGCGGTATTTCCGGTGTACCTGGAGTCGCTGCAGGCCCTGAAGCGCTACAAGGAAGCTGAAAAACTGGCAAAGAAGGCCGTGAAGCTGCGCCCCGATGATGCCACACTCGGCGTGACGTTGGGTGCGGTATATCAAGCGGCCGGCGATGCCTCGGCTGCCGACAAGCAGTGGCAAAAGGTGGTGGCCCAGCTCACGCCCGCCCAGGTGCTGCCGGTAGCTGCCGAGTTCAGCCGCCGCGAGTTGCCTGCCTGGACGGAAAAGGCTTACCTGCGCGGCCGGGCGCTGGCTAAGAACGATACCGAGTACGCCCCGCAGCTTATTCGGCTCTATACCCAGACGCAGAACCAGGCCCAAGTGCTAGCCGAAACGCTGCGCCTTGTAGCCCGTGACGACCGGCAGCTGCCCTTCGTGCGCAACATGCTCCAGAACGCCCTGCATGAGGAAAAGGACTTCGACGCGCTGGAAAAGCAGCTGCTGAGCGCCGTGCAGGACCACCCGGACCAGGCCGCCTACAGCGAGCTACTCCTCTGGCTGCAGATGCAGCGACACGACTTCACCGGGGCGCTGGTGCAGGCCCGCGCCCTCGACCGCCGCGCCCAGAGCGGTGGCGTGCGCGTGCTGGAGCTGGCCGCCATTGCCCAGCAGAACAAAGACTACGAAACGGCTATTGAGGGCTTCGAATACGTGGCCAAAGAGTACCGCAGCGGCCCGTACTACGCGGCGGCCCGCCAGCGCCTGCTGCAGGCCCGCGAGGCTCAGGTGCGCGAGACTTATCCTGTAGACCCTGCCAAAGTGCGCGCCCTGGTAGCCGAATACGACCAGCTGCTAACTGAACTGGGCCGTAACGCCAACAGTGCCTCTGTCATCCGCAACCTGGCCAACCTCTACGCCTTCCAGCTGAATGAGCGCGCTAAGGCCATGACGCTGCTGCAGGAAGTCATCGACATGCCCCGCGCCAGCGATGAAGTGGTGGACGAAGCCAAGGTGACCCAGGGCGACCTGTACATTCTGAAAGGGGAGCCCTGGGAGGCGACCTTGCTGTACTCACAAGTGGAAAAGTCGCACAAGGACTCGCCGCTGGGCTACGAGGCCAAGCTGCGCAACGCCCGCCTGAGTTACTACGCCGGCGATTTCAAGCTGTCCCAAAGTCACCTCGACATTCTGAAAGAAGCCACCACCCGCGAAATTGCCAACGACGCCATGCAGCTTTCGCTGCTGATTCAGGACAACACCGTGGAAGATACCCTGGGCCTTGGGCTGAAAGCCTATGCTGCTGTAGAGCAGCTCGTGTTTCAGAACAAGATTCCCGAAGCCCTCAAGGGGCTCGATGCGTTGCTGGAGCGCTTCCCCGGCCATTCGTTGGCCGATGATACGTACTACCTCAAGGCGCAACTGCTGCGGCGCACCGGGGACTTTCCCGGGGCGATGGCTACGCTGGAGCGCATTACCAATAATCCGAAAACGGATGTGCTGAGCGACGATGCCCTGTTTTTATTGGCCCGTATTCAGGAGGAGGACGTGAAGGACAAGGTGCAGGCCCAGGCGCTGTACAACCAGGTTATCACCAAGTTCCCGGGCAGTATTTACGTAGCAGAGGCCCGCAAGCGATTCCGCAAGCTGCGCGGCGACGGCGTGCAGTAGGACGCAGCCTTTGCTGCGTCGGGCGATTGCGCCGCAATGTTTTCTCTCGTTCAACGCTCGACGCAGCAAAGGCTGCGTCCTACCCAAAAAACACGAATAGTAGCGCCAGGGCCAAGATAAACACGCCGTACATGAGCACATCGGTACCAATGTACTGATGGTACTGACGATAAAATTCGCGGAGCTTGCGCATGGCCGGCGGGTGGGAGAGCGGTAAGCGCTAAAGGTACGGCGGCGGGCGCGGGGCGGGGATTGGTCGTACTTTTGACACCATTTTGACGAAGTATCCAATGCCCATATCCGCGACTAAACGCTGGAATTATATCCCCCAACCCGACCCTGCCCAGGTTCACGCCCTCACCGAGGCCCTCTTCATTGCCCCTGAGATTGCGGCCCTGCTGGTGCAGCGCGGCATAGCCACGCCCGAAGCGGCCGCTGCTTTCTTCCACCCCGACCTGCGCCAGCTGCCCAACCCGCTGCTGATGCGCGGCATGGACCGTGCTGTGACCCGCCTGGCACATGCCCTGCAGGCCGGCGAAAAGGTGCTGGTACTGGGCGACTACGACGTCGACGGCATCACCTCGGTGGCTACCGTGATGAGCTACCTCACGCCGCTGTTCGGCGTGGAGCGCCTGCGCGACTACATCCCCGACCGGTACACCGAAGGCTACGGCATTTCAGAAAAGGCCATTGATACGGCCGCTGACAATGGCTTTGCCCTGATTATTGCCCTCGATTGCGGCATTAAGGCGGTGGAGCAGGTTGCTTACGCCACTAGCCGCGGCGTCGATTTCATCATCTGCGACCATCACCTGCCCGGCGATGAGCTGCCTGCCGCCGTGGCCGTGCTCGACCCCAAGCGGACCGATTGCGAATACCCATACAAGGAGCTTTCGGGCTGCGGTGTGGGCTTCAAGCTGATGCAGGCGCTGGGCGAGCACCTGGGCCTGCCCAAGGAGCCGCTGCACGATTTGCTCGATTTGGTAACCGTGAGCATCGCCGCTGACATCGTGCCCATCACCGGTGAAAACCGGGTGTTGGCTTCTTACGGCCTGCGCCGCTTCAATGAGGACGACCACCTGCTGCGCCCGGGCCTCGCCGCCCTGCGCGAGCTGGCTACCCTGCGCGAGGGTGCGCTGGGCATCAGCAGCCTGATATTTGGGTTTGCGCCACGCATCAACGCGGCCGGGCGCATGGGCGATGCCCGCCGGGCCGTGGCCATGCTGCTGGCTCCCGACCAGCAGGAAGCCCGCTATACCGCCGAAGTGGTTGACCAGATGAACCAGCAGCGGCGCGGCTCGGACCAGCATACCACCCAGGAAGCCCTCGACATGATTGCCGGCGACCCGGTGCTGCAAAACGCCCGCGCCACCGTGCTCTACAAAGCCGACTGGCACCAAGGTGTGCTGGGCATCGTAGCCTCGCGCTGCCTCGACCAGTACTACCGCCCCACCGTCATCCTCACGCAGCGCGACGGCAAGGCTACCGGCTCGGCCCGCTCGGTGGCGGGGTTCGATGTGCACGAGGCCTTGGAATCCTGCTCGGCCCTGCTCGACCAGTTTGGGGGGCACCGCGCCGCCGCCGGCCTCACCCTGAAGGTGGAAAATGTGCCCGCTTTCCAGCGGCAATTCGAGCAGGTAGTGGCCGACACGCTCACCACCGAGCACCTCGTACGGCCCGTCGAGATTTCCGCCGTACTGCCCATTGGGCGCATTGCCGAGGAGTTCTTCACCGAGCTGCACCGCATGGAGCCTTTCGGGCCGGGCAACCCCAACCCGATTTTTGCCTCGCATCGGCTGATTGCCGTGCCGCACAGCGCCCGCGTGGTAGGAGTGGGCCACCTCAAGCTGCGCCTTGCCTCTGCCGATGCCCAGGGCCCAGCCCTCGATGCCATTGGCTTCGGCCTGGCCGATTACCTGCCCCAGATTGAGGAAGGTCAGCCCTTCAGCGCGTGCTACACCGTGGAAATGAACGAGTACCGCGGCCAGCGCAGCGTGCAGCTGCGGTTGCTGGATGTCCGCTGGGAGTAGTCGGGCAGAGTATTCTGCTACACAAAAACCAGCAGGGCAAATCTTGTAGCAAACCCACTGCTACAAGATTTTATGAAGTCCGGCGTTGGTAGCAACCGGGGCTGGCCACTAACGGCCGGCCCGCTTCCGACCATGGCCGATTCGTTGCGAAAATACTTCGGCCTCACTCAGGAGCGCCTGGCCGCGTGGCTGGGCGTACACCGCGTGGTGCTGGCGCAAGCCGAAACCGGGCAGCGCCGCTTGCCGCTGGGCCCAAGCCAGCAGGGCATTCCGGACGTGCGCCTTTCGCTGGCGAAGCAGGGCCTGCTGATGCAGCCAGGCCAGTCGGCCGAACCCGCCCCGCCGCCCTTGCCCATGCCCGTCGACTCCCGCCCCGTGCTGCGCCGTTTGCAGGCGTGTCGGCAGCAGGCGGCCAATCTGCGCCAGCAGCTGCCCACCATGCAGGCCCGGGCCACGGCGTTTGCCAACCGGCTGGCGGCCCTGCCTGCTTTGCGCGCCTACACCGGCCCCATGCCCAATCCCGCCCGTGAGGCCGCCTGGCTCGACCGGTTTGAGCAGGAAGCTGTGAGTGGCCTACGCGGCGAGTGCGGCCCCGTTCTTCAGGGCGTGGCGGCCGCCCGCCTGGCCGGCCTGACCCACGAAATGGAGCTGCTGGAAGAACTCCTGGCTGCGTTGCCGCCCGCCACGCCTACCGTTGCTGCATCACCCGCCACACCCACCACATGATAACGGGCTGTAGCGGCAGGCGCCCCCAGGCTACCCAGCCCGGAATGTGCAACTGCTCATGAACCAAGGCCATGTACACGTTGGCCGGGAACACCGCTACCAGCAACGCCAGCAGGCCCCAGCCAGCCAGTTGCCGGGTGCGGGCCGGTAGCAGGCCCAAGCCGCCCAGTAGCTCAAAAACACCGCTGATGTATACCAGCAACAGCGGCTGCGGCAGCTGCGGCGGCATAATGGCCAGGTAAGTGGCCGGGTGGATGAAATGGAGCAGGCCTGCGCCCACAAATACAAGCGCCAGCGCGTAGCGGCTGAGGAGGCGAAGCGTCATAGGTGGGCGAAGCTACTGATAAAGAAAGCCCCAACACGTTGTAGTGCCGGGGCTTTTTATTCTTCAACAAGTGCTTATCGCATTGGTAAGCGTACCTCATCAGTGGGCATCCATGCTGACTTTGCCGGTGATTTTTACGCGTTTGATGAGCAGCACCAGCGGCAGGCAGACCACGAAGAATGCGCCAATCATCGTGAACACCTGCGAGTAGGTGATGATGGATACCTGCTTCATCAGAATGCCTTCGAGGGCATAGTAGGCCTGCTTGCGGGCCTGCTCCAGTGGGAAGCCGTGCGCCAGGAAGTTCTGGGTGAAGGCTTGGATGCGCTGCACGGTGTTGGCGTCGTAGAGCGAGATGTGGGCCAGTGGGCTGACGCGGTTCTGGGCAATGCTGCGCTCCAGGTACGTTCCCACAATGGCTACGCCAAACGAGCCGCCGAGCTGGCGAATCATGCCGGTGAGGCCAGCGGCCTGGCCGGCATCCTTGCCTTTCAGGCCGGCCAGGCTCATCGTGGTAATGGGCAGGAAGATGAGGCCCATGCCCAAACCACGTACCATCAGGGGCCAGAAGAAGTCATCGGGGCCGGCGTTGGGCGAAATGATTTGGGCCATCCAGAACGTGAAAATGAAGAAAATGCCGAAGCCCAACGGAATCATAAACTTCTGCGGAACGCCGGCTTGCAGCGACCGCCCGATGACTGGCATCATGAAGCCCGAAGCCAAAGCTCCCGGTAGCAGCATCAGGCCAGTCTGCGCCGCCGAGAAGCCGAGGATACGCTGGGTAAAAATCGGGAAAATAAACACCGAAGCAAACATGCCGAAGCCCAGCACAAACGACAGCACTGCGCCGACTGCCAGGTTGCGACTCCTGCCCAGTACGCGCAGGTCCACGATGGGCTGACGAGCCGTGAGCTCGCGCCACACAAAGCCAATGACCCCAATGGCCGCCAACAGGACAAACGTGTTGATGTAAGTGCTTTCGAACCAGTCTTCGCTTTCGCCTTGCTCCAGCACCAATTGCAATGAGCCCACGCCCAGAATCAGCAGGCCAATACCCATCCAGTCAATCTCTCGCAGGGGCCGCGGAATGGCGTTTTTAATGCGCTCGGGGTCGCGGATGAACGTCAAAGTAAAGATGGCTGCCAGGATACCCACCGGCACGTTCACGTAAAAAATCCAGGGCCAGCCCAAGTTACTGTCCACAATGTAGCCACCTAGCGTGGGACCAATGGTAGGGCCGATAATCACGCCCATGCCGAACAGCGCTTGGCCGATGGGCAACTGCTTGGGTGGGAAGGTGTCAATCAGAATGGCTTGCGACGTAGCCATGAGCGCGCCACCGCCGATGCCCTGGATGAAACGAAACGCTACCAGCTCCCAGATATTGGTGCTCTGGCCGCAGGCCATGGAGGCCAGCGTGAAGATGACCACCGACACGAAGTAGTAGTTGCGGCGTCCGAACTGCTCGGCCAGAAAGCCAGTCATCGGAATCACAATCACGTTGGCAATGCCGTAAGAGGCAATCACCCAGGTTACTTCCTGCTGCGTAGCCGAGAGGTTGCCCATCATCTGGGTGAGGGCCACGTTCACAATACTGGTGTCAATCAGCTCCAGCAAGCAGCAGAGGACCACCGTCACAACGATAATCCACTTGGTAAATCCGGTTTCCATGTTATATCTGTTCTATGGATTTTGCTGTCATCCTGAACGCAGTGAAGGACCTTGTCACACCTGAAAAAATAGGCGCAATTCAAGCCGCGCCAGCGTGATAAGGTCCTTCGCTGTGCTCAGGATGACAGAACGAGACAACTCTCTATTTTACCGCTACTACCGCATTCACGCTCATGCCGGCGCGGAGCGGGTGCTCGGGGTCAATCTTGTCCAGCGCGATGCGCACGGGGATGCGCTGGGTCACTTTCACGAAGTTGCCGCTGGCGTTGTCGGGGGGCAGCAGAGCGAACCGGGCACCGGTAGCGGCCGACAATGATTCGATGTGGCCCTGGAATTCCTCTTTGGGATAGGCGTCTACTTCAATCCTCACTTGCTGGCCCACTTTCATGTCTTCCAGTTGGGTTTCTTTGAAGTTGGCTACCACCCAGGTGCGGGCGCTGCCCACAATGCCAAACAGCTGCTGGCCGGGGCCGACAACTTGGCCCGGCTGCACGTTTTTCTTGCTGATGATGCCATCCTGCGGTGCGGTAATGGTGCTGTAGCTGAGCTGCAGCTTGGCGTTGTCGAGGTCGGCCTGGCGCTGTTTCACTACGGCTTGGGCCACGGCAACTTGCTGCTGGGCAGCGGCCACCTGCTGGCGAGCCACGCTCACCTGGTCGGTAGCGGTGGCCCGCTGGGCAGCAGTGGCCTTCAGGTTGGCCTGTACGGCATCGTACTCACTCTGCGGGATGATGTCCTGCTTGCGGAGCAATTCGCTGCGCTTAAGGTCTTTCTGGAGGCGCTCCTGGTTGGCCTGGCTCACGCCGATGCCGGTTTGGGCGGTGCGCACGCCCGCGCTGGCGGTAGCCACGCCGGCACGGGCAGCTGCCACCTGGGCCTGCGCGGCGAACAGGGCTGCCTCAGCGGCATTCACGCGCTGCTGATAATCGGCGGGGTCAAGCGTAACGAGGACTTGGCCCTTCTTCACGGGCTGGTTGTCGTCCACTTTCACTTCAAGCACCGGGCCGCCTACGCGGGGCAGCACCGGGTACACGTCGCCTTCTACTTGGGCGTCGTCGGTGCTTTCGTGGGCTTTGGCAAACTGGTAGCGCGTGAAGCCATAATAGCTGCCAGCCAGCAGCACCAGGGCCAGGACGATAAGAACAACGGGGTTGCGCTTTTTAGGCTCTTCCATCGGCTCGCTTTCAGCGGCCGCGTTGGGGTAAGGAGCAGGAGCGTTTTGAACGGAAGTTTCGGTCTGGGCCATCTTACTTAATAGAATTAAGAATGAGGAATTAGGAATGAAGAATTACAATGGGAAAGCGAGAATCAGGAAGGGGAGAGACCGTGAAGAAAAAGGTGGAAAACCCACTCTTCATTGCTCATTCTTCATTCCTCATTAGGCAAAGGGGCGCGCACCAATAAGGTGGCGCACCGGGCGGTGCGGAGCACGATTTCAGCAGTAGTACCCATCAAAAAACGCGTGAGGCCCGTTTGGCCGTGCGCGCCAATAACAATTAAATCAGCCTGTTGGCGGTCAGCTTCGGCCACGATTTCCGGGGCAGCCTCGCCGCGCACCATGCCGGTGTGCACCTGCGTTACGCCAGCGGCTTCGGCGGCGGCACGCAGGCTTTGCATCCGGTCTTTGCACGGCGCAAACACTGAAGCATCGGGGCGCTGGCCCGTGGGGTCCTCCTGCGGCTCGCACACGTGCAGCAGCCGCAGCTCGGCCCCCATTGCCACGGCCAGCGCCGCCGCATAGGCCACCAGGCTAGCCGAAGCGGCCGAGAAATCGAGCGGACAAAGGATGGTCATAATGGTAAATGAGTGACTGAGTAAATGAGTAAGGTTTTGATTGGCAGATGAGTACTAGGGGTAAAGACTGCGTTGGAGTACTTTGCTCATTTACTCACTCACCCATTTACCGCTATTGCCAAATCTGCTCGCCGGTGGCGCGGCGCAGCTGGTACTGGCCCAGCGTGTAGTTGTATTCGGCTTGCACGAGGGCCAGGCGGGCCTGCGAGAGTTGGGTTTCAGCATCCAGCACGTCGAGGTTCTGGCCCACGCCGTAGCGGTAGCGGTCGCGGGCTTTGCCCAGCGCTTCGGTGGCCTGGGCTACCTGCTGCTGTGCATTGGCATGGCGGGCCTGGCTGAAATCCATGTTATTCACGGCTTGGCGCACATCGGCGCGGATTTGCTCCTGCGTGTCGGCGGTGCGGGCCACGGCGGCGCGGGCATTGGCCTCAGCCTCCACGCGCTGCTTCTTGTTCTTGTTGCCGTCGTAAATCGGCACCGATAGCTGAATGACGCCCACCGTATTGAAGCGAATCCGGTCGATGTTGGGCAGGATGTAGCCGTTTTTGCCGCCGGCCTGCACGCCTGCGCCGAGGCTGGGCATGTTGCTTTTCTCGATGAAGCGGGCCTGGAGCGCGGCTGTGTTTTCGGCGTCGCGGGCCAGCTTCACTTCGGGGCGGTTGTTGCTGGCTTTGGTCACCTCGGCTTCAATGTCCACGGGCTGGGGCTCGTAGCTCAGGCGGCCTTTCACCGGGATGTCGGCCTGGGTAGGCTTGTGCAGCAGGCGGGCCAGTTGTACCTGCTGGTTCCGCAGCTGGTTTTGCAGGTCGAGCTTGGTGTTCTGAGCCTGCGTAATGCGCACGTCGGTGGTCGTCACGTCGAAGCGGGTGCTCACGCCGGCTTCCACGCGCTTGTTCATTTCGTTGCGGTGGGCTTGCAGCGAGGCAATCTGCTGGTCCTGCACTTTAATGCTCTCGCGCATGAACAGGATGTTGTAGTACACCTGCGCGGCATTGAACGCCAGGTCGCGGCGGGCAACGGTGATGTTGTCCTGCGCAGTCTGGACCTGCGATTCGGCCACTTTTACAATCGCATCGTTCTTGCCGAAATCGAACAGCAGGTACTGGGCCGTGAGGTGAAAATCGTAGTTGTTGTTGGGCGCAAACTGTAGGGTTTCGCCACCAACAGGCAGCTTCACTACCGGGTCGATGCGGGTGTAGGTGGCCGTGCCGGTTACCTGGGGCAGGAAGCCGGCCCGCGTCTGGCTCAGGCGGCTGGTCGAGGCAGCTGCCAGCTCGGTAAGGTTGGTGATGCTGGGGTTGGCGTCGAGTACCGCTTGCAGCGTGGCGCCAAGGGTTAGGGAGTCGCTGGCCAGCCCAATGGCCTGGGAAGCCGCTGGAACGCCGGGCTGGTTTTGCGCCAGTGCCGGCTGAGCTAGTAGCAAGCCACCGAATAGCGACAAACCAGCAAAGCCCGTAAGAGATTGAGAAGAAAACATAAGACCACGTGGCTTAGGGTGTGCACCGCTCTTACCGAAAGACGTGCCAGCACCTTAAGGAGAAATATTCACTTCGCCTATTTACTGATTATCATGTGATTAAGATAAAGTTTTCAACTTATGTGTGCCGCCCATGAAAACATGCTACCCATTTTATTCCTTGTATATGAGGAATTCCTTTATTTTAACTCCTGTTATTTCAGGAAAATAAGCCAAGCTGGTGCCTACAACCGACGAAACACTGCTGCTTCATCTCAACGAAGCCATTGCTACAATTCGCGACAAGGACTCGCTGTTTAAAGTCGTTACAACTAAGCTGCGGCTGATTTTCCCCTTCGACCTCATCGGCATCAATGTCTTCGATGAAGAGGTGAAGCAGAAGCGCCTGTTTCTGCGCGATTATTATGGCACCGATGAGGCGCCACCGCTGCCGCCAGGAGCCGACTACTTTTCGCCCATCGCCGGCTCGCCCCTCGAAATGCTGGTGGCCGACCCGCGGGTGCAGCAATTTACTCCCCAGCAGTACTTGGCTGATTATCCGGAGTATGCAGCGTATAAAAAGATGACGCACTTGGGCATTACCCACCTCACGGCCGTGCCGCTGCACATCGGTGGTCGCCTCACGGGATTCATGACGCTGGCCTCGCGCCGCACACCGCACTTCACGGCCGCCGACGAAAAGCTGCTGGAAAAAATCGGCTCCCTGATAGCCATTGCGGTAGCCAACACGCTGGCTTTTGAGGAGGTAGCCCGCCGTGAGCAGGAGCGTAGCCTGCAACTCAACATCACCAATGCGCTGCTCAGCATCAAGCAGCGCGAGCCGTTGTTCCGGGCCGTAGCCGAGGCGCTGAGCCGGGTGGTGCTGTTCGACTACTTTGGCCTGCGGGTGCAACGGGCCGGGCGAGAGGAGCCGTTTGAGGGCTTTGCCGAATTTTCGCGCTCTGGCCAGGGCGCTGATGCGCCCCTGCTGGCCCTCGACCCCAACCGGCAAAACGGTCTGAACCAACTCGATACGTCGGCCATGTACCGCCAGCTGAACGATTTGCTGAAGGAGCCGGGACTGTATGTCGCCGATGATTTTCGGGCCCAGGCCCAGCGTTACCCGCTGCTGCGCCACGTGTATGAGGAATACGGCACCCGGGCCATGCTCATTGTGCCTGTCTGGCAGCGGCCCGACGGCGCGGCGGTGCTTATGCTGGCCTCGCCCAACCCCACAGCCTTCCGCCCCGAAGACCTGGCCACCGTGCTGGCGCTCACCCCCCAAATTGCCCTGGCCCTGGAAAACCTCTTTGCCTTCGAGCAGATTGAGGAGCTCAAGGCCCAGGTAGAGCAGGAGCGTACGTACTTGGTCGACGAAATCAACACCTCCGCCCGGTTCGGGGCCGACTCGGGCACCTTTATCGGGAGCAGCCCAGCTTTGCAGTTGGTCGAGCGCCGCATCGGTTTGGTGGCCCCTACGGATACCACCGTGCTGATATCGGGCGAAACCGGCACCGGCAAGGAGCTGGTGGCCCGGGGGCTGCACAATGCTTCGCCTCGTCATGCCCGCGCCCTCATCAAGCTCAACTGCGCGGCTTTGCCGGCTCAGCTTATCGAAAGCGAGTTGTTTGGCCATGAGAAAGGCGCCTTCACCGGCGCCGTGGAGCGCCGTATCGGAAAGTTCGAGCTGGCCAATGGCGGCTCTATTTTTCTTGATGAAATTGGGGAGCTGCCGCTCGATTTGCAGGCCAAGCTGCTGCGCGTGTTACAGGAACGGGAGTTCGAGCGGCTGGGTGGCACCAAGGTGCTGCACTCCGATGCCCGGGTGATTGCTGCCACCAACCGCGTGCTGGCCGACGAAGTGGCTGCTGGCCGTTTCCGGGCCGATTTATACTACCGCCTTAATGTCTTCCCCATCGAGTTGGCCCCGCTGCGCGACCGCCGCGAAGACATTGAGCCGCTGCTGCGCCATTTCATTCAGCGCCTAAGCAAGCGCCTGGGCAAGCCCATTCGGCAGGTGCGGCCCGTCGATTTGAGGGCCTTGCAGGCGTATAGCTGGCCCGGCAATATCCGCGAGCTGGAGCATGTGCTCGAACAGGCCATTATCGTGAGCCAGGGCCAGTTTCTGGAGTTTGCAGGCTTCGCGGCGGCGCCCTTGGCGCTGGCTGGGGCGGCAGTAGTGCCAGTTTTGACTTCGGCTCCCATCAAGACGCTGAAGGAGCAGGAGCGGGACCATATTCTGGCGGCCCTCACGCGCACCGGCGGCCGGGTGAGCGGGGCGCAGGGCGCGGCGTTGCTGCTCGACATCAACCCCAAAACGCTGGAAGCCCGGATGAAAAAGCTGGGCATCCGGCGCACAGTAGGCGTAGAACCGTAATGACAACTGGACCGAAAAAAGGGCCGATGCACACTGCATCGGCCCTTTCCCAGCCATTCGCGAAGTAGTCAGGGGGCGCTATTCTTTCACTACGCGCCGCGTCAGCACTTGCTGGGCGGTGGTAACCTGCACGTAGTACACGCCGGCGGGTAACGCGCTCAGGTCGAGCGGCTGTTCGGGCGTGGCAGCCGCGTCGGTTAGCTCAGCGCTGGCGCGCACGGTGCCGAATTTATCGAGCAGGCGTACAGAAGCGGGCCCGCGCAGTTGGCTGTCGAACTGCACATGCAGTATGCCGGTAGTGGGGTTCGGGTAGGCTCCGAAAACTCCGGCAGCTGGGGCATCGGTGCCGTCTGCCAGCGAAGTGTTGGCCAGTAGGCTGGGGCAGCTGCCCAGGCTCACATTCAGGCTTACGGGCAGCCCCCGGGCCAGCTGGCGGCTGTAGGGCGTGGCCGTGAGGCGGCGGGTGGTGGCGCTGGCGCTCCAGGCCACGGTCACGCCGTTGGTGGCGCGGTTGCGGGCCACAATCGTGCCGCCGGTGGCCTGCCAGTCGCAGTAGCCATAGCTGGGGCCTACGCTGTAGGTTTGGGTGAGGGCGCTGCTGCACACCGTGGCCGGGCCGCCGATGGTAGCCGTGGCGGGCTTGAGGCGGTAGTTGTAGAAAAAGTCGCCGCCCCGGGGCGCAATGTCGGAGTAAACGAACTGCGGAAAGGTGAGCCGGCTGAAGTGGACGTCGTGCCCGCGGAAGTAGTAGGTGTAGAACAGGTGCGGCGCACCCACGGCATTGGCGCGGGCATTGATGGGACTACTGCCGTACACGACGGGCAGGTTGAAGCCGGGCACGATGTCGAGAAACGCAAACGGCTTGCCGGAGTAGTAGGGCACCACGGGGTCGTTCTGGCTGTGAAACAAGGCCACCGGCACGTCGGTGGGCCCTTCGATGTGATTAGGGTCGACGACGGCTCCCGCAAAGCTGAGCACGGCGTTGGCCTTGCCGCTCACGGCCCTGCCGAGGGCGTCGGTGCGGTTGTCACCAATGGCATCGAGCGCGCCCAGGTCGGCCAGGCCGTTTACAGCAAACGTGGAGGCGGGCCGCTCGGCCTCGCGGTCGACGTAGGCGTTGTTGCAGGCGATAAAGGCCCCGGCGCTGTGGCCCGAAATAAATACCTGGTTGGGGTCGACGCGGTAGGTGCGGGCGTTGTTTCGGAAGAAGCGCACCGCCGAGCGGCCGTCCTGCAAGGCGCGGTACACGGCGCGCTTGGCCTTTTCGGGGTCCGTCAGGTTCATGCCCAGGCGGTAGTCGATGCTGGCCGTAACGAAGCCGCGTTGGGCAAAGGAGCGGGCCAGTGCCACCATGTCGGCGTCGGTGCGGCTGCCGTTCACGAAGCCCCCACCGAAGCAGAAAATGATAACCGGCCGCTTAGTGAGCGTGTCGCCCTGGGGCTGGTAGATGTCCATGCGCAGGGTCATTTGCACAGCCCCGTAGGTCTGCTCGTTGGCAAGCTTAAACCCGAGCAAGGTGGTGGTGCTCACCTGCGGAATATTGGTGCTGAACGCCACGCCGGTGGTCGTGGCCACAGTGCTGGTTATGTTGCTGCGGTAGCGGTCGGGCAGCGCCTGCGCCTGGGCAGCAGCGGAGGTGGCCAGCACGAGGCCGGAAAGGAATAGGGTTGTTTTCATGGGCGGGAATTGGAGTGGAGTGAATGAAAGGATGGTTATGCAGAATCGGTTTTTTTGCCATTATTTTCAACAAGTGGCCAGCTTGCTAAAAATTTTGCAAAAAATACCGTCTGAATAGGCTGGCAATTTCAACGGATATATCCAGATATCAAAGGAAAATTGTTATGCATGACTAACTTTTTTTCGTCCCTTTCTCGTTGCGGTTGACTACCGTTGCGCAGGCATCAATGCCATACTTACTGCGCCGCTACTGCGCCGCTACTGCGGTCGGTCGGGGGAGGCTGATTGGGTTCCGGCCGCTGCGCCGCTGAAGCAGCAGGAGCGCGACCGTATTTGGGAGCTTGGCAATACCGCTTCGACAGCATGCTGGTCGACGTGAGCCTGAGCTACTAAAACCAGTTGCGGGTGGTAAAGACCCCGCGCACTGTGCAGCGCCTGCGCACCAGTATCAGGACCTTGCTTACAGGGGAAAGAAGGAAAAATGCTTGGACGATGGCTACCGGTGGCCGCTAGCCGTACACGGTCTTAATTCTTCATTTATAACCTTCACGCGATGGCCACCCCCGTAACCACCCCCAAGCACACCGACCCCGAAACCAAGCGGGACGAGAAAAAGAACGAAACCGAAGTAAAAGACAAGGTTTCGGGCAAGACCGTTAAAACGCAGAAAAAATAGCTTCTTCTGAAGCATGAAAAAGCCCGCAGCACCTCGTGTTGCGGGCTTTTTGCGTTGATGGATGGACGAAACGGACACCAGGCGATGCTTGGCTACTGCCCACCAACAGGTGAGGAGAAAATCCGGTGGGTTGCGAAAAGAAAAACGCTGAACGTCACGTTTTCGGAATAACTGCGTACTTGCATCTCTACAAGTTCTTTATCCAGCGCCTATCTTAGTGCTATGAAGCAAGGGATTAAGCAAACAAAAGCATTGCGCGGCCGGGCGTTGTGGTTGGCCCTGGCCCTGCCGGCACTGCTGCCTGTGGCTCACGCCCAGGCCCAGCGCGTGGCTCGCCCCGACACCACAACCCAGGCCCTGCCGGCCCTGCTGGGCGACACCGTACGCGTGCGGCTGGAGCTGCAGCCCGACTCGCTGGTGGCCGTGCCGGTGCCGGGCATCGACTCGGCCCGGCTGGAGTGGTTGCGTACCCCTCCCACCATGCGCGACCTGGTGTGCGACCGCGTGGGCTGCTTCGAAACCGAGGTGCCGCACCAGTTCAACAACTCGGTGATGGCTTACGTTACTTTGTTCACGGCCCGCAACCGCAGCTACCTGCAACGCGTGCTGGAACGCGAAAACCTGTATTTCCCGCTTTTCGAGAAGTACCTGGCCAAGTATAACCTGCCCACCGACCTCAAGTACCTGGCCGTGGTGGAGTCGGCCCTGATTCCAACGGCTAAGTCGCCGGTGGGCGCCACCGGCCTGTGGCAGTTTATGGGCCCCACCGCCGGCGACCTGCGCCTGAAGCGCGACGAGTGGATTGACGAGCGCATGGCGCCGGAAAAGGCCACCGAAGCGGCCTGCAAGCACTTGCGTTACCTATATGGTGTCTTCCACGATTGGGAGCTGGTGCTGGCGGCCTACAACTGGGGCGCGGGCAGCGTGCAGCGCGTGATGCGCCGCACCGGCAAAAAGAATTTTTGGGACCTGTACCCGCACATGCCGGCCGAAACGCGCAATTACGTGCCCACCTTCACGGCCATTATGTACAGCATGAAGTACGCCGAGGCCCACGGCCTGCGCACGCCCACGCTGCGCTACCAGTACGCCGAAGCCATGGATACGCTGGGCCTGCGCGGCCAGGCCTTCGACCTGCGCCGCCTGAGCCGGGCCTGCGGCTACACCGATTCGCTCTACCTTACCCGCTTCAACCCCGAGCTGCGCCGTGCCGCGCTGCCGGCCGGCTACCGGCCCTACGTGGTGCGCTTCCCAGCCGCCGCGGCCGAGCACCTTGGCGACGTAGACCGCGCCACCCTGCTGGCTTACTGCGAGCCCGCGGCCGAGTTGCCGCGCCCGCTAAGCTTCCTGCCGCCCCGCCTCGACGGGGTAGAGCCCTGGCCCAACCGCGCGCTGCTGGCCGCGACTGCTGGCCCTCGCGCTGCTACCGAGACCAGTGCCCCTCGTTTCCGCCGGGTAGCGCACACCGTGCGCCGGGGCGAAACCGTGGCCAGCCTGGCCGAGCGGTTCGATGTGAGCCCCGGCCAGCTGCGCCGCTGGAACGAACTGCCCAAAAACCGCCCTTTGATGCCCGGCCGGGAGCTGCTGGTATTTGTGTCACTGCCGGCCACGGCTGCTCCAAGCATCGCAGCTCGTGAGGCTGTGCCCGTGCCGGAAACCGTGGCGTTGACTACCGCGCCGGTTGCGCCAGTGGTGGATGAAGAAACCCTGGCTCGTCGCGAGCAAGCCGCTGCCAACGCTCGCGAAGTGGCCCGTATGCAGGAATTGATTCGACAGGAGAAACAGCAGGAACTGCGCCTGGTGGCTATTCGCCAGCGCCAAGCCGTGCAGCAGGCGGCCGCCGAAGCGCAGGCCCGCGCCGCCGCTCGCCAGTTGGCCCGCGAAACGGCCAAAGCCGAAGCCCGCGAAGCTGAGAAGGCCGAAGCGCGCACCCAGGTTGCCCCGCCGGCTGCCCCCGAAATAAGTGTGGCGAAAGCCCGGGCTACTGAAACCAAGCCGAGCGACGCCCGCGAGAAAGAAACCGCCACCGCCTCGGTAGCAGCCGATGAAACCCCGGCTCTGAAGTCGACCGAAGGCGTGTACACCGTGCGCCGGGGCGACTACCTCACCCGCCTGGCCCGCGAGCGCGGCCTGAGCGTAGCCCAACTGGTGGCCTGGAATAAGCTCGAATCGGAAACTGTGGTGCCCGGGCAGAAACTGGTTTTTCAGGCCCCGGCTGCAGACGATGCAACACGCCAGAAGCCGCACCGCGAAACCGCATCTCGGTTGTCAACTCCCAAAACGGAAGTAACTGCCAGCGCCAGCCGTCATCCTGAGGCCAGGCCTGCTACACCGCAGGTACACCGCGTGCAGCAGGGCGACACGCTGTTTAAACTGTCGCAGCGCTTCAATGTGAGCGTGCAAATGCTGCGCGAGCTCAACCACCTGAAATCGGACGAAGTGAAGCTGGGCCAAAAGCTGCTGGTGCCACAGAGCTAGGCCGCCGATGTAGAAAAATAAAAAAGCAGGCGGGAACTAAAACCGGTTAAGTTGGCACGGCGCTTGAAAACGGCAGTAGCATCCTTCCACTTTCACGTTTTCGAACCATGAAAAAGCTCGCCTCCTTTCTACTCGCTGTTACGCTGCTCACCGCCTGCTCCAAAAAAGAAGCCGACCCGCAGCCGACCCCTGCGCAACCCGCGCCCGCGCAGGCGGCTACCATCAACATGGCCTTCGATTTCTACCCCACAGCCAGCAGTCCGGCCAGCACCCAGTCGCTGAGCTTGGTGCCGCAGAAACCCGCTGGCGAGCTGCTGAGCGACCGGCTGGTCATCAAACTCGAGCATGCGAACGCCGCCAACTTTGTGGGCGACCAGGTGCAGTTCACGCTGCCGCTGAGCCGCCAGAAATCTGGGTTGGTGGGCACATACACGCTGGCCTCGCAGCCCGATGCCAGCGTGGGCGAAGTGCTGGTAGCGTACAACCGGCCCGTGAGCGCCAGCGCCAATGCTTACTCCAACACCTACAACAGCAACAACGCCCGCCTCGAAGGCAGCTTGATTATCAGCGCCTACGATGCCCCGCGCCGCCTCATCAGCGGCACCTACACGGTGAAGGCCGTGAACGTGAAATCGCCGTTTCTCTTCCTGGGCTATAATTCCACCAGCGACCCGCGCCGCGATGGCGACCTGCGCCTGACCGGCACGTTCACGGAGCTGCCGTTGTAAGTTGCTCCGTTGCCGGCTTATCAAGCCCCGCGCCCACTCCGGTGCGGGGCTTTTTGCGTCAAATTTGGCCGCGCTAAGTAATTTCGACCGAATTAGCCGGACCTTGTGGGCCGGCCGCTGCCAATTCGCGCCGTTTCCCCGAACCGAACTTCTGATGCTCAAGATAAACAAGCAAGACGCCCTCAACTACCACTCGCAGGAGCCCGCCGGCAAGCTCGAAGTGGTGCCCACCAAGCCCATGAGCACCCAGCTCGACCTGGCGCTGGCGTACTCGCCGGGTGTGGCCGAGCCCTGCAAGGCCATTGCCGAAAACCCCGACGACGTGTACAAATACACCGCCAAGGGCAATCTGGTGGCCGTTATTTCGAATGGCACGGCGGTGCTGGGCCTGGGCAACATTGGCCCCGCCGCCAGCAAGCCGGTAATGGAAGGGAAGGGTGTGCTGTTCAAGAAGTTCGCGGGCATCGACTGCTTCGATATTGAGATTGATTGCACCGACCCCGACGAGTTCATCCGCATCGTGAAGTCGCTGGAGCCCACGTTTGGCGGCATCAACCTGGAGGACATCAAAGCGCCGGAGTGCTTCCGCATCGAGACGGAGCTGCGTGAGAAGATGAACATCCCGCTGATGCACGACGACCAGCACGGCACGGCCATCATCACGTCGGCCGCGCTGCTGAACGCGCTCGAAATCGTGGGCAAGAAGATTGACGAAGTGAAGCTCGTGGTGAGCGGAGCGGGCGCGGCGGCCGTGTCGTGCCTGCGCCTGTACCTGGCGCTGGGGCTGAAAAAAGAAAACGTCGTGGTGTTCGACAAGGACGGCCTCATTCATGAGCGGCGTACCAACCTGGCACCCATTCAGATGCAGTTTGCCACCACCCGGGCGGTGAACAACCTGGAAGAAGCCATGGAAGGCGCCGACGTGTTCTTGGGCCTGTCGGCGGCCAACGTGCTGCCCGCCGGGCTGCTCCTGAAAATGGCCGACAACCCCATTGTGTTCGCCCTGGCCAACCCCGACCCCGAGGTGAGCTACCAGCTGGCCATGGCCACCCGCGACGACCTCGTGATGGCTACCGGCCGCTCCGACCACCCCAACCAGGTGAACAACGTGCTGGGCTTTCCCTACATTTTTCGGGGAGCGTTGGACGTGCGCGCCACCGAAATCAACGAGGCCATGAAGCTGGCCGCGGTGCATGCGCTGGCCCACCTCAGCAAGGAGCCCGTGCCCGATATGGTGAACAAGGCCTACGGCGACAACACCCTGGCTTTCGGCCGGAACTACCTGATTCCGAAGCCGCTCGACCCGCGCCTGATTACCAGCATTAGCCCGGCGGTGGCGAAAGCCGCTATGGAAAGCGGCGTAGCCCGCCTGCCCATCGAAGACTGGAATGCCTATGAGGACCAGCTCCGCGCCCGCCTGGGCGTGAACCAGAAGCTGATGAACCGGCTGACTTCGGCCGCCCGCGCCAACCCCAAGCGCGTGGTGTTTGCCGAGGCCGACAACTACAAAATCCTGAAAGCCGCCCAGATTCTGCAGGACGAAGGCATCTGCACGCCCATTCTGCTGGGGCCGCAGGAAAAAATCGAATCCATTGCCCGCGAAAACAGCCTCGACCTCGACGGCTGCGAAATCATCAACATCCTGAAGCAGGACGCCAAGCGCGACGAATACGCCAATCTGCTATACCAGAAGCGCCAGCGCCGCGGCATGACGCTCTACGAAGGCCGCCGCCTGATGCGCGAGCGCAACTACTACGCCGCCATGATGGTGGAAACCGGCGAGGCCGACGCCTGCATCACCGGTCTCACCAAGGATTACGGCAAGAGCATCATCCCTTCATTACAAGTTATTGGTACTGAAGATGGCGTTCGCCGGGTGGCGTCGATGTACATCATTCAGCATAAGAAAGGCCCATACTTTTTTGCTGATACCACGGTGAACATCAACCCAACAGCTGAGGAGATGGTCGAGATTATCGGCCTGACGGCACGGGCTGTGCGCTTCTTCGACGCGGTGCCGCGTGTGGCCGTTATCAGCTACTCCAACTTCGGCTCGAACGCCGGGCCGCTGCCCGAAAAAACCCGCCGCGCCACCGAGCTGGCCAAGCAGCGCTTCCCCGACCTGCTCATCGACGGGGAGATGCAGGCCAACGTAGCCCTGAGCCCGCAGCTGCTGCAGGAGCACTACGGCTTCTCGCCGCTGGCCGAAAAGGGCGCCAACACCCTGATTTTCCCTAACGTAGAGTCGGGCAACATTGCCTACAAAGTGCTGCAGGAAATCAGCGGTACCGAGGTAATCGGGCCTGTGCTGATGGGCATGCGCAAGCCGGTGCACATCCTGCAGCTTGGCGCGAGCGTGCGCGACATCGTGAACATGGCCTCCATCGCGGTGGTCGATGCCCAGATGGGCGGCAAGGCACTATAAATGAACTGACAAAAACGGTCATGCAGAGCGCAGCGAAGCATCTCGCGTGTAGTAGTAACTCAATCGACGGGGTTTACTATTGCACGCGAGATGCTTCGCTGCGCTCTGCATGACGTTCTTATTTGTCAAGGTTCCACTATATAGCCGCGCGTCCTACCTTGCGGCATGAAAAAAATTATTCTGCGCACGCTGGGGGTGTTGCTGTTGATTGTCGTAGCGTTGGTTATCAACATCTTCTGGTTTAAGCCGGTGTTCAAGCGGGCGTTTTATGAAAAGGTGTTCATCCAGTTCGCACTCGATTCGCCGGAGTTGCTCTCGCGGCTGCGGCTGCTGGAGGGATTAGGCATTCAGGGCCACAACCGGCGGCTTGATGATGAATCGGAAGAGCAGAACGACCGGCTGATGGTTCGCCTGCAGGAGAACCTCGCCACCCTGCACAGCTACGACACCACCGGCCTGCGCGGCCAGGACCGCCTCAATTACCAAGTGCTCGACTGGTTCATGGGCAATGCGCTGGCGGGCAACAAATTCCGCTACAACAATTACCCCGTCAACCAGATGTTTGGGGTGCAGAATGAGTTTCCGGGCTTCATGGCCAACGTGCACCAAGTGCACAACCGACGCGATGCCGAGTACTACAACGAGCGCCTGAGTGCCGTGGGGCCCAAGTTTGCCCAGGTACTGGAAGGGCTGAAGATTCGGGAGAAGCGTGGCGTGGTGCCGCCCACCTTCGTCATCGACAAGGTGTTGAGCGAGATGAAAGCACTGGTAGCGCAGCCCGCCGAGCAAAGCATCCTGTATACCTCGCTAGCCGACAAGCTGAAAAAAGCCGAAGGCGTAGATGCCGCCGCGCAACAGCAGTTGCTAGCCGACGCCAAAAGCCGCATCACCGGCAAGGTGTACCCGGCTTACCAAAAACTCATTGACCACTTCACGGGCCTGCGGCCGCGCTCAACCAATGATGCTGGCGTGTGGAAATTCCCCGACGGCGCAGCCTACTACGCGTATTGTTTGCGTCAGAACACGACTACCAACCTCACAGCCGCGCAAATCCACGCGCTGGGAAGGAGCGAGGTGGCCCGTATCACCGCCGAAATGCGCGCCATTCTACAGGCTGAAAAAATTGTGGGCGCCGACAGCGTGGGCCCAACGATGGCCCGCCTGGGCGAAGAGCCACGTTTCCTGTACGCCGATACTGACAGCGGCCGCGCGCAGATTCTGGTTGACTACCGCACCATTCTGACCGAGGTTGACAAGGGTCTGAGCAGCGCCTTCCGACTACGGCCCAAAGCGGCCCTGGAGGTGCGCCGGGTGCCCGTGTTCAAGGAAAAGACGTCGGCCGGGGCTTACTATGAGCCGGGCGCGCTGGATGGCTCACGGCCCGGTATCTTCTATGCCAGCCTCTACGACGTGAAGGCCACGCCCAAGTTCGGCATGCGCACGCTGGCGTATCACGAAGGCATTCCCGGGCACCACTTTCAAATCGGTATTGCCCAGGAGCTGAGTGGCTTGCCGACGTTCCGCACGCTGGTGCCTTTCACGGCCTACAGCGAGGGCTGGGCGCTGTACGCTGAGCGCGTAGCCGCCGAGCTGGGTTTCGAAAAGAACCCGTACGACAAGCTGGGGGGCTTGCGCGCCGAGCTGTTCCGCGCTGCCCGCCTGGTGGTGGATACCGGCCTGCACGACCAGCGCTGGACCCGCGAGCAGGCCATCGACTACATGCGCCGCACTACGGGCATGGCCCTCTCGGACGTGACGGCCGAAGTGGAGCGCTACATCGTGATGCCCGGCCAAGCCTGCGCCTACAAAGTGGGCATGCTGAAAATTCTGGAGCTGCGCGAGCGAGCCAAGCTGCAGCTCGGCCCCCGGTTCGACCTGCGCGACTTCCACGACGTGGTGCTGAAAAACGGCGCGCTGCCGCTGGAGATTCTAGAGCGGGTAGTAAATGACTACATCGCTGCTAAGAAGGCCAAAGTGTGAGAAGCGAAGTCTCCGGACGGTTGGCTCCGTTGAGGCGTGCCGAGGCTTGACCAGATACTTCTGAGAAGCTGTTTGAGTTAATCGGCAAACGATGTAGAGACGCATATTTGCGTCTCGTCGTCGAACGAATACCGCTTTTTTCGTTCGACGACGAGACGCAAATATGCGTCTCTACATCGTTTTTAAGGCCTTTTACCGTCATTCAAACAGCTTCTGAAAGGTGAGCAGAGTTGCTGTTTGGCTTATTTGCCGATGCTCACCGGAGCAGAATCGGTAGCAGTAGCGGCGTCGTAAAAGCTGCTCCACTCCAGCAGGGCCGCGGTATCGCCCGAGCACAGGCGTAGCACCCGGTCGGCAGCACGCTCAAAGTTGTCGCTGTTGCTGAGCAGGATGATGGTGTATTTCTGACGGGGGTAGCAAACGCAGAGGTTTTGCCAGCCCGTGGCATGCCCGCCGTGCCAGAACGCCGGGCCGTAGGGCGACCGAAACAAGCCCCAGCCCAGGCCCCACGCTTTGCGCTGCGGGTCGGGCTGCCGGGCCAGGCTATCGCGCCGTGGGCCCCAGCCCCGCTGGCTCGTTACGGAAATCTGCCGGCCGAAGTACTGGCGGTACAGCTTTCGGGACAGCCCTTGCCGGGCCATAACGTGCTGCACAAAAGCCGCGTAATCGCGCGGAGTAGTCACCATAGAGCCCGCCCCACGGGCACTGATGCGCAGCTGGTAGCCAATAGCGGTGCCCGCCGCATCGTGGCCCACGGCATGGTTGCCCGCAAAACGCGCCTGCCACACAAAGCCGGTGTGGTTCATGTGCAGAGGGCCGAACACTTCCCGTTCAGCAAGGGTCTGCAAGGGCAGCCCCGTCCGCTCTTCCATCACGGCACCCAGCAGGTTAAAGCCCTCGTTAGAATAAAAGAATTGCGTGCCGGGTGGGGCAATAGTCGCCAGCCGCGGCCCGTACATATCGCGCAGCACGGGCAGGCCCGAGCTGTGGGAAAGCAGCATGCGGGGCGTAATGCGCCGGAAGGCCGGGTCGCGGGCCAGGTCCTGCCACTTTGGGTAATCGGCAATGGGGTGCCGGAGGTAGCGGTAGACGGGCGTGTCCAAGGCAAAAACGTGCTGCTCCACCAAGCGCAGAAAAATGTAAGCCGTTACTGGCTTGGTGAGGGAAGCGGCGTAGGAAATGGTTTCGGCGTCGAGCGGTTGGTGGGTGCGGCTGTCCTTGGTGCCGAAGTAATGTTCGTAGGCCACTTCAGAGCCCGCCAGTACCAGTACCGAGAGGCCTGCAACGTGGGCAGAGTCGAACACCCGGGCCAGCCCGGCCGTGAGCGCATCCGCCGTGATGGGCGGGCCCTTCAGGTGCCGAATAGTGGTGGGCTGGGCCAGGGCGGTAGCGCTGAACAGGCAGCCCAGCAGCAAGTGAAGCATCGTTTTCAGCATAGCGCAGTGGCCCAACTCAGTAGAGGGTGTGACCACTGCAAAAGTCTGATAACCATTGGTAGAGCCTGGCGACATTTACCCGACACCTGCCCGAAGCCTAGGCGTCTTTCGCTGTTGATGCGCTGCTGAAGATGGGCAGCGACAGCGGATAGTAAACGCGGTGGTTGCGCAAGGCGCGCTGGGCATTCACCACGCTCATTGCCACCACTAGGCCGTAGCAGAGCGCGAGCAGGACGGCGCCCACCGGAAAGTAAAGCACCAGGCACCCCACTCCCAAGCCAATTCCCAGCGTCATCGACAGCTGGAAATTAATGACCGCGCGACCTTGGGCATCGAAGCGGGCATCGGTTGCTCGCCTGCTGAGCCAGAAGAATACCGGGGCCAGGATATTGGCGAAGGGCACCACTATTCCCAGTAACGGCACCAGGTGCAGCAAGGCGAGCTGGTTGCTGGTCATGATGGGGGAGGCACGGCCCGGCTCCACCACCGGCAGCGCAGCTGTTGGCTCCTGCGACAGCGCCTGCACGGGGATGGCCAATGCCCCGGCGAGTAGGGCCAGCGTGGTGAGGTGCGGCGCGCCAGTTGCTGCTTCAATGCGCTGAATGGTGCGGGCCGTGATGCCGGCCCGTTCCGCCAGTTGCTCCTGCGTGAGCCCTCGCAGCGTGCGTTGGTGCAGCAGGTTGCGGGCGACCAATTCCTTGTTCATGGTCGCAATTAACGTATTCTGACGTGTGCTGCTGGGCTTGCTGGCGTTTTTGGCCGGGAGAGCAAATGGCTCTGCGACCGTAAAACCAGTTTTCGCACCGGGTTCGTTTATAGAGCCGATTTGCCGGTGGGCCCCACACCTCCCAGCCAAGCTCCCAACCGAATGACCCAATAGGTAACTCTGCTTCCCGGTTTCACCCAAAAAAATTGTCTGAAAAGCCAGTAGATTTGGGAGATGAAACCCTGCGAAATGGTGTTACCCCCGCAGCCTTTCGCTTCCCTCTTTTCCCTGCTCCATGATTGCCTACCTCGACGGTAAACTTGCTTACAAAGACGCCACCCTTGCCATTGTCGACATCCTCGGCATTGGCTACGAAGTCCGCATCTCACTGGCCACCTACTCCAAGCTGCCGGCCGAGGGCGAGGCCACCAAAATCTACACCTACCAGCACATCAAGGAAGACGGGCAGACGCTCTACGGCTTTTTGGACCCCGCCGAGAAGGTGCTGTTCATGCAGTTGATTTCGGTGTCGGGCATTGGGCCGGGCACGGGTATTGTGATGGTGAGCAGCATGAACGTAGGTGAAATCCGCGACGCCATTGTGCACGAAAACGTGCGCGCCATTCAGTCCATCAAGGGCGTGGGCCCCAAAACTGCTCAACGCGTGATTCTGGAGCTAAAAGACAAGATGCGCAAGGATGAGCTGCTGGCCAAAGCCGGCGTCGACACGGTGCCGCTGGCCCGCCAGCACAATACGCGCCGCGCCGAAGCGTTGCAGGCCCTGGTGACCCTCGGCTTTGCGCGGTCCGCCGCCGAGAAGCAGCTGGACCAGATTCAGCACAAACACGGCGGGGAGTTGAGCGTGGAGGAATTGATTAAGTTTGCTTTGAAGTCGCACTGAGCCGCGCCGCAGAAGTTTGCCGCGTGCCCGGATTAGGCTTGTTTGAGGCGGCTTGCTGCTAAAATTGTAAATGCTGTGCCTGATGCGCGCTGCGTAAGTAGCGCGTGTTCTTACACTTATCTGCTTGAAATCTGGTCAGAAATTATTTCCCGCATCGGTAGTTATAGTTGCGTCGTTGCTGACATGGTGGGCCCCGGCCTCGCCATTGGCGGGGGCGCGCCTGAGCCGGGCGTGGCTGCGCGCCCAGCGCACCCTGGCCCTTGACACGCCCCGCACGGATACCCTTGGGCCGTACAAGGCCAGCCGCCGCCCCCGCGTGCGGCTCCGCGACCGGCCCGGCAGCCCCCTGGGCCAGACGCGGCGCGAGTCGCCGCTGATTCTGCCGCTGCCCAAAACCGTGAAGCTGAACGTGGCCGTTGATGACAGCCTGAAGCAGTTCGACGTGGAAGAAAAGGTGGGCAAGGAAGTGGACTACCGCGACCCCAGCGTGGTGAGCTACAAGCAGTACGAAGAATTTCAGCGCCGCCAGGCCATTAGCGACTATTACCGCCAGAAAGCCAAGGGCGGCATCACGGGTGCGCCGGCCGCGCCGGGCACGCCCCAGGCCCAGCGCCTGATTCCGAAAATTTACCTCGGGCCCATTGCCAACCGCATTTTTGGGGGCAGCTACGTCGATATCCGGCCGGCCGGTGCGGTCACGCTCAAGTTCGGGGCGCGCTTCAACCGCAACGAAAACCCCGCCCTGACCCTGCGCCAGCAAAGCGTGGGCGACTTTCTGTTCGAGCAGAACATCAACGTGAACCTTACCGGGCAGATTGGCACCCGGCTCAAGCTGGTGTTCAACTACGACACCAAGGCCTCGTTCGACTTCGACAACCAGATGAAGTTTGACTTTGCGGGCGATGAAAATGACATCGTGCGCAAAGTAGACCTGGGCAACGTGAGCCTGCCGCTGGGCAACTCGCTGGTGCAGGGCGGCCAGAACCTGTTTGGGGTGAAAACCCAGCTGCAGTTCGGCCGCCTGGGCGTAACGGCCGTGGCCGCCACCGTGCGTGGCACCGCCGACGAAGTCCGCATCCAGAACGGCGCCCAGAGCCGCCAGTACGAGCTGAAAGCCAGCCAGTACGAAAAGGACCGGCACTTCTTCCTGTCGCAGTACTTCCGCGAGCGCTACGACCAGGCCCTGCGTAACCTGCCCACCATCCAGAGCGGCGTTACCATCACGCGCCTGGAGGTGTACGTGACCAACGACAACCGCACCACTGAAACCCTGCGCAACGTGGTGACGCTGATGGACCTGGCCGAGCCGCTGCGCGTGTACCAGCAGCAACTGTTCCAGCCCAACCCCAATGCCACACCTCAGACGCCGGCCGACAACCGCGCCAACCTGGAGTTCAGCAAGCTGACCTCCAGCCCAACCAACCGCGACAATCTGGGCGTGGATGCCTACCTACAAAACACGCTGGGCCTGGCCAAGAACGTAGACTTCGAACGGGTGCGGGCGCGCAAGCTCGACAGCCGGGAGTTTACCTTCAACGCCCAGCTCGGCTACCTGAGCCTGAACACGCCCCTGCTGCCGGACCAGGTACTGGGCGTGAGCTACACCTACATCTACAACGGCAAGACCTATAAAGTAGGGGAGGTGTCGGAGGATTACGGCTCGCTGCCCGCCGACCAGGTAGTGTTCCTGAAGATGCTGCGGGCCAGCAACCCCGGCATTGGCTTGGTTGACCCGGCCAAGAACCCAAACAACCCTAACCTGCTCACCCGCAACACGCCGACCTGGGATTTGATGATGAAAAACATCTATCCCCTGAACGCCTCGCAGCTGAGCCGCGACAATTTTCAGCTGCAAATCGTTTACAAAGACGACGCTACCGGCGTCGACTTGGTGTCGCTGAAAGAAGGAAACCAGTTGGCCAACCGCCCGCTGATTGAGGTGCTGAACCTCGACCACGTAAACCCCAACAACGACCGCAACCCCGACGGCAACTTTGACTTTTTCCCGGGCATCACGATTGACCCGGAGCTGGGGAAAATCATTTTCCCCAACATTCAGCCGTTCGGGTCTTACCTGCGCACGCAGTTCGACCCCAGCGAGACGGCCCTGATTGACAAGTACGTGTACTCGGAGCTGTACAACCAGACCCAGAGCGACGCCCAGCAGCGCCAGGAGAAGGACAAGTTTTTCCTGCGCGGGCGCTTCCAGGGCGGGGCCGGGTCCGATGAGATTAACCTGCCCGGTATTGGCATTGCCCAGGGCTCGGTGCGGGTGCGCTCGGGCTCGACGCTGCTCACCGAGGGCACCGACTACCAGGTGTTTTACGACCAGGCCAAGGTGAAAATCCTGAACCCGGCTTACCTGAACTCGGCCAACGAACTGCGGGTTGAATTCGAGAAAAACGCCCTGGTGCAGGTGCAGCCCCGCAAGCTGCTGGGCGCTCGCCTCGACTACCGCCTGAGCAACGACGTGACGCTGGGCGCCACGGCCCTGCACCTGCTGGAGAACCAGGCCCCAGGCATCAACCGCGTAAACGTGGGCGACGAGCCGGGCAACAACACCATCGTGGGCCTCGATGGCAGCATTCGGAAGGACAGCCGGGTACTGACCAAGTACCTGGACATGCTTCCGTTTGTGTCGACCAAGGAGATTTCGACCATTGCCTTCAGCGGGGAGTTTGCCAAGCTGCTGCCGGGCCGCTCGCAGCTGGGCAACGGCGAAAACGGCGTGAGCTACGTGGATGACTTCGAGAATGCGCGCACGCCCTACACGCTGGGCGGCCTGGCCAGTATCCCGGCCTGGCGTTTGGCCAGCACGCCCCTGCCCATTGGCGGCAGCACCGCGGTGGGCTTGCAGTATGCCTACCAGCGCGCCCGCCTGGCCTGGTACACCATCGACCAGAGCTACTACACCGGTGGCCCCAACGTGCCGGGCAACATCGGCGCGGGCGACCTGACCAACCACTACATCCGCGGCGTGAAACGCGACGAGGTGTTCCCCAACAAAGACTTGGGCTCGACCGGCAACGGCTACGAGTACACCTTCGACATGGCCTATTACCCGAAGGAACGGGGCGCTTACAACTACAATCCTAACGTCACGACCGACGGCAAAAAATTTTCGGGGAATGAGCGGCCCGAAGACAAGTTCGGCGGCGTGAGCCGGGCCATCACCTTCGACACCGACTTCGACAACGCCAACATCGAGTACCTGGAGTTCTGGATGATGGACCCGTTCCTGAAGGCTTCCAACCCCAACGCGCCCGATGCGATGGTGAACATCACCGACCAGGACGGCAACGATAAGGCCAATGTCACCGGCGGCGACTTCGTTATCAACCTGGGCAATGTGAGCGAAGACGTGCTGAAGGACCAGAACCAGCACGAATTCGAGAATGGCCTGCCCGTGCCCGGGCAGGACCCTACTGGCCTGACGACGACCACCCCCTATGGCGTGGTGACCAAACAGCAGTTTCTGACCGATGCTTTCAACGCGGCCCCCGGCGCCCGGGCCGCTCAGGACGTGGGCCTCGACGGCGTGAGTGATGACAACGAGCGCCAGCAGACCCAATACGGGGCACCCTACGTGGGCCTGCCCGACCCCTCGGCCGATGATTTCCGCCACCACCTCGACCCCAGCTACGACGCAGCTAATACCAAGCTGCTGGGCCGCTACAAGAGTTACAATGGCTACGACGGCAACTCCGTGGAGAACAGCCAGCTGAGCTCGACAGCCTATCCCGACAAGGAAGACCTGAACCGCGACAACGTGGTGCAGGACGTGGAGCGCTACTACGAGTACAAGATGAGCCTGAAGCCCGGCACCCTCGAAATCGGCTCGAATTACATCATCGACAAGGTGACGAATAAAATAGGCACCGAAGAAGTGGCCTGGTACCAGTTCCGCATTCCGATTCGGGAGCGGTACACCGCCATTCGTGGGGCCAGCCAGCCGTTTGGTTTCAAGTCCATTCGCTTCCTGCGCATGTACATGACTGGCTGGCAGGACCCGGTGGTGTTGCGCTTGGTGCAGCCCCAGTTCGTGGCCAACCAGTGGCGCCGCTTCATTTACCCGCTCGTGGATGCGCGCCAGGGCAATGTTCCGCCCCAGGGTATTCTTATCGATGCCAGGGCCTTTAATATCTCCACCGTGAGCGTGGAAGAAAACGGCATAGCCGCCGGCGGGGGCATACCATACGTGTCGCCGCCCGGCATCAAGCGCGACCAGGAATACGGCAGCAGCAGCACCTCGCGCCTGCAAAACGAGCAAAGCCTGCGCCTGAGTGTGCAGGACCTGAGCGACGGCTTCGCCAAAGCTGCTTACAAGAACATCACCATTAACCTGCTGCGCTACAAGCGCCTGCGCCTGTTCCTGCACGGCGACACCGACGACAACACAACCCACGACGGCGAAACGCGCGCCTTCCTGCGCATCGGTACCGACTACACCCAGAATTTCTACGAGTACTCGCTGCCCCTGAAGCTGAGCACCGGCACCTCGGCCGACGAGGTGTGGCCCGTGGAAAACCGCATCGACGTAGCCTTCCAGGACTTTATCGACGCCAAGGCCAAGCGTAACCAAACCACTAACAGCTATACCACGCCCTTTACCGTGAACCTGCCCAACGGGGCCAGCATCACCGTAGTGGGCAACCCTGACTTCTCGGCTGTGCAGGGCGTGATGCTGGGTATTCTAAACCCTACCGGCGGCACCGACCTATCGGCCTCGCCTAAAACCGTAAACCTGTGGGCCGATGAGTTCCGGGTGTTCGACTTTGAGCAGCAGGCTGGCTACGCCGCTACCGCCCGCCTGAACGTGAAGCTGGCCGACGTAGCCAACGTGACGGCCACCGGCAGCTTCACCAGCGTAGGCTTCGGTGGCCTGCAGGACAAGGTGCAGCAGCGCTCCATCGACGACGTGTTCCGGGGTGATTTGAACACCACGGTGGCCGCCGATAAATTCCTGCCGCCGAACCTGAACCTGCGCGTACCGGTGCTGCTGCAGATGGGCCGCGAAACCCGCTCGCCCCTCTACGACCCGCTCGACCCCGACACCAAGCTGGAGCAGAGCCTGCAGAAATTCCGGAAGAACGGAGAAATTGACGCCGCTGCCCAGGCCGAGTACCGCAAGAAGGTAATTGACCAGACCACCAGCCGCAGCGTGTCGGTGCTGAACGTGCGCAAGGAGCGCAGCCTGCCCAAGCCCGGCGCGACGCCGAGCGTGCCCAAGCCCTGGGATGTGGAAAACCTGGCCCTTAGCTTCTCGCTCACCGACCGCCTGCACACCGACATCCGCACCGACCGCGACTACACCAAGTCGTACACTGGCGCTTTGGCCTACGTGTACCAAACCACGCCGAAGAACTACGAGCCGCTGGCCAAAATAAAGGCCCTCGATAACCCTTACCTGAAGATTTTCCAGCAGATTAACTTCACGCCGCTGCCCTCGCGCTTCTCGTTCCGCACCGACATCGACCGGCGCTACAACGAGCGGTTCCTGCAGCGCGTGCCGAACCCGGGCGAACTGCCCAGCACGGCTGGCATTGCCCCCATTATTCAGAAGTCTTTCTACATCAGCCGTATTTACGACCTGAAGTGGGACCTGACTAGGAGTCTGATTTTTGACTACACGGCCACCAACCGCGGCGTAGTCGACGAGGGCCGGGGCCGCACCATTGGCGTGAGCCAGGAAGCCATCGACAACCGCAATTCGCTGGAAAACAACCTGATTCGCGGCGGCCGTACGGTGAACTTCAACCAGGTGGCAGCCCTTACCTACCGCCTGCCGCTCGATAAGTTTCCGCTCACCGACTGGCTGAGCGCCGATGCCCGCTACGCTGCCACCTACAACTGGCAGTCTTCGTCGGCCTCGCTGCGCGCGCCCAAGTTCCCGGTGCCCGTCGGCAATCCGGAACTAGATACAATGACTGTGGCTCTGTTTCTGGGCAACACCGTGCAGAACAACGCCGAGTTTAGCGCCAACGGCAAGATTGACCTGGTGAAGCTCTACAACAAGGTGAAGTTTCTCAACATCATCAACAACGCTCCGGCTCCCGGTGCCAAGCCGCGCAGCGTGGCCACCGACCTGCTGAACCCCGAGCGCCGCCCCAACGACCCCGAAGGCCGTAAGCCCGCTGCCGCTGCTGATACTACCCGCGAGAAGTACCGCTTCGTGAAAGCCGTGCTGCGTGGGCTGATGACGGCCCGCTCCATCAATTTTACCTACGTGCGGTCCAACGGTACGCTGCTGCCCGGCTACTTGCCCAAAACGGCCCTCTTCGGTTTCGATAGAGGATTCACAGCGCCGGGCCTGCCCTTCATTGTAGGCAAGCAGTACGACCTCAACGAGCTGTACAACCTGGCCGACAGCCGCGGCTGGTACACCCAGAGTAGTGAGTACCTGAACACCGCCCTGAGCAATCTGCTCACCGAAAACCTAACCCTGCGTACCGCCCTTGAGCCTGTTCGGGGCTTCAATATTCAAGTGGATGCCCGCCGGCAGCTGGCCCGCAACCAGCAGGTGTACTACCGTAACCTCCTCGACTCGGTAACGCTACAGCCCATCCTCGACCCCAGCACTGGCCGCTACTTCCTGGCCGACCATCCACTGCTGGGCAGTGGCTCGTTCCAGACTTCAACCGTTACTATCCAGACGCTGTTTGGCGACCTCGGGGCCAATGGCGAAACGTCGCGCGCGTTCGACACATTCGTGAGTAATCGCAAAATCGTTCGCGACAAACTGCTGGCCGCTAATACGAACGACCGCCAAGGTGGCATTGGCTATGGCTTCAACTCGCAGGATGTGCTGATTCAAAGCTTCTCCGATGCCTACCACGGCCGCTCGTCTGATGGCTATACGGCCAAGAAGTTCAACCCGTTCAGCATGCTGCCGCTGCCTAACTGGCGCGTCGATTACAACGGCTTTGCCGACCTGCCGCTAATTAAGCGCTACTTCTCGTCGTTCACGCTCAACCATGCCTATGCTTCCACCTACAGCATCGGCAGCTACAACACGGCAACGACTTATTTCTCGGAGCCTGATTTCCCCAATCAGATAAGCGCCAGCAACCAGCAGTTCATCCCGTACTACGTGGTGGGCCAAGTAAGCATTGCCGAGCGGCTGGCGCCCCTCATCGGAGTTAATTTCCAGACGGTGAGCCGGGCCACCGGTCGCCTCGAATACCGCACCGACCGCACCGTAGTGCTGAACGTGACCAACGCCCAGGTTACTGAGCTCTACACCAATGAAATAGTGATAGGCTTTGGCTACGCCACCAACAGCCTGAAGCTGCCCTTCCGGATAGGCGGCGAGCAGCGCGTGCTCAAAAACAACCTCACCGCCCGCCTCGACCTCAGCATCCGCGACAACATCACCATCCAGCGCAGCATCATTGACGTCGCTGACCCCACCAGTCCTACGGACCAGGGCAACATCGGCCGCGCCCAGGGCCAGATTACCAACGGCAACAAAACCTTCCAGCTGCGCCCCACCGTCGACTACCTGCTCAACAGCCGCCTTAATCTGCAGCTCTACTACAGCCAGACCGTGACCACGCCGCGCATCAGCAACGCCTTCCGCAACACGGCTTCCGAAGGCGGCGTGCAGCTGCGCTACAGCCTCACGCAGTAAGTGGGGAAGTAGATTGCAAGGGGCATGAAAGAGCGGATGGCCGAAATCAGTTTTGCTGCGGCAAAACATTTCGGCCATCGTCGCCTTCCCCAATGCCGCATTGCCTAATTTTGTTGCCAACCTACTACTCCGCCAACCCACCAATCCATCATTCTTATGAACCTGCCCGCCACCCTGCACTATACCAAAGACCACGAATGGATTCGCGTTGAAGGCGACGTTGCCTACGTGGGCATCACCGACCACGCGCAGAAAGAGCTGGGCGACATTGTATACGTCGACATCGATACCCTCGACAAGGAGGTAGCCCGCCACGACGTATTCGGCACCGTAGAGGCCGTGAAAACCGTTTCCGACCTGTTCAGCCCCATCACCGGCACCGTGCTCGAAGTGAACGACAAACTGGGCGATGCCCCCGAAACCGTGAACTCGGACCCCTATGGCGACGGCTGGATGGTGAAAATCTCCATCGCCAACCCCGAAGAATTGGCCGACCTGCTTTCCGCTGAAACCTACGGCGAGCTCGTAGGCGCGTAAAAAGTAGCACGGCTTTGGCTTGTGCGCCGCGATGTTTATGCTTTCGCCCAATCCGCCCAGGTCCTTGCCCCCCGCTCCCGTTCCGCGGCCCTACGCTGCTTTGCCGCTGCTGTGGGCTGCCGTGGTGCTGGTGCTCACGCTTACTCCTTCTGATGAAATGCCGCGCACGCCCGTGTGGAAGCTGTTGTCGTTCGACACAGCCGCCCACGCGGGCGTGTTTTTCGTGCTGGCCGCCCTCAGCTGGTTCTCGCTGCATCGGCAGCGCCGCTGGCGTTGGCTGGCCCGCCATGCCGCCACGGTAGTACTGGTAGGCTGCCTGCTGTTCGGGGGCTTCATCGAACTGCTGCAAATGACCATGCACCTCGGCCGCCACGGCGAATGGTCGGACCTGATTAGCGACGGCCTGGGCGCAGCACTGGCCGCCGGACTGGCGGCGTGGTGGGCGGGCCGTACAGCCCGGCGCCGGCCGGTTGCATCCGTAGCGGCTGTGCTGCTGGCCTGCGCCATACTGCCCAACCCGGCCCAGGCTCAGAATCGGCTGCGCGCCAAGCGCACCATCAAAGTGCTGGCGTCGCCTAAGCTGCACGGGCGCGGCTATGTGCAGCAAGGCGAGCACTTGGCCGTTGCCTACCTGCGGCAGCGCCTCCAAAGCCTGAAATTGGAGCCACTGGCCCCCAATTACACGCAGCCCTTTACGTTGGACGTAAATACTTTCCCCGACGGCGTAGCAGCCTCCATTCGGGCCGAGGGCGGGGGCAAGGGGTGGGGCTGGCCTGCTGGTACAGCTTGCATAGCGGCCCCCAACTCAGCCGCTGGCAACGTAAAAGCCCGCCTACTGCTGCTCGATACCCTGGTATTCACGCAGGCGGCCGTGCGCTCCCGCTACCTGCGCACGCCCTGGCCCCAGCGGGTACTGCTGCTGCGCGCGGCCGACGAGGCCCGCCTCGCGCAGTTGCCCGCGTTGCGCGAGCGCCTCAACACCGCCGCTGCTTGGATTACGGTGGTGCCCAAGCTCACGGCCTCGTTGGCCGCCGAGCAAGCTCCCCAACCCCGGGTGGAAGTGCTGGCCAGCAAAGTGCCGCTGTGGCTCGACAAGGCTATTTTTGGCGATACTGCCACCAACATCCCCAAGGGGCGCACCGTGTGGGCCACCGTGCGCGTGGGAGCGAAGCTGCAGCGCAGTTACCAAACCCAGAACTTGGCTGCCGTGGTGCGCGGCACCGTGCGCCCCGATTCCTTCCTGGTCGTCTCGGCGCACTACGACCACCTGGGCATGATGGGCCCGCACGTGTACTTCCCCGGCGCCAACGACAATGCCAGCGGCGTGGCCTTGCTGCTGGAGCTGGCGGCCCACTACGCCAAACCCGAAAACCGCCCCGCTTATTCTGTCATCTTCCTGCTTTTCGGAGCCGAAGAAGCCGGCTTGGTAGGCTCCAATTATTTTGTGAAGCATCCGCTCGTTCCCCTCAAGCGCATCAAGTTCCTGATGAACCTCGACTTGCTTGGTACTGGCGAAAAAGGCGCGACCGTCGTCAACGGTCGCGTGTTTGAAAGCGCTTACCAACGCCTCACTGCCCTCAACGACGCCCACCACTACCTGCCGGCCCTGGCAGCCCGCGGCCGCGCGGCCAACTCCGACCATTTTCCGTTTTCTGAGGCTGATGTGCCGGCGTTCTTTCTTTATACCCGCGGCGGCAGTGCTGCTTACCACGATGTGAACGACAAGCCCAAGGCTTTGTCGCTGGTCGGATTCGCTGGGGCGTATGGCCTGGTTCGCGATTTCCTGAACGAGTTGGGGGCAGCACCGGCGCAACGGTAGGTGCGCAGTATACATCAACAAGACGGTCATGTCGAGCGCAGCCGAGGCATCTCGCGTGCTTTAGAGCCGTTTTGGAGTCAGTGGATGTAGGGGTGGGGTCGTTCATCGTTCAGCCTGTACACTGACCACGAAACCGCTCTAGTAACTCAGCCGATGCAATGATGCGAGCGAGATGCTTCGGCTGCGCTCGGCATGACGTTCAGACAGGAAAATATAAGCACAAAAAAGCGGTAGCCGAACCTGGGTTCGACTACCGCTTTTGGTATTTGCTGTTAGAAAGGCCTAGCCTTTAGCTTTCAGCGAGAGCATGATTTGCTTGGCGATGGGCTCCCACTCGGGCTTCTGACGGTCGGCGCAGTTGAAGGTGCAAATCATCAACTTGCCTTCTACGTCGGTGAAGAACACCAGCGTGTACACCTCGTGGCCCATCTCAGGCTTCATGAATTCGAGGTAGCCAACCTTGCGGTTGTTGATGTTCTTCACGCCGTCGCCGAACCAGGTGGCTTCTTTGTACTGCTTGTGGTAAGTCTTGCCAAACGAAGCGGCATACACGTCAACCATGTCCTGGTCGGCGTCGTTGTCGCTGTAGTTGAAGGCGAGGCTGATGAGGTTGTTGTTGGTGAAAATTACGCTGGGCCGGCTCTGCGCCTTGGCGTAGGCGAAGTCCATCTGCTGCTCAGTCATTACTTCGAAACCCTTGGGAATCAGGATTTCAACCCGCTCGCTGAGTACGCGCTTCTTCACCAACTCAATCTCGGACAGGGGCTTGGCGGCCGTTAACAAAATGCCCAGAATGCAAAGTAGTAGTGTAGATTTCATACAATTAGGGATAAGGAGGTGGGGGTAGTAAGCTGTTTTCGTGTAGCCAAGTTAGATACAATATTTAACAATCCAACTTTCTGGTTACAAATATTGCGAATTATTTTTTATTGACCAAATATGCCTACGCAATGCAGACAATAATGGCTTAATAATCGGCAGGTTGGCTTAGTATACAAAAGCATGCCAAAATACCGCTTCGAAGGACAAAATGCCGTGATAAAGCTTGTTTTGTAATTTGCTTTATGAGATTAATTCAATTACAGGCGGCAAATTTTCGATGAACACCACATAACCCACGGTGAATATTTGGCCGTGTTTTCCCAAGGCTGGAAAACAGTCTATAAAATATTGTTGAGCTGCTCTTTAATTTTTTCCAACTCCTCCTTCATGCCGACTACTAGGTGCTGTACGGCGGCGTCGTTGGCCTTGGAACCGATGGTGTTGATTTCGCGGCCAATTTCCTGGGCCAGAAAGCCTAACTTCTTGCCTACAGCCTCATCTGGCTGATTTACGGCCTGCTCGAAATAGGCCAAGTGGGCTGCCAGGCGTACTTTCTCCTCCGCGATATCGAGCTTCTCTATATAGTATAAAACTTCCTGCTCGAAGCGGGTGGCGTTGAACTGCTCGTGGCTGGTGAGCTCGGCGAGGTGGCCGGCAAGGCGCTGGCGCACATGCTCGATGCGGGCCGGGTCGCGGGCTTCGACTTCGATAAGCTGCTGGCGAATGGTGGCCACGTAACCCAGAATTTCGGTGGTCAGGGTTTGGCCTTCGTCGTGCCGGAACTGCTGAATGGCGGCCAGGGCTTCGGTGAGCAATGGCTGGAGCTCGGCCCAGGTAATCTCCTCGGCAGCGGGCTCGGCCTCGCGCATCTCGGTGGCGCTGGGGATGACGCCGGGCAGGCGCAGCGCCGCCAGCAGGGTATCTTCGCCGGCCAAAATACCAAAGGTTTCGCCAATGGCTTTCAGCTCATTGAAGGCAGCTACTAAAGCCTCTTTGTTGAGCGTAGTGGCAGCGCGGGCGGCGGCTGGCCGCACGAAATCGAGGTTGAGGTTGACTTTGCCGCGCAGCAGGGCCTTGGTAACGGTGTTGCGGATTTCGAGTTCGTGCGGCATCAGGAAGCGGGGCAGGCGCAGCGTCAGGTCCATGGTTTTGGAGTTGACGGAGCGGAGCTCGACGGTGGCGGCGTAGGTATCGGTTTCGCGGTGGGCCTGGCCGAAGCCGGTCATGGAAATAAGCATAGCGGAGAAGTTAAGCGGGCCAATTAATGAATTGACCCAACAATGATACGGCGGCCGCGGGTGGGGCTGCCGCGATGGTGGAGGTGCCAGCGGGTAAAAGCAAGGCAGGTGTTACGCAAATGTTATACAACAGATTGAAATACAACAATTCGGCAACGCCCCTGAAGGCTGGGCCGCCGTTGAGGGGCCAGACCTTTGCACCCGCAATCAACCCTCTCAATTTATGTTTGTGCGTACTCGCTTTACTCATGTTTTGCTCCTGCTTGTGCTGCTACTGGCCGGCTTGCCCGCCAGCTGGGCGCAGGTAACGACCTCGGCCCTGACCGGCAAGGTGACCTCCGATAAGGGCGAAGAGCTGATTGGCGTGACGGTGGTGGCCACCAACCTGCCCACCGGCACCAAGCGCGGCACCGGTACCGAGCCCGACGGTCGTTTCACGATTCCGAACCTGGCCCCCGGCGGGCCTTATGAGGTAACCGTAACTTACGTGGGCTTTAAGGAGCAGACCGTGAGCGGCGTGTACCTGACGCTGGGCAACAGCACCAAGCTGAACTTTGTGCTGGCCACCGAAGCCCAGCAGCTGAACGAAGTAGTGGTGGTGGGCAACACCCAGGCCACCAAAACCGGGGCCGGCACCACCGTGGGCCGCGAAGCCCTGCAGCAGCTGCCCACCATTTCGCGCAGCATCCAGGACTTCACGCGCCTCGACCCGCGCAACTCGGGCAACTCGTTTGCCGGTTCGAGCTTCCGCTACAACAACATTACCCTCGATGGAGCCGTGAACAACGATGCCATCGGTTTTTCGCCCTCGCTGGGCGGGCAGAGCGGTACCAGCGGCCTGCCCGGCGGCTCGGCCCGCGCCAACCCTATTTCGCTCGATGCCATTCAGGAAATTCAGGCGTCGGTGGCGCCGTTTGATGTGAAGCTGGGCAACTTCACGGGCGGCTCCATTAACGCCGTGACGCGCTCGGGCACCAACGACTTCCACGGCTCGGTGTATGGTTACGGCCGCAACCAGAACGTGACCGGCCGCAGCATCGACGAAAACCGCAGTAAGATTGGCTCGGAGTACCACGACTACCAGACCGGTTTCCGGGTGGGCGGGCCGATTATCAAGAACAAGCTGTTCTTCTTTACGAACGCCGAAATTGCCCGCCGCCAAGAGCCGCAGTTTTACGGCGCGGGCACGGCCGGCTCGCCGGTGACCACGGACCTGGCCCAGCAGATTTCGAGCAAGCTGCAGAACAGCTACGGCTACAACGTGGGCGAGTACGGCGACTACAACATCCACGCGAATTCGAACAAAGTGTTTGCCCGCCTCGACTGGAACCTGAGCGACAAAACCAGCATTGCGCTGCGCCACAACTTCATCACCTCGACGGCGACCAACCTGGAGCGTTCGGGCAGCCTGTTCAAGTTTGGTTCGCAGGACTTCAACCAGAACAACGTGCAGAACTCGACGGTGCTGGAGGTGAAGAGCAACTTCAGCAGCCAGTTTGCCAACAACCTGATTCTGGGCTACACCAATATCCACGACTTCCGCGACCTGCTGGGCGGCCAGAGCACGCTGTTTCCGGCCGTGCAGATTAACAACGTGGGCACCGACGCCAGCAAAGGCTACGTGGGCTCGAACCAGGTGCTGCTGGGCTCGGACCGCGAGGCCAGCATCTTCAATACCCGCCAGAAGACGTTCGAAATCACCGACAACTTCACCTTTTATAAGGGCGCCCACGCCCTCACGCTGGGTACGCACAACGAGCTGTACCACATCGACTACGGCTTTATCAACTCCTGGAACGGCCGTGTCGAGTACAATAACGTGGCCGACTTTATGGCCGACAAGCCCAACCGCATTCGCGGCACTTACAACAACACCGACAATTCCTACGCCAACAACTTCAACAACCCGTCGGCGGCGTTCAACATCAACTTCTTCAGCGCCTACCTGCAGGACGAGTGGAACGTGAACGACAAGCTGAAAATTACGCCCGGCGTGCGTTTCGATATTGCTTCGCTGCCCACCAAGCCCGCCCTGAATACCGGCCTGGTGAACAACCCGCAGAACGATGCCAACACCCTCGGCCAGACCTACTCGCACACGGCCTGGAAAGACCTCGACAACAACTACCTGGGCCAGGTGCAGATTTCGCCGCGCCTGGGCTTCAACTACGACGCGAAGGGCGACGGCTCGCTGGTGCTGCGCGGCGGCACGGGCGTGTTCACGGGCCGGGTGCCGTTTGCCTGGTTCGGCTACGCCTACTACAACAACGGCGTAAACTTCAACTCGGTCGACGTGAACAACATCCGGGCGACGAATGGCGGCGCCGGCACCGTTTATACCCTGAACTCGGACCCGAACAAGATTTACAGCCAGCTGGCCAGCGCGGCTTACAACCCCGCCAACCTGAAGGCCGGCACCACCGAAGTGAACCTGATTGACAACGACTTCAAGATGCCGCAGGTGTGGCGCTCGTCGCTGGCGCTCGACTACAAGCTGAAAACCGGCACGCGCTTCTCGGTGGAAGGCCTCTACACGAAGACTTTGCAGGACGTGAAGTTCGAGAACATCAACCTGGCCGACAACGTGACGTACCTGGGCCAGGGCCCGACCGAAAGCCCACGCTACACGGCCGCCGCATTCGGCAGCAAGGTGAACAACGGCTTCTCGAACGCCTTCTTCCTGACCAATACCCAGAAAGGCTACCGCTACCAGCTGACCGGCTCGGTGGGCCAAACGATTAACAACCTGATTGATGCCTCGGTGGCCTACACCTACGGCCGCAGCTACGACATCAGCAACGGCATCCGGAACTCGCCCCAGAGCAACTGGGAGCTGAACCCGGCCCTGAACGTGAACGACCCAGCCGTGGCCTTCTCCAACTTCGACCTGCGCCATCGCGTGGTGGCCTCGCTTAACCTGCATAAAACATTCGCCCAGCGCTTCACGGGCTACTTCACCTCGGTGCTAACCTACGCCAGCGGCTCGCCCTACACCTGGGTGTACAACAACAACCTGCTCGGCAACGGCCAGCAGAACGTGCAGCTGGCCTACATCCCGAGCGGCCCGAGCGACATCACATTCGTAACGGCCGTGCCCAAAACCACTACTAACCCCAGCGGCTTCGCCGTGGATGCCAGCGGCGCGCAGTACAACGCCTTCAGCCGCTTCGTGGATGGCGACTCGTACCTGAGCACCCGCCGCGGCAAGTATGCTGAGCGCAACGCCGGCCGCACCCCCTGGAACAACCAGGCCGATGTGCGCTTCATGGTGGAAGCCAAGCTCGGCAACCTGGAGCCCAACGCGGCTAGCGTAACGACTTCAGGTGGCCACACGCTCCAGATTTCGCTGGACCTCATCAACGTGGGCAACCTGCTAAACAAGAGCTGGGGCCGCCAGTACTTCGTGCCCAACACCTTCAACTCGACGCTGGGCACGGGTCTCACGCAGGCCGCCGCCTACGCCGATGGCGCGGGCAACCTCTCGGGTAGCTACACCTCAGTGTTCAACCGGCCTACCTACACCTACGGCACACCGGCCACGTACTCGGTCGACCAGCTGGCCTCGCGCTGGCAGGGGCAGCTGGGTCTGCGCTACTCGTTCTAACTAACAGGTTGACGCTAATTCCTGTATTCAGCACAAAGCCCGCCCTTTGCAGGGGCGGGCTTTGTTTTTACCGACTGCGTCGGATATTGCCCCGCTGGCGCTAGCGAGTCAGGGAGGGAACATAGTCGAGCGGCAGGGCTTCGCCTACTCTTTCGAAAGCCCAGTAGCCATCTACTTTCACGCTCATAGGGTTGGCCAGGTAGCCGTTGGGCTGAATGACGGCAGCCGGGCCCAGCAAGTGCAGCTCCGACACTTCCAACACGGGCTCATAGGGTGGCCGGCCCAGTCCGACTTCTGCCCGGCTTGCCGGCCACTGGCTTTTGGCTGCGGCCCGCGACTCGCTGATGCGGGCTTGTAGTATGCGGGCCGCATATTGGCCGTCTGGCAGCTCGTTCTGATAGGTGACGCGCAGGTCGAAAGGGGTTTCAAGTTTCACCTGGCCGGCCGCAGCCTTGCTTATTTGCGCGGCGCTCAAGGGCTGCTGGTACACGAGGGCCACGATGCCGGGGGTAGGGGTGAGAACGGCAGCCAGCGAATCGCCGGCTTGCTTTATCCGTTGTTGCGTGGGGCCCGAGTTGAGCGCGAGGACCATTGCCTCTACCCGAAACCCTTCCTGCGCGAGCCGGTCTTCGCGCACACTGCGCAGGAAATGCGGCAGCGAGCCGGCGTAGGCTTTGCGCCGGCTTGCCTCCCAGCGCTGCTGCTGCTGGGCATCAGTGCTTTTCAACTCTTCGAACACCGGCGCCGCCGTAAACGTGATGCGTTGGCTGGCGTAGTCGACCCGGAAATCGAAGTGGTGATAGGTGATGCGGTAGCCCAGGGCCTGATTGATAACCGACAAGTGCCGCGGGGCCACGGCCACCAGCTCGTGGCGGCGCTGGTCGATGAATACGGCCACGTCGGCGGGGTTTTCGATACGGCAATGCTCCGACAAAGCGCTGCCGCCCAGGAACTGTCGCACGAAACGCCGGTAGTCGGCCGGCCGGTTTTCAGCCGGTCGAACCACTACTTCATCCAGATGAGCGGCGGGCTGGAGACTGGGTGTGAAGGTGACCGACTGGCGCAGGTCGAGTAGTTTTTTATAGAGGTCGTAACCCACGTAGGACACCATGAACTCGTATTGCCCGGCCGGCAGGCCAGCCAATGCAAAATGGCCGGTCGAGTCGGTGGTGGTGCCGTAGGTGGTGTTGGCCAGAAACACCGTGGCAAAAGGCAGGGGCTGCTGCGTGCGGGCGTCGCGCACCTGGCCATCGAGCCTGATTTGGCCCCAGGCAGACAGGTGCAGCAGGAGCATAGCCAGCACAAGGCTACCGGTAGCAAAAGGAAAGCGCTTCAGAATCATGGCTCTGAGTAGAAGGTGGAAAGAAAGCAATGATACAATATGAAGTGCGTTTCAGGAACCTGGCAGGCTGCTTAAAGAAGGCTGCTACTTTTACACTGCTAATTCTACCCTTGCAAAAAATGGCCTTTTCCAAATTGAACCGCCCATTGGGTAGTCTGGCAATTATCGCCGGCTTGCTCTCCGTTGCTGCCTTTCGGCTGCCGCCGGAAGAAAATCCTTTCCGGCGCATCGTGAAAAGCCTGCTGGGCTTTTACGCTACGACCCTGCCCGAAAAAGCCTACCTGCACCTCGACCGGCCCTGCTACGCCAGCGGCGAAACGGTCTGGTTTAAGGCCTACCTGGCCGAAGCCGACTCGCACCGGCCCGATACGCTGAGCAAAATCCTGTACGTGGAGTTGGTGTCGCCCGAGCGCCGCATTGTCGCCCAGCGTACCCTGCGCCTGCAGGCCGGCGTAGCCCCCGGCGATATCGTTCTGCCCGACACATTGCCCGCCGGCACCTACCAGCTCCGGGCCTACACCAGCTGGATGCGCAATGCCGGCCCCGCATTTTTCTTCAGCCGGCCCCTGGCAGTGCTCGATGCGCGCGGCAAACTGCCCGCCGGCCCGCTCCCCGCTACGAAAACCGACCTGCAGTTCTTTCCCGAAGGCGGCAGCCTGGTTGATGGAATAGAAAGCGAAGTCGCCTTTCGCGCCGTTGACAGCCAGGGGCACGGGGCGGAAGCGCAGGGAGTAGTGCTCGATGGGCAGGGGCGGGAGCTGACGCAATTCCGCAGCCGTCATTTGGGCATGGGTACTTTCCGGCTGGCCCCGGCCCCAGGCCAGCACTACCGGGCGGTGGTGGCCGGGCCGGGCTCGGTGCGAACTGAGTACGCCCTGCCCGCCAGCCAACCCACCGGCTACGCGCTGCGCGTGAGCGAAACCGAAACCGACTTCCTGGTAACCATACGGCGGCACGCAGCGCCCGGCGCGGCACCAGCGGGACCGGCCATGCTGCTGGCCCAGGTGCGCGGGCAGGTGAGCTTCGCGGTGGCCGTGCCCGGTGCGGGGGCTGCGCCCGTGGCCGTGCGGCTGCCCAAGGCGAAGTTTCAGCCGGGGCTTGCGCACCTTACCTTGTTCGATGAGAAGGGAACGGCGGAGTGCGAACGGCTGGTTTTTGTGCCTAATCCACCCGGAGTACGGCTGACTCTTACCCCAAACAAAACGGCCTACGGCCCGCGCGAGGCCGTGCAACTGCGCCTGAAGGCCACCGACGCCACCGGCCAGCCCATTGCCGGGCAGTTTTCGGTGGCCGTCAGCGCCGCTTCCGTGGCCGATGACGGACCCACCATTGTCTCGCATCTGTTGCTGAGCTCCGACCTGAGCGGGCCCGTTGAAGCGCCCGGCTATTATTTCCGTGAGCCACAAACTCCGGAAATTCGCCAGGCACTCAACGATTTGCTGCTCACCCAAGGGTGGCGTCGCTTTGTGTGGAAAGAGCTGCTGGCTAATACATTGGCCAAGCCCGAATTTCTGCCAGAGCAGGCCCTGACGGTGAGCGGGCAGGTGTTGACGGCGGCCCGGCAACCCGCCGTGCGTACCGTGGCCTATTTGCAAACCAACCCCGCCCGCCAGGCCGAGATGCCCGCCGATGCCAGCGGGCGCTTCCGGTTCCGGGGCCTCGACGGCCTGGATACAACCCAGGTAATGGTGCGCGCCCAGCCCTTGAAGGGCGAGCGCGAGCTACTGATTCGGGTGCTGGGCCCCCCGCCCATTGGGGCTATGCTGTCCGCGGCGCTGCTCACGAGCCCGGCCGGTTCTTCGGCACTGGCTGCCTACGTACATGCCAGCCAGCAGCAGCACACTGCCGAAAAGAGCCTCGCACACTCGACCATTGCGCTGAGTACGGTGAAGGTGCTCGGCAACCGAACCAAAACCGATGATGGGATTGCGCGGCCTTATTCGCTGGGCAACGCCAAGGTGCTGCAAGTGGGCGAGCTGGCTAAAAACGGCAATAGCCAAACGGTAGCCGACTACCTGCAGGGACGCCTGGCGGGAGTCACGGTGTCGGGTGGGCACGTCAACATCCGCAACATCATGTCAATGGGCGGTAATGCGGCCAAAAATAATTTCCTAGTTGAGGCGCTGTACCTGATTGATGGTACTGTCGTGTCGGCCAGTGATTTTGCTGCCTTTCCAATCAGCGACACCGAGTCCATTGATGTGATGACGCAAAACGGGGCCGGGCTGTTCGGTACCCAGGGCGCCGGCGGCGTTATCGCAGTGCATTCGCGCAAGGTGGGTTTGGTGTATGACACCGACCCCAAGGACGCCTTTGCGGCGGCCCGCACCGGCCTGCTGTCAATGCAGGTGCCGGGCTACTACCGGGCGCGCGAGTTCTACGCGCCGCGCTACGAGGCAGCTGCTTCCACGGCCCTGCCCGACCCGCGCTTCACCACGCTTTACTGGGCCCCCATGGTGCAAACCGACGCGACCGGGCAGGCCCAACTGTCGTTCTATACCTCGGATGCCGTTGGCCGCTTTCGGGTGGTAGGAGAAGGCTTAGGCACGCAGGGCCTGCCCCTGAGCGGCACTACTGAGCTAGTGGTACAGCCACAGCCTACGCGTTAGGGAGATGCTTTACGTTTGGGCAGTAGCTGGGTCGAATCCACACCCGTACCTTGTGCGCCGTTGCCCCAGCAAAGTATTTTGATGACCCCGGTGAAAAGGTCCCGCGTTTTGCACCTGCCTAAGTGGTACCCGCACCGCTACGACGACCAGGACGGCGACTTCGTGGCCCGGCACGTGGCGGCCATCGCGGCCCACGGTGGCGTGGATAGCGCGGTGCTGTTTGCCGCCGTGGCGCGTGGCCCACTGCCGGGTTTGGTGGAGGCGGACGAGGATTTCAGTGGCCCCGTACCCACGCTGCGCTACTACTACCGCGCCACGCCCACGGGCCTGCCGCTGCTGGATAAACCGCTGAAGCTGCTACTGTATTTCTGGTGCCTGCTGCACGGTTACCGGCGGCTGCGGCTGCATTGGGGCGGCCAGCGGCCCGACCTGGTACACGTGCATGTGCTGCTGCGCACGGGCCTATTTGCCTGGGTGTTGCGGGCGGTGCGGAGCATTCCATTCATCATCACCGAGCACTGGACGCTGTATTTGCCGGAGCGGGCCGGTGGTATCGGCTGGTGGCGGCTGGTGCTGACGCGGGCGGTGGTGCGCCGGGCGGCGGCGGTGCACACGGTGTCGCGCAACTTGGCTAATGCGCTTGCTGCGTTAGGAATACAGAATGCGCGAACTGCTTATATTCCCAACGTAGTCGACACCGACCTGTTTTATCCTCCGCCGGTGCGGCGTAGTTCTGGCTTCGAGCTACTGCACACTGCTGCTTTCAACGAGGCGGCCAAGAATTTGACGGGGCTGTTGCGCACGGTGGCAGGTTTGCGCACACAGATGCCAGAATTGCGGCTTCGCATCGGAGGCTATGGCCCCGATGAGGCCTTGGTGCGCCAGCAGGCGGCTACGCTGGGCCTACTAGCCGATGGCACCGTAACCTTCCTGGGCAAGCTGACTCATGCTCAGGTAGCGACAGAAATGCGAGCAGCTGCCTGCTTTGTGCTTTTTTCAAACGTGGAGAACCTGCCGTGTGTGCTGATTGAGGCGCAGGCCAGCGGGTTGCCTGCCGTAGCCACCCATGTGGGCGGCGTGCCCGAACTGCTCCCCGCCGACGGCCGCTATGGCCGCTTGGTAACGGCCGGCGACGAAACCGAACTGGCGGAGGCTATACTGGCTACGTTCGCTGCTCCGCCCGCGCCCGAAGCCATGCGGGCGCGGGCACTGGCCGAATTCAGCGAAGCAGCCGTAGGACTTGCATTCGGGAAGTTGTACCAGCAGGTGCTAGACGGCGCGACTTGAATCTGGCGTTCTTGCGCTCCCAAATTTCCCCTTCATGCTTCAGCGCATTCTTCGGCATTTCACGGCGCGGGTCCTTACAGCGGGGCTGAGCTTTGCGGTGGTGTGGCTCACGGCGCGCTACCTGGGCGCGGCCGGGCGCGGGCAGGTCAGCCTGTTTCTGACCGATGTGTCGGGGCTGGCGCTGCTGGCCGGGCTGGTGGGCGGTTCGTCATTGATATACCTGGTGCCGCGCCGCAACGTGTGGCTGCTGTTGCGGCCGGCCTACGCCTGGGGCACGGCCGTGAGCTTGTTGGGGGCAGCCGTCATCACCTTGCTGCGGCCGGTGGGCATGGCCTACGGGCTGCACTTGGCCGCCGTGACGCTGGTGCAAGTGCTGCTATCCATCAACGTGCTGCTGCTATTGGGGCGGCAGCGTGAACAAACCTATAATCTGCTCACTACTGCCCAGGCGGCGTTGCTGGCCCTGGCCCTGGCAGTGGCCTATGCGGGCGCGCACTGGCTGCGCATCGAGGCCTATTACTACGCCAACTACCTCGCCTATGGGTTGCCCTGGCTTATCAGTACAGTGCTGCTGCTGCGGTTGCCCGATGCCTGGGCGGCCAGCCCGCGCCGGGGCCGGGCCGGCGCCCGCGAGCTCGCGCGCCACAGTCGGGGCGCGCATCTCAGTAACCTGCTGGCCTTTGCCAACTACCGTTTCAGCTACTACGCGGTGGCAGCGCTGGCCGGGCCGGCGGCACTGGGCGTGCTCTCGGTGGGCGTGGCGCTGGCCGAAGCCATCTGGCTGGTACCACGCAGTACCGCTCTTATTCAATACGTTGCGCTGGTGAACGCGGCCGACAAGCACGGGCAAACCCATGCGGCCTTGCACGGCAGCCGCCTCACGCTGCTGGCCACAGCCGGCGCGGTGCTGGCGCTGGCCGCGGTACCGGCCGGGTGGCTGGCTGCAATTTTTGGTCCCGAATTCGGGGCCGCGCACGGTGTGATTCTGGCCCTGGCTCCGGGCATTCTGCTGAATGGGGCCGGCATGCAGGCCAGTACGTACTTCGCGGGGGTGGGCCGCTACAGCGTGAACAACCGCGCCACGCTGCTGGGCCTGGCCCTCACGGTGCCCGGCTGCCTGCTGCTGGTGCCGCGCTTGGGCATCGAGGGAGCGGCTCTGAGCATGACGCTGGCCTACACGACCTCCACGCTCTATCTATTCGGCCATTACCGTCGCGCCATCGGGGCTGTCTGGGCCGATTTGTTGCCGGGTTGGGCTGATGTGAGGTGGCTGATGACCAAAGCAGTCACCCCGCGACGCGATGCGGTGAAATAATGCGACGACTACTGCTGCAGTGGCACTACCTCATCAGCTTGGAGGAAAGCACCGGCCTGGTAAATATCGCGCGGCCAGGCAATTGGCTGGCGGAAAGTGCAGCAGCACCCGGGCTCAGCGGGTACCAATGAAAGCCTGCCACAACAGGGAGCCCAGATTGGCGCGGTCGAGTTGCGGGTAAGCCTGCCAGATTTGGTCGTAGGCGTCGTTCTGGGTAATATCCTGGCGGTTTACCTGCTGGCCCAGGGTGGTGGCCAGTTCCTGCAATTCCGCCATCTGCCGGGCCACGTCAACCTCTTGGGCAACTGATAGAGTTGGAAAAGCAGCCTGAGCAGGCCCGGTAGATTTGCTTCGGGCAAAGCCTGGCAGGCTAATAGCCAAAGCGTAGTCCAGTGGGTCGGTAAACAAGCGCGGCGCGGGTAGAGGGCGGCGCCACCAGCGGCCCAGAAAGTTGGTCCAGTTCATTACATAAAAGTAATCGGGCCCAAGGGCGATTTCTTGACAAACCGCATTCACCAGGCCGGCCACTACGTCGCCCCGTGCGGCTTCGGAGTCAATGGCCGCTTTAGCGTCGCACCTCCACCCAGCCCTTCAGGCGCTGGCCGTCGGGGTAGGTGAGGAGGTAGTAGTACACGCCGTCGGGCTGGCCGGGGGCGCTCCATTCGTCGTGGTAGGCGGGGCTGTCGAACACAAGTTGGCCCCAGCGCGAGAACACCTGCAGGTGGGGAGGGCAGTCAGGGCCCAGCTTAAAGGTCTGGTTCTGGGCATCGCCATTGGGAGTGATGATGTTGGGGACTTTACGCTCCAGCACTGTGACAGGAGCCAGTTCCACTACCGTTTCGCAGAGGCCCTGGAAGTAGCGCGCCCGCAGGCGGGGCAGGTAGGTGCCAGGAGTGGCGTAGGTATGCACCGGGTTGGTATCGGCCAATTGTGTGCCGTCGCCAAAATCCCAAATGGGTACCAGCGGGGAAGTGGGGCTGCCCAGCGAAAACTGCACCGTCAGGGGCGCCAGCTGGGTTTCGGGGCACGAGGTCGGGGCCCAGGAGGGGCGCAGCGCTGGCGGGTTCGTGACCGCAAAGCGCCGGGTAGCGGCCAGGCTGGTGCAGCCCGCCGCACTCGTGTAGCGGTAGCTGACGGTAAACGGCCCCGCCTGGCCCTGCGGCGCAGCAAAGCTGAAGCCTGTAGCCACGCTGCCACTCACCCCCGGCCCGCTGAAGATGCCCCCTGCCGGGCTGCCACGCAGCGCCACCGGCGCACTGCCAAAGCAGACGGTGGTATCGGCCGCCAAGGCAGAGGTTGGCAGCGGCGCAATCACCACGGACTGGCTGGTTTGCACGGTGCAGATGCCTACCGTTACCGCGTAAGCCAGTTGATAGGTGCCCACCGGTAGCGTAGGTGTGAAAATATAGCCGGTTGCCGCACTGCCGCTCACCCCGGGCCCGCTGAACGTGCCGCCCGCCGGCGTAGCTGTCAGCAGCACGGGTGCGTTGGGTACCGATACACAGTACGTGCGCTGCAGCAGCGGCGTAAACACCACCGTCGGCGGGGCTACCACCGTAATGCGGCGCGTGCCCGTGGTGGTGCACAGCCCGGTGCTGGGCACGGTGTAGGTGAGGGTTTGCACGCCCACCAGCGCCGCCGAGGGCGTAAACACGTAGCTCCCCGGCCCACCGCTCACGCCTGGCCCGGTCCAGATGCCGCCGGTAGGGTTGCCGGCCAGCGCCTGTGGGCCCGCGTTGGCGCACACGTTCTGGTCGGCGCCCGCGTCGGCTATTTCGGGTCGAAAATCGAGCACGAAGGCCGCGTTGTTGCAGTTGGCCGCGTAGCCCGGGTAGCTGCTGCCATTTACGGTCGAGTACGTGTTGGCCCCGGGCGGAATAGGGAAGCCCGAGCTTGAAAAGCACGAGCACACTGCTTCGTACACAATGCCGCGCGGGTCGAAGCGCGAGGTGCCGCCGTCGACGTGCTCGCCTTCGGTGCCGGGCGTCGTGTCGCCGTAGTAAGTGGCGTAGTCGAGGCGGGTGAGGCCGGCCGAGAACTGGGCCAGGTAAAAGTCCGAGCCATCGGTGGTGGACTGAGCTGCGTTGCTGGTTACGGGCAGGCCATCAGTGGTACCGTTGCCGTTGAGGTAGGGCCACATAGCTGCGCCGGTGGGCGAGGTTCGCCCGTTCACCTGGCCGCCCCAGCCGCACACATACACCCGGTCGCAACGGTCGACGAGGAAGGCGGTGGGGTCGAGGTTGACCAGGCCATTGTTCGCCGGCAGGCTGCTGCCAAACACCGTTGAGAGCTGCACCTGGGCTAGGGTGGCGTCGAGCTTTTGAATAAACTGCGTGCCCTTGAGCGTGGTGTACAGGCCGGGCGTAACCAGAAAGTCGCCGCGCGTCTGGCCCAGCAGGTACACGCCGCCATCGGTGCCCAGCTGCAGGAAAAAGGCTTGGTCGTAGGCCGCCGTGCCCACGTAGGTGGCCCGCCGCAAAGTGGTGCCGCCGGCTGCAACGCGCGCCACAAAGCCGTCCACGTCGCCGGGCCGGGTGGGCTGCGTAGTGCCCGCCGTGGTCGGGAAATTGGCGCTGGTGGTACCGCCGGCCACATACACCTCGCCAGTGCCGGGCTCCACCTGCAGCGAGTAGGCCGCATCGGCCCCGCTGCCGCCCAGGTAGCTGGCCCAGTGCACCGCATCAAGGCTGGGGGTGAGCTCGACCAACAAGGCATCGGAAGTGCCGCCACCGTAGCTGCGGCCCAGCCCTCCAGCTACCGGAAAGTCGCGCGACGTGGTGCTCGAAGCCAGGTAAACGTTGTCGGCTGCATCCACGAAAATATCGCCCCGGAAAGGGTCACCGTAGTTATGGGCCAGCTGCAGGGTCGAACTCTGGGCCGAGAGCACGGGGTCGAGCGGCAGCAGGCCCTCGTTGCCGGTGCCGCCCAGGTAAGTGGAGCCAACAAGACCAGTGCCGGTGGCGTTGAGACGCGTAATCACTAGGTCCGAGCCGTGGGGCAGGTTGTAGGGAGCACCGTAGCCGAAGGGGTCGGCGGGAGTGCCGCCGGCATAGGTGGGCTGCGCCGCGCGGGCCGTCACGGGAAAATCGTCCGAGCCCGAAGTGCCCAGCACCAGCAGTTCGCCCCGGCTATTCGCCACCAGACTGGCCGGAAAATCGGCATCATCGCCGCCCAGGTAGGTGGCCCACACCCGCGCCGGCGGCCCGCTCACGTGGGTGTCGAATTTGATGATGGCAATATCGACCAGCGCGTTGAACGACGTTTGAAATGCCCCCGGTGTGGTGGGGTAGCCTACCTCAAACGCAATGCCGCCCGAATACAGGTTGCCGGCCGGGTCGTAGGTGGCCGTGAAGCCCCAGTTGTTGGCCGCCGAGCCCGTGTAGCTGGCAAACACCACCACCGGGTCGATGACGAGGGTGCGGCCGTGGTCGTAGTTACCCAGACCGAAGCGCACGGTGTTGTCGGTGAGCACGTAGCGGCAGCGCACGGGCTCGCGGCCACCCGCGGCATTGGTTTGCCAGGCTTGAGGCGCGTGCTCTACCACGGTGCCCACGCTGGTCTTAACCACGAGGTTGCCAGTCTCGTCGAGGACCAGGGCATCGGCTCCTTCGTGGCGCAGGCCAATAGCAGTGGCGTCCGCGCCAGGGGCGAGCACGAAGTCGTATTCCAGCTGCTGCTCCTTGTTTTCGTAGAGGCGGGCGCTCACGCCGGGCCACAGGCCGTCGTAGCGCAGGGCACGGTAGGCGGGCACATCGGCGGCCCAGTGGGCGGGGTCGTTGCCAAGGAAGTAGCTGCGGTGCTCGGCGGTGCGGGTTTCCGGGGCAATGGCCGCCGGCCCGGCGCCGGCAAAGCGCAGCGTGAGGGCATGGCCGCGCAGGGGGGCATGCTCGGTGCTGGCTTGGTTGCCGGACGGCCCCCGGTGGTTGCGCTGGCCCGGGCCGCCATCGGCGAGCAGGGCCAGGGTGAGGCCGTCGGCTTCGACAAACAGACGGCCGCTGGGTAGTTCGGCAGCGTAGCGTACCGGTGCGGCCCACTGGCCCTGGTTGGCCACAAATTCCAGCGTAGCGCCGGCCGGCACCGGCGGGGGCGGCGTTTGGGCAACGGCAGGGCCGGCCAGCAGGGTAACGGCGGCGAGTAGCAGTGGCTTCATAGGCGCGGGGAAGGATAGACTATCGGAATGGCAGTACTAACATTTTCTGATAACAGCCTTCTGGAAGGCACTACAATGCCTGGTCGGTGCTAGCGCCGCACTTCGAGCCAGCTTTTCTGGCGGCGGCCGTCGGCATCACGCAGCAGGAAGTAGTAAATGCCGTCGGGTAGATTTCGGGCATCCCAGTCGTTGTGGTAATCGTCGGACTGATATACGCGTTGGCCCCAGCGCGAGTACACTTCCAGCGAGGTAGGCTGGCAGCTAAAGCGGGGCTTAAACGTGTCGTTGAGCGAGTCGCGGTTGGGGGTAATGATGTTGGGAAGCTTTACCTCGCCCACTTCAATCGGTGAAAACCCGGTGAGTGCCTGGCAGTTGCCATAGCGGGCCGTGAGGCGGATGCGGTACAAGCCCGGCTGTGCGTACAGGTGCGTCGGTGTGGGCTCTATGCTCACCTGGCTGCCATCGCCGAAGTCCCATTCGTAGGTGGCTTTGGGGGCCAACAGTACCGGCGTGAGCGTGGCCTTGAAGGGCGCGAGGCCGGCATACTCGGGGTGGCTGTTGCACACCGGCAGGTTCAGGCCCACGTCTTGAGCCGACACCGGTGCCAGCACCACCGTGCGGGTGGCCGAAGACTGGCAGGGACCATCGCGCACGGTATAGGTGAGGACGTACACGCCGCCCCGATTGTTGGTATTGGGCGGGCTGAAAAAGCCTGCGGCCGTAACGCCTGTGCCGCTCCAGGTGCCGCCGGCCGGGGTGGCGCCCAGCAGTTGGAAGGGCCGCTGCAGGTCGGCGCACAGCGTGCTGTCGCGGCCGGCATACACTGCGGGCGGGCGCACCACCCGCACCTGCCGAGTCGTGACGCCGCAACCCATCGAGTCGACCACGTTGTAGGTGAGCGTGTGCAGCCCCGCGCCGGCCGCCGCCGGGTCGAAGCGCCCGTTGCTCACCCCTGGCCCGCTGAAAGAGCCGCCCACCGGGGTAGCAACCAATGCCACCGAAGCTTGTGTGGTGCATAAGTCTGGTACAGGAGCTATTGCGGGCACCACAGGTGGGGTCACTACGTAGCGCACGTAGCGGGTGCTCACACAAATACCCGTGGTAGCCACCGCATAGCTGATGATGTATTGCCCCGGCCCCACCGCCGTGGGCACAAACCTGAAGCCGCCACCCGCCACGGCCTGCACACCGGGGCCGCTCCAAGTGCCGCCGGCCGGGGTGCCGCCCAAGGCTACCGCGCCACCATCCAGGCACACAAAGCGGGCCGGGCCGGGGTCGGCTTGGAGGAGTTCGAAGTTCATTTTAAAGGCTCCGTTGTTGCAGTTCGAGCTGCCGTTGCGGATGGTGTAGGTGCCCGCGCCGGGGGGCTGCGGAAAGCCCTGCGTGCCCCGGCAGCTGGCGCACACGGCCTGGTATACCACCCCGCGCTTGTCGAAGCGCGAGGTGCCGCCGTCCACGTGTTCGCCCACGCCGCCGTACTCGCCAAAAAAAGTGGCGTACTCCAGCTTGGTCAGTCCGGGCGCAAACTGGGCCAGGTAAAAGTCCGAGCCGTCCGTAACGGACTGCACTGCGCCTGGCGTCACAGGCAGGCCCGTGGTGGTGCCGCCCAGGTAGCCGTTGTTGTCGGTCCCCCCCCAGCCGCTGATGTACACCCGCTCGCAATCGTCGACCAAAAAGGCAGTGGGTACGATATTGGGCTGTTTGAATGCGGTACCGGGGACGCCGCCAAAGGTGATGCTGAACGGAGCAATTGCCAGGTCAGAATCGAGCTTTTGAATAAACTGCGGGCCGCCGGGCTTGCCCGCCAGCCCGGGAGTGTTTGGGTAGAGGCCCAGCGACTGGCCCAGCACGTATACCCCGCCCGAAGCGTCGAGCTGGAGCAGCTGCGCCAGGTCGAGCAGGCTGGTACCCAAGTAGGTGGCGCGCTCCAATGTGCGCCCGTCGGCGCTGATGCGGGCCACGAAGCCATCGGCGGCGCCTCCGGGAGCGGTGGCGAGGTGCGAGCCGGGCGTAGCCGGAAAATTAACCGAACTGGTGCCGCCGCACACAAACACCCGCCCCTGCCCGTCGCGCTGAATGGAAAACGCGGCGTCCTGGCCGTTGCCACCCAGCAGGCCGGCCCACAGCACCGTGCGCAGGTCCGGGCTCAGCTTGCACACCACGGCATCAGATGCCCCGCCGCTGTAAGTAGGCCCGAAGCCGCCGGCCAGTCCCGGAAAGTTAGACGAGGCGGTGGAGGCCGCCACGTACACGTTGCCCGACCCATCGAGCAGCACGTCGCTGCGGAAAGCGTCGCCGTAGTTCGCCGTCACGCTCGAACCGGCATTTATCACGCCGTCGCTGCCCGTGCCACCCAGGTAGGTGCTGGCCAGCAGCGCCCCGCCATCGGCTCGCAGGCGCGTCAGTATCAGGTCCGACCCGTTGGCCATGTAGTAGAGCGAAGCCGTGGAGCCGAAGGGGGCCACCCCCGGGCCGCCCCGAAAAGTGCTTTGCACCGCCCCGGCCGTGGTGGGGTAGTCGCGGCTCGAGGTGCTGCCCAGCAACACCAGCTCGTTTTGCCCGTTCACCACCAGGCTGTGCGGAAACTCGGTGTTGTTGCCGCCCAGGTAGGTGGCCCACACCCGGGCCGCCGGGCCGCTCACCGTGGTGTTGTATTTGATGAGGGCAATGTCGGCCAACCCGGCAAAGAATGTTTGAAACGCCCCCACGGTGGTGGGGAAGCCAATGTCGAACGCAATGCCGCCCGAGTACATATTGCCCGCGTTGTCGTACGTCGCCGTGAAGCCCCAATTGTCGGCTCTCGAGCCGGTGAGGGTCGAAAACTGCACCGTTGGGTCGATGGTGAGGGCGCGGCTGGGGTCGTACTTGCCCAAGGCAAAGCGCACAGTATGGCCAGCCAGCACGTAGCGGCAGGCTACCGCTTGCCGCTGCCCGGCGGCATCAAACTGCCAGGCCTGCGGGGCCAGTTCAGTTGTGGTGCTCACGCTGGTTTTGATGACGAGGTTGCCGGCGGCATCCAGGGCCAGGGCCGAGGCCCCGTCGTAGCGCAGGGCCACGCGGGCCGGGTTGGCGCGCGGAGCCAGGAGCACGTCGTATTCCAGGCGTTGGGACTGGTTTTCGTACAGCGTCAGGTCGATGCCTGGCCACAGGTTGGAGTAGCGCAGCTGGCGGTAGGCCCGCACGTGGCTGGCCCAGCGGCGGGCGTCGCTGCCCACGAAGTAGTTGCGCTCGCCGGGGGTGGCTTCCGTTGCCGTAAGGCGGGCGCGGGAGTTGGCTTTCTCAAAGAAGATGGAGTAGGCGTGGGCCGCAATTGCATCCTTAGCCGGAACTACCAGAGCCGCCGGGGCCGCAGTGCCCGAGTGGTGGTGCTGGTCGAGAAAAGCGGGGTCGTAGAAGGCGTAGGTAAGGCCGGTGGACTGCACAAACAAGCGGCCGCTGGGCAGCGCCGCCGCGTAGCGCACGTGCTCATCCCACTGCCCCTGGTTGCTGATAAACTCCAGGCTTTTACCCTCGGGCGCGGGCGAAGCGGCTTGCGCGGCCACGGGTAGCATCAGGCTCAAAGCCAGGCGCCAGGCCCGGCCAACAAAGCGAAAAGGTAGCGTCATACAAAAGGAAAGGGAACGCAAAAAGGAAAGGATAACCCCAGTGCCGGGCCCGGGGCGCAGGCCGAACGCCGGCTGCGCAAAATTCGTGCGAGGGTGCAAGCGAAGGTATGGCCGCCGGGCTCGCCCTACCTTTGCCGCACCTCCTCGTTTGTGCCGTGCGCCGTTCTTTTGCCTTTAAGCTTACCCTTCTCACCCTGGCCTGGCTGCTGTTGGCCATTGCCTGCGAGCAAATTCCGGCGCGGGCCTTCTGGCCGGCGTCGTTCGGGGCGCTTACTACGCCGGTAGCGCTGGTGTGCACCGCGCTGCTAGCCCTGTACTGGCTGCGGCGCAACTGGCGGGTAGCGCTGTTGCCTCTGCTGGCCCTCGGGTTCACGTGGCCGCACGTGCAGCGCGGGCTGGCGTTACATCCGTCACAGTTGATAACTAATTACGAGCAAGCGGTTCGCACTAATCAAGGCTTGCATCCCACTTTTTTGTCTGAGGTGGGCACTGCGGGTACCGTTTCGCTGCTCTCGGCCAATGTCCGCATCTTCAACGTGTATTCGGAGCTGCGCGAATCCGACGATGCGTCGTCGAAAAACTTCATTCACTGGTTGGCTACCAGCCCGGCCGACGTGCTCTGCCTGCAGGAGTATTACAACGAGCCCGGCGGCTCGCCCGAGGGCGGCAAAGTGTTTCGCAGCGACGAGGCCATTGGCCGGGCCAGTGGCCGGCATTCGTTCGTGTCGACCAGCCTCACCAACCGCATCGGGGCCGAGTTCGGCATGGCCATCTTTTCGCGCTTTCCCATTGTGCAGCGCGGCACCATTCCCTTTGGCAAGCTCACCCAGAACCACGCCATGTGGGCCGACCTGGCCCGCCCGAAGGACACCATCCGCGTGTTCAACGTGCATTTTCAGAGCATGAGCATGGCCGAAAGCGACATCGTGAAGGCCACCGAAAGCCGCACGGGTCTCCGCCAAAAGGCGCCGAACCTGCTGCGCCGCTTCCGCAACGGGGCCGTGGCCCGGGGCACGCAGGTCGATACCGTGCTGGCCCGGGTACTGCGCTCGCCCTATCCTGTGCTGCTGGCTGGCGACTTCAACGACCTGCCCTATTCCTACACCTACGACCAGCTGGCCGACCACATGCAGAACTCCTGGGCCACCGCCGGGCTGGGCGTTGGCGCTACCTACCACGGCCAGCTGCCTTTCCTGCGCATCGACCAGCAGTTTGCTTCCAAAGAGTGGCAGGTACTGGGCTGCCGCGTACACCAGGAAGTAAAATGGAGCGACCACTACCCGGTGGAAGCGCTGTACCAGTTGAACCGTTGAACGATGTAGAGACGCGACCCTTCGCGTCTCGGCGTTCGCTTCGCTGGACTTCGTTTGCTGATGTTGTTTATGTTGGGGCAAGCGGCAAGCCGTTCAACGCCGAGACGCGAAGGGTCGCGTCTATACATCGTTCTACCAACTGCCAAATGGCTTCGCTGGCCCTGCCAACCCCTCCGAACCTGCCGCGCAGCCGACGAAACGCTCAGCGCAGCCCTCCGCACCATCCGCCGGCTCCTCCGGACACTCAGCCCAGCACTCCGGATGCTCAGCACAAGACATTAAACGCTCAGCCCAAGCTCTTTTTGGGCGTTCGGCTGCTTCGGGCCACCCGTTGAAAACTTCTGGTGGCCGTTTGGCGATTTTAGCCCGACCTGCTCGGCCTTTGCCACCAGCCGCTTTATTCCCCGGGGACAAAATTTCAGGAGCTTCCCAGCGCTCTCAAATCCCCTACTTTTGCACCATGTCGCTTCAGCTTTATAACACGCTTACCCGCAAAAAAGAAGAATTCCAGCCCGTGCACCCGCCCCAGGTGGGCGTGTACCTGTGCGGCCCCACCGTGTACAGCGAGGCCCACTTGGGCAATGCCCGCGGCCCGGTGGTGTTCGACGTGCTCACGCGCTACCTGCGCCACCTGGGCCACCAGGTGCGCTACGTGCGCAACATCACCGACGTGGGCCACCTCGAAAGCGACGCTGACACCGGCGAAGACAAGATGGAAAAGGCCGCCCGCGCTGCCCGCATCGAGCCCATGCAGGTGGCCCAGCACTTCACCAACCGCTACCGCCAGCACATGCTGGGCCTGGGCTGCCTGCCGCCCGACATCGAGCCCCAGGCCAGCGGCCACATCATCGAACAGATTCAGGTGATTGAGGAAATCATCGCCAACGGCCTGGCCTACGAGGTGAACGGCTCGGTGTATTTCGACGTGCCCAAATACAACGAAGGCGGCCAGCGCTACGGCAAGCTCTCGAACCGCAGCATCGAGGACCAACTGGCCGGCACCCGCGCCAACCTCGAAGGCCAGAGCGAAAAGCGCAGCCCACTCGATTTTGCCCTCTGGAAAAAGGCGTCGCCCGAGCACATCATGCGCTGGCCCTCGCCCTGGGGCGAAGGCTTCCCCGGCTGGCACCTCGAGTGCTCGGCCATGAGCCGCAAGTACTTAGGCGAGCTGAGCGACATCCACGGCGGCGGCCTCGACCTCATGTTTCCGCACCACGAGTGCGAAATCGCGCAGAGCCAGGGCAGCCACTCGCACACCGACGAGGCCCGCATCTGGATGCACAACAACATGATAACCGTGAACGGCACCAAGATGAGCAAAAGCCTGGGCAACTTCGTGCTGCTCGGCGACATGTTCCTCGGGCCGACCGGGCCGCTGGTGTCGGGCTACTCGCCCATGGTGGTGCGCTTCTTCCTGCTGCAGGCCCACTACCGCTCGCCGGTCGATGTGAGCGACGATGCCCTGCAAGCCGCCCGCAAAGGCTACCGCAAACTGATGAACGGCCTGCGCCTGCTGGATAAAGTAGTTGTTAGTGATTTGTTGTCAGTTGTTAGTGAGGGCGGAAACATCCTGACAACGGACAACCAACAACTAACAACTGAAGCCGCGCAGTTGCTGGCCCTGGCTGCCAAGCCGGCCGAATTTCTTGACGACGACCTGAACACGCCCCGCGCCCTGGCGGCTTTGTTCGATTTGCTGAAGCGCTTCAATACGCTGGCCGCCAACCCCGCCGCGCTGGCCGAAGTGGGGCCCGCTACCCTTGCCCAAGCTGCTGCCACCTACCGCGTGTTGGTGCAGGACGTGCTGGGCCTGCGCGACGAGCCCCGCGCCAACGTGGAACAGCTGCTGGAGCTTACCCTCGGCTTCTACTCCGAAGCCAAAGCCGACAAAGCCTACGACAAAGTAGACCAGATTCGCGGGGCCCTCAAAACCCAGGGAATCGTGATAAAAGACACCAAGGCCGGCGTAGAGTGGGCCTACAGCGAGGAATAAAGATGTAGGGGCGGGGCTTGCCCCCGCCCGGCTAGCGGAACGACGGCCGAAGTTCGTTCACCATCATCGTTCAACCGTCCGGGCGGGGACAAGCCCCGCCCCTACAGCATGAAACTCGCAACCTTCCGCCTTCCCCTCGCTGCCCTGGCCGGCCTTGTGCTGCTCACTGGCTGCCCCGACAAAAAGTCTACCGAAACGGCCGAAAGCAGTGTCCCGGCCGCCGCGCCTGCGCTACCCCAAGCGCCGGTGTTCAACGCCGACTCGGCCTATGCCTTCACGGCGAAACAGGTGGCCTTTGGGCCACGCGTGCCCAACTCCAAGGCGCACATTGCCACCGGCAACTGGATTGTGGCGAAGCTCAAAAGCTATAAGCTGAAGGTGATGGAACAGCCCTTCGAGGCAATGACCTTCGATGGCACCAACATCCACGCCCGCAACATCATTGCGCAGTACCAGCCGCAGGCGGTGCGCCGGGTGGCCGTTTTCGGCCACTGGGACACCCGGCCCTTTGCCGATGCCGACCCCGACCCCAAAAAGAAGAACAAGCCCATGGACGGTGCTTCCGACGGCGCCAGCGCCGTGGCCGTGGCCCTCGAAATGGCCCGTATTCTCAGCCAGCTGCCCGAGGCCCAGGCGCCCAACGTGGGCGTCGACTTCATCTTCTTCGACGCCGAGGACTGGGGCCACGACGAAACCACTCAGAAAGACGTGAAGAACCAGCTCGAAGGCGGCACCACCGACTCGTGGTGCCTCGGCTCGCAGTATTGGGGCACGCACCTGCTGCCCGCCAACTACAAGGCCGAGTACGGCGTGCTGCTCGACATGGTGGGGGCAAAAAACGGCAAGTTCACCCGCGAGGCAACATCGGTTGCCAGCGCCGCCTTTGCCCTCGATAAAATTTGGGGAGTGGCCGCGCAGCTCGGCTACTCCAACTACTTCCAGTACGAAAACACCGGCGGCATCACCGACGACCACGTGTACACGAACAAGGCCGGTATTCCCACCATCGATATCTACCACTACAACTCACCCGACAACTTCTTCCCGGCCTACCACCACGCCACTTCCGACAACATGAGCGTCATCGACCGCCAGACGCTGAAAGCCGTGGGCCAGACGATGACGCAAGTGCTGTTCGTGAACTAACGTAACCAGCCGTAGCCCCAGCCTTTGCTCTTGCTGCCCGCAGTTTTACTCGAACTTTAAAAAGTGGCCGTCGGGACAATCCGACGGCCGCTTTTGGTATAATTCAGGCTCACCTTTCGCATTTTCTCCAGTTGAAATTTTTCCTTTCCAGCCTGCTATTGCTGGTGCTCACGTTGCCTGCACTGGCCCAATCCAAGCTTAAAACGTCGAACAGCACGGCTTTTTTCTTTCGGCAGCGTGTTGATGTCGTAGCCTTTGCCGGCTACGCGTACCGCCTTTCGGCCCGCATGAAGCTAACCGCGCCCGATGGCGACAGCGCCAACGCCAACGTGTTTTCGGTAGTGGTCGGCGCGAAGGACAACTACCTGAAAACCGACTCCAATTTTGGCCGCATGCGCGCCCGGCGGCGCGATGGCCAGTGGCGCACCTTCAGCCACCAGGGCAAGCTTCCGGCCGGAGCCGCCCGGCTGGCCATCATGGGCCAGGTATTTTTGAATGGCACCTTCGGCTTCGACGATTTTCGCCTTGAAGTTGAAACTGCTAAAGGCCGCTGGCAGGCCGTGCCCGTGCCCAACGGCGACTTCTCGGCCGCCCGCGCCGACAGTGCTAGTGGCTTTCCCAACAATTGGCGGCCCCTATCCCTGGCCACTGGCTTCCGCTTCGGCACAGCCACCGATGCCGGCAATCCTTACTTCGAGATAACCGGCTCGGGCGTGGTGAACTACGGCCGCAATGCCTGCGCCGGCCACACCGTGGCCCTAAACGGTGTCAAGCTTTACTACGAAACCTATGGGCAAGGTGAGCCCTTGCTCTTGTTGCACGGCAATGGTCAGTCCATCAGTGCCTTCAATAACCAGATTCCGGAACTCGCCAAGCACTACCAGGTAATTGCCGTGGACACCCGCGCCCAGGGCCAGTCGACCAACGGCCGGCAGACTCTCACCTACGACCTGTTTGCCGACGATATAAGCGCCTTGCTCACCGCCCTGCATATTCCGGCCGCCCACGTTGTGGGCTGGAGCGACGGCGGCAACACCGGCATCAGCCTGGCCATGCACCACCCGCAACAGGTGAAAAAGCTGGTGACCATGGGTGCCAACCTCTGGGCCGATACACTGGCCGTAACCGCCGCCACGCTGAAGGAAGTAAACAAAGACATCCGCCTCGTCACTTTCATGGGGCCAATAAATAAGCAGGCCCGGCAGGCGCGCCCGTTGCTGAAATTACTTCGCGACTATCCCCGCCTCAAAGCCGCCGACCTGACCGGCATCACGGCGCCCACGCTGGTGCTGGCCGGCGAGAAGGACGTCATTCAGGATGCCCACACCCGCCTGATTGCCAGTAGCCTGCCGCATGGGCAGCTGTGCATCTTCCCCGGCCTCACGCATTACGCACCGCGCGAAGACCCTGCTACATTCAACGCGGCCGTGCTGGGATTTCTGCAGGCGCGTCTTTAAAGCAAAAAGCCCCCCAGAGCTAGTCCGAGGGGCTTTTTATGGTCGACGTTCGAACGATTAGTTGCGCGCCTCAATGAATTCCTGGTTGGCCTTGAACCACGCCAGCGTCTGGCGCAGGCCTTCGCGGATGCGCACCTGCGGCTGGTAGCCCAGTAGGCGGTTGGCCTTCGAGATATCAGCCAACGAGTCGCGGATATCTCCGGCGCGGTCGGGGCCGAATTTCGGAGCTAGGTCCGAGCCGGCTTCCTCGCGCAGGATGTCGTACATCTGCACCAGCGAAGTGCGGTCGCCCACGGCGATGTTGTACACTTGGCCCAGGGCCTCGGGGTTCGTCACGAGCGCGGCGCGAATGTTGGCTTCCACGCAGTTCTCTACGAAGGTGAAGTCGCGGGTCTGGCCGCCGTCGCCGTTCAGCGTGGGCGGCTCGTTGCGCAGAATAGCGTCGATAAACAGCGGAATCACAGCCGCGTAAGCGCCGCCCGGGTCTTGGCGTGGACCAAAGATGTTGAAGTAGCGCAGGCCGATAATCTCCATGCCGTAGGTACGGGCGAATACGTCGGCATACAGTTCGTTGGCATACTTGGTGACGGCATAAGGCGAGAGCGGCTTGCCGATGCGGTCCTCCACCTTGGGCAGGCCGGGGTGGTCGCCATAGGTCGAGCTGGAAGCGGCGTACACGAAGCGTTTCACACCCGCATTTTTAGCAGCCGTCAGCATCTGCACAAAGCCGCCCACGTTCACGTCGTTCGTCAGCACCGGGTCCTTGATGGAGCGCGGCACCGAGCCGAGCGCCGCCTCGTGCAGCACCACGTCCACGCCTTCGCAGGCGTTGGCGCAAACGGCCGCGTCACGAATGTCGCCGTCCAGGATTTCGAGGCGGGAATCGCCGGAGAAAAGCGCCAGGTTTTTGTGGAAGCCGTTGGAGTAGTTGTCCAACGTGCGCACCTTTTTCACGCCGTATTTCAGCAGGTACTCCACGATGTTGGAGCCGATGAAGCCCGCGCCGCCGGTTACAAGAAAGGTCAGGTTATCGAGCGGCTGCTCGTGGAAGGGATTGTCGTACACGATGATTAATGTGGTAAAATGTGAAAATGTGGGAAATATGAAAATGCTTTAGCGCCGAACAGCACGTATTTCTACATCTCCCACATTTTCACATTATCGATTACTGTATTGCTGCTGGTTGTAGTCCTGGTACGCGCCGCTGGTTACGCTGTTCAGCCACTCCTCGTTTTCGAGGTACCAGTCCACGGTTTGGGCGAGGCCTTGCTCGAAGGTTACGGAGGGCTTCCAGCCCAACTCGTTCATGATTTTGCTGGAGTCGATGGCGTAGCGCATGTCGTGGCCGGCACGGTCGGTCACGAACTTGATGAGCTTGCGCGAGGTGCCTTGTTCCTGGCCGGTTTTCTGGTCCACCACGTCGCAAAGCAGCTCGATAAGCTTTAGGTTTTGCCACTCGTTCACGCCGCCGATGTTGTAAGTGTCGCCGTTTTTGCCCTTGTGAAACACGGCATCAATCGCCGTGGCGTGGTCCTTCACAAACAGCCAGTCGCGCACGTTTTCGCCTTTGCCGTACACCGGCACCGGCTGGCCGGTACGCAGGCGGTGAATGGCCAGCGGAATCAGCTTCTCGGGGAAGTGGTTGGGGCCGTAGTTGTTCGAGCAGTTGCTGAGCTTAATGGGCAGGCCGTAGGTGTGGTGCCAGGCGCGCACAAAGTGGTCGGAGCTGGCCTTGGAAGCCGAGTAGGGCGAGCGCGGGTCGTACGAAGTTTCCTCCGTAAACATCTCGGGCCCAAAGTCCAGCGAGCCGTACACTTCGTCGGTACTCACGTGGTAAAACACGTGGCCGTCGTAGCCGCCGGGCTGCCACAGGTTGCGGGCCGCGTTCAGCAGGTTCACCGTGCCGATGACGTTGGTTTTCACAAACGCCATGGGGTCGGTGATGCTGCGGTCGACGTGGCTTTCGGCCGCGAGGTGAATCACCGCGTCGGGCTCCTCGTGGGCAAACAGCTGGTCGATAAAGCTCTGGTCGGAAATGTCGCCTTTTATGAAGCGGTAGTTCTCCGCCTTCTCAATGTCGCGCAGGTTCTCCAGGTTGCCGGCATACGTCAGCGCGTCAAGGTTGAGAATCTGGTGGTTCGGGTATTTGGTAACGAACAGCCGAACAACGTGGGAGCCGATAAAGCCAGCGCCACCAGTGATGAGGATTTTCATAGTTTTTGAATGTGAAAATGTGGATGATGTGAGAGATATGGAAATTGTCGTGAATGAAAAATAAATTCATCTTCACATTTCCACATCAATTGATTTCCCACATTTAAAGGGTTTGCTGCCACTTCCATGAGCTGGCGAGCGAGTCGGCGAGCGAGGTTTCGGTTTTGAAGCCCAGTACCTGCTCGGCCTTGGTGGCGTCGGCGTAGATGGCGGGCACGTCGCCGGGCCGGCGCGGGCCGATGCTGTAGTTCAGCTTCTGGCCGCTGGCTTTCTCGAACGCCTGCACCACTTCCAGCACCGAATTGCCGTGGCCGGTGCCCACGTTGAAGGTCTCCACGGTGTCGGTGGCTTTGCGGTCGAGTAGGCGCTGCACGGCCACCAGGTGGGCCTTCGCCAAATCCACGACGTGGATATAGTCGCGGACGTTGGTGCCGTCGGGCGTGTCGTAGTCGCTGCCGTAAATGGTCAGTTCCTCGCGAATGCCGGCCGCCGTTTGGGTGATGAACGGCACCAGGTTGTTGGGCACGCCCAGCGGCAGCTCGCCAATCTTAGCCGATTCGTGCGCTCCAATCGGGTTGAAGTAGCGCAGCAGGATGGTGCACAGCGTGTTATCAGGCGCAGCCGATACGTCGTGTACCACTTCCTCGCACATTTGCTTGGTGCGGCCGTAGGGCGACGAAGCCGGTTTAGTCGGCGTGGCTTCCGTCACGGGCAGTGCGTCGGGGATGCCATACACGGTGCACGAAGACGAGAACACCAGGTTTTCCACACCAGATTCCTTCATCACCTGCAGCAGCGTCAGCAGCGAGCCCACGTTGTTCTGAAAGTAGGCCAGCGGCTTCTGCACCGACTCGCCCACGGCCTTGTAGGCCGCAAAGTGAATCACGCCTTTGATGTCTTTCTCGGCCTCGAATACTTGGCGCAGGGCCGCTACGTCGCCGCAGTCGATGCGGTAAATCGGCACGGTCGTACCCAGAATCGATTCAATGCCCACCAACGCCGACTCCAAAGAATTGCTGAAGTTGTCGATGATGACGGGCTGGTAGCCAGCCTGCGCCAGCTCGACCACCGCGTGGGAGCCAATGTAGCCGGCCCCGCCGGTAACAAGAATTTTCATGTCGTTAGCTGCTAGCTGAAAGCTATTAGCTGGTAGCTTTTCAGCTGGCACCCCGACCGGGAGCTAACTGCTAATAGCTTTCAGCTAATGGCTAAATAATTACAGGCTCCAGTACTGGATTTCCTTCATTTTGCCGCGGTACAGGCCTTTGATGTCGACTAGGACCGGGTTTTCGGAAGTTATAGACTGGAAATAGGCTTCGTCCTTCTCGGCGTAGGGCGTGTGGCTCACGGCCACAATCACGGCGTCGTAGTCGGTGCGCACGTCGTCGTTGTGGGTCAGGCGGAAGCCGTACTCGTGGTGCAGCTCGTTCGAATCGGCGTGGGGGTCCACAATGTCAACGTTCACCGAGAAGTTTTTCAACTCCTGAATCACGTCGGCCACTTTCGAGTTGCGAATGTCCTCCACGTTTTCCTTAAAAGTGGCGCCCATCACCAGCACGCGACTTTTGGCTACGTCCTTGCCCTTCTTAATCATCATCTGCACCGTTTTGCGGGCGATGTATGCTCCCATGTTGTCGTTGGTGGTGCGGCCGCTCAGAATAACCTTGGCGTCGTAGCCCAGCTCCTTGGCCTTGTAGGTCAGGTAGTAAGGGTCGACACCAATGCAGTGGCCTCCCACCAGGCCGGGCGAGAACTTCAGGAAGTTCCACTTGGTGCCGGCGGCTTCAAGTACCTCGTAGGTATTGATGTTCATGCGGTCGAAAATCATCGACAGCTCGTTCATCAGCGCTATGTTCACGTCGCGCTGGGTGTTTTCGATAATTTTGGCGGCCTCGGCTACCCGAATGCTGCTGGCGCGGTGCACGCCGGCATCCACCACCAGCTCGTACACTTTGGCCACGGTGTCGAGGGCTTCCTCGTCGTTGCCGCTTACCACCTTCACAATGCGGCGCAGGGTGTGTTCCTTATCGCCGGGATTAATGCGCTCGGGCGAATAGCCGACCTTGAAATCGGTTGGGAATTTCAGGCCCGACAGGCGTTCCAGTACCGGAATGCAGTCTTCCTCGGTGCAGCCAGGGTACACGGTACTTTCAAACACCACGTAGTCGCCCTTTTTCAGCACTTTGCCCACCGAGCCCGACGCACCCAGTAGGGGCTTGAGGTCAGGCTGGGCGTGCTCATCAATCGGCGTGGGCACGGCCACGATGTAGAACTGCGCCTGGCGCAGCACTTCGAGCGAGTCGGTGAAGGTGATGTCACAACCCTCGAAGTCCTTTTTTTCGAGCTCGCCACTGGGGTCGATGCTCTGTTTCATTAGAGCCACACGGCCAGCATTGATATCGAAGCCAATCACCTTCAGCTGCTTGGCGAATTCGAGGGCGATGGGCAGGCCTACGTAGCCGAGGCCGATGACGGCCAGGGTGGCCTCTTTGCGCAATAGTTGGTCGTACACGAGAAGTAGTTGTCGGTTGCTAATTTATAATTGCTAGTTGCTGTTTTTCGGCAACTTAGGGATTTTGGAAACCATCGGCCGCACCGTGGTGCTGTCGGGGCTAAGCTCGTATTTTTCCCCGCTTTCGGGACAATCGGCCCGGCCCTGCGCATCGAAATTGAGGCGGTGGCCGGCGGCGCTCATCCAGCCTTGCGGGCGGGCGGGGGTACCGTATACGAGGGCATACGCCGGAACGTCGTGCGTGACCACACTACCTGCGCCCACAAAGGCGTAGCGACCCAGCCGCACCCCGCACACAATGGTGGCATTGGCGCCGATGGTGACGCCCTGTTCGAGGTAGGTAGTGAGGTACTGCCCGGGGCCCTTACGCGGAATGGCGCTGCGCGGGTTCTTCACGTTGGTGAATACCACCGACGGGCCCAGGAACACGTCGTCTTCGCATACCACACCGCCGTAGAGGCTCACGTTGTTCTGCACCTTTACGTTGCGGCCGAGGGTCACGCCATCGGCCACAAACACGTTCTGGCCCAGGTTGCAGGCCTCACCAATGTCGGCCCCCGCCGAGATGTGGCAGAAATGCCAGATGCGGCTGCCCCGGCCTACCTGGCAGCCTTCGTCGAGGATGGCCGTGGGGTGCGCGTAGTAATCGGGGGAAGCGTGGGACATGCGGGCAGCGGGTAGTTTCGGCCCGCAAAGGTAAGGCAGCGAGCGGGGTTGGGTTCGTACTTTTGGGTAACACCTCATCCAACGATGCTATGGGCCTGCTTGTTCGCCAAACCGATAACCCCGATTTTGTCTCGTCCGAAGATTACTTGCGCTTGGAGCGTGAAGCAGAATTTAGACACGAATACATAGAGGGAAAAATAATCGACATGGCTGGTGCGGGGTATTGGCACAACCTTATCTGTATGAATTTGGGCGGCGAAATGCGGAGCCAGTTGCGTGGCAAAAGTTGCTCCGTAGTGGGCAGCGACCAGCGCCTGCAAATCATGAGCGGCAGTGCTTTCGTCTATCCTGACCTGACGGTTGTGTGCGGCCCGCCTGAATTTAACGAGGAAAAAAAGCCGGATACTCTGTTAAATCCAACATTGCTGGTAGAAGTATTGTCGCCGACCACCAGCCAGTACGACCGGAGCGATAAGTTCATGCTGTACCGACAGGTTCCCAGCCTGCGGCAGTACCTAACGCTGGATTCTCACTCCATCCATGCCGAACTGCATACCCTGACGAAGCCTGGGTGCTGGGTGCTTACCGAAACCCGCGACTCGAATACGGTGTTGGACCTTAGCAGCATCGGTTGCCAGGTGCCTTTGGCAGAAGTGTACGCGGGCGTGGCGTTTACTTAGGGGTTGAAAACCGCGCGCAGCACTTCGACTACTGTCGCAGCGTACAGCACAAACACCATCACCAGTTGGCAGAGCCCCATCAGCAACAGGCTACTGGCCAGCAGCGCGGTGGCTTCGGCCTTTTGATGGCGCTTAGCTGCGCGTTGCAGAGCAACGAGGTGGGCGGTAATACCAGCGGCCCAGCCAATGTTCACTACCCAGACGCTTGGCCCGGCCCAGTCGTGTGGGCCGGGGCCGGAGGTATAAGAAATAGCCAGGAAGCCAGCCTGCAAAATTGCCCCTGCCCCAAGGCAATCGAGCAGCACCAGTACGAGCAGCCGCACGCTGCCGCGCCGCCAGGCAGGCCAGTAGGATGCTGAGGGATAGACTGCTGTGTTAATTACTTCTAATATATTACAGCTTCACGCACACGTTCTGGGCCTCGGTGAAAAACCGCAGGGCCTCCAGCCCGCCCTCGCGGCCCACGCCGGAGTTTTTCATGCCGCCGAAGGGGGTGCGCAGGTCGCGGTGCAGCCAGGTATTTACCCACACAATGCCGGCGTGCAGCTGGTGGGCCACCCTGTGGGCCCGTTGCAAATCGCGCGTCCAGATGGTGGCGGAGAGGCCATAATCGGTGCTGTTGGCCATCATCAAGGCTTCTTCGTCGGTATCAAATGGCGTGAGGGTAACGACCGGGCCGAAGATTTCCTCCTGGTTGGTGCGGCAGTCGAAGGGCAGGTTTTCGAACACGGTGGGCTCCAGGAAGTAGCCGCCCTCGCAGCGGCCGGGTACGGTGGCGCGGTGGCCGCCGGCCAACAGGGTGCCACCCTCGGCGTGAGCTAGCTCGATATAGGCCAGTACTTTGTGCAGGTGCGCTTCGCTGATTAGCGCGCCCTGCTTGGTGTCGGCGGCAAGCGGGTCGCCGATTTTCTGGTCTTGGAGCTGCTTAAGAAACTCGGTTTTGAAAGCCTCGTACATCGGCCGCTCAATGAAAATGCGCGAGCCGCACAGGCAAATTTGGCCCTGGTTGGCGAAGCTGCTGCGTATGCTGGTAGCCACGGCAGCGGCTAGGTCGCAGTCGGCAAAAACGAGGTTGGGGTTTTTGCCGCCCAGCTCCAGGCTCAGCTTTTTGAACATGGGTGCGGCGGTGGCCGCGAGGTGCCGCCCGGTGGCTGTGCCCCCCGTGAAGCTGATAGCCTTGATGCCCGGGTGCTCCACGATGGCTTGCCCGCAGTTGGGGCCGTTGCCATGCACAATGTTGAGCACGCCCGCCGGCAGGCCGGCTTCAATGCACAGCTCACTCAATAAAAAGGCCGTGGCCGGCGTAATTTCCGACGGCTTGGCCACCACGCAGCACCCCACGGCGAGGGCCGGCGCAATTTTCCAGGTGAAGAGATACAGCGGCAGGTTCCAGGGCGAAATGCAGCCCACCACGCCCACCGGATGGCGCACGGTGTAGTTCACGGCTACGCCTTCCTGCACGTGGGCTTCGGTGGCGAAGTGCCCGGCAGCAGTGCCGAAAAAGTGGAAGTTGCTGGCTGCCCGCGGAATGTCCATCACGCGGGCCAAGCTTAGGGGCTTGCCGTTGTCCTGGCTTTCGGCAAGGGCCAGGCGCTCCAAGTTGGCATCAATCAGGTCAGCGATTTTTACGAGTAGGCGGCCGCGGTCCTCCGCTGCCAGCTTGCGCCAGGCGGGCAGGGCGGCTTCGGCGGCGGCTACGGCGGCAGCTACGTCTTCGGGGCCGGAGTCGGGAATCTGGCCATACACCTGGCCCGTGGCGGGCTCCACGTTATCGAGGTAGCGGCCGGCGTGGGGCGGCACGAGCTGGCCGTTGACGTAGTTCTGGAGGCGGAGCATAGGCGGGAGCAGGGCAGGAGCGGAACCCCAAAGTAACGGCCCACGGCCCAAGGCTGAAGGGCCGCGTCCGCAGCTTGGCAACGGAAAAAAACGGGCGCACGAAAAGGCGGGCGCAATAGCTAGCTTTGTAGCACTGCATTGTCCCTTCCCGCGTCATTTGGCGCCACTTATTTCTATTCAGCTTGCCCGTTCTCTCCGTCATCATTCCAGCCTACAACGAAGCTGCGCGGGTAGGGCGCACCATCGAGCAGGTGCTGACGTACCTGCACGCGCAGCCGTTCAGCAGCGAGCTTATCGTGGTCAGCGACGGCTCGACTGATGACACCGGGCGGGTAGTCGAAAGCTATTTTGCCACCCACCCCGACACCATTGCCACCCGCCTCATCAGCTACCCGGCTAATCGGGGCAAGGGGTACGCGGTACGTCAGGGGCTGCTGGCTGCCACCGGCACCGTGGCTTTGTTTTCGGATGCCGACCTCTCGACTCCCATCGAGGAGCTGCACAAGGTGGTGGACCCGATTCTGGCCGGCCAGTACGACGTAATATTTGGCTCGCGGGCCCTCGACCGCAGCCTCATTGGGGTGCATCAGCCCTGGCTGCGCGAGTACAGCGGCCGCATCTTCAACCAAATAATGCAGTGGGCCACCGGCCTGCCCTACGCCGATACCCAATGCGGCTTTAAGGCCTTCCGCATGGCTGCCTGCCGGCCCATTGTAGAAGGAGCGGTGCTCGACCGCTTCGGGTTTGACGTGGAGTTGCTTTTTCTGGCGTACAAAGCAGGCCTGCGCATGCTGGAACAACCCGTACGCTGGAACGATGCCGCTGGCAGCAAAGTCGGCTTTCTTAGCGGCCTCGACGGTTTCCGTGAGCTGCGCGAGCTGCGCCGCCGGTTCGGCCGCGGGCACTACGATGCGGCGCTGCAGCGCACCCGCCAGGCCCAGGCAATGCCGGTAGCATCTAGTGGTCCGCTGCCTGCTGCCGAGTAAGCCGCCAGTGCCCAACAGCGGCGCTGTCTTCCCTTCATCTGCTTTGTTACATGCTTGATTTTTCGCGTTCTTCTCCTCAGCAGCACCGCATAGTGCGCGCCTTCTTCGGAACGGTGCTGCTTCTTGGCCTGCTGATATTCCGCCAGTTCGGAATTTCTGTTGATGAAAACCAGCAACGGGATACGGGCATGGTAAGCCTCAAGCACGTCGCTATGAAGATAAGCCCGTCGTGGGTGGAAAACGACGACAATTTCGACCGCTACGGGGTGCCGCTGGATGAGTACCAAGACCGCGACTACGGCGTGGCGTTCGAAGCTCCGGTGTCGTTTCTGGAACGGGTGCTGCGCATCGACGACTGGCGCAATAAATTTTTGCTGCGCCACTTATTCACGTTTCTGATATCATTTGGAGGCATGCTGGCCGTGTACCAACTGGCCGCGCGGCGCTTTCACGACTGGCGGGTGGGCCTGCTGGCGGCCAGCTGGCTGTTGCTTTCGCCGCGCCTTTTTGCCGAGTCGTTCTATAATGACAAGGATGCCGTGTTCATGGCGCTGTTTGCCATCGCGACCAATACGGCTGTTCAATTGCTACTGCGTCCTACCACGCGCCGGGCGGCCTGGCATGCGCTGGCCTGCGCCATTGCCATCGACGTACGGATTATGGCGGTGCTGGTGCCGCTGGCTACCGGGGCGCTGCTGCTGTGGCGCGGGTTGCGGAGCGAAGTGGCATGGCCCCGCGTGGCCCGCACCCTGGCGCTGTATGGCGGCCTGCTCGTGGTGCTGGTGGTGGCCCTGTGGCCCTACCTGTGGCCAGCACCGCTCACCAATCTGTTCATTGCCTTTCGCAACATGGCCGCGTTCCGCTGGGGCGGGCTGGTGCTGTACATGGGCGACCTGATTCCGGCCACTGAAATCCCCTGGCACTACGCGCTGGTGTGGATGGGCATTACCACGCCGGTGCTGTACCTGGCCGCAGGTGGGCTGGGCATCGGGCTGGTAGTACGCGAGCTGCTGCGGCAGCGCTGGCGGCTGTGGGTCAACGACGACCAGCTGCAGGACGTGCTTTTTCTGGGCCTGGGCGTAGGGCCGCTGCTGGTGGTCATCGCGCTGCACTCGGTGCTGTACGACGGCTGGCGACAGCTCTACTTTGTGTATCCGATGCTGCTGTTGCTGGCCGTGCGTGGCTGGGCGGCGGCAGCTAAGTGGCGGCCCCGTGCGGTGCGCGCCATAACAGTAGTTAGTGCGGTGGTTATTGGCTTCCAGATGATATTGATGCACCCGCTTCAGATGCTGTATTTCAACGTGTTGGCAGGCCCCAACGTGGCCGAGCGGTTTGAAATGGACTACTGGGGCCTGGGCTACCAGCAGGACCTGGTGTACATTGCCGAGCACGACACCCGCTCAAGCATCAAGGTGTATTCGCCTCCGCCATCACCCGCCCCCATTGCCCTGCAAATGCTGCCCAACGAGCAGCGCGAACGCATTCAAATGGTAGACCAGGAGGAAGGAGCCGATTATATTATCACCAATTACCGTTGGCATCCGCAGGCGTATTCTTACCCGCCTGGGGCCGAGGTGTACCAGCTGCGGGCCGACGGCCGGCGCGTACACTCCATTTTCCAGCTTCGCTGGTAGGGCTGCCAGCTGCCGGGTCCAGGGCGTAGGTATTCTTCACGAGCCGCGGCCGGTCTTCGGTGCCCACGTAATAATAGGCGTCGGTATCAACGGGCCGAATAAGCAGGTCATCGACCAGCAAGTCGCGGTTTTCGTAAAGTACCATGAGGCGGTTGGTGCCGGGCTTAACGCGGATGGGCAGGACTACTCGGACCCAGTCGCCGTCGATTTCGGTGCTGGAGTTGGAGCCGATTCCTTGCTGGTTGGTCTGGGCATCGCGCCCGAACTGCTTCACCTGCATATTGCCCAGGCCGTAGGCCGTCTGCGCGTTTACCCACACGCTTACCTCATAGCGGCCGGTGTCGCCGGGGGTGGGCAGTGGGCCGTCGTATAAGGTCGAAAACTGGTCCAGCGGTTCGTGGAAAGCGCCAGGGGCCAACCGGCCGCGCCGGTCGTTGCCTTGGTCGAACGATTGCAGCAACACGGTTTTAGGCGTCGTCACAAACAGGCCATCGGCCTGCCGGCGCAGCGTGGGCAGCAGGGCTTGGGCCCGCGCGCGCTCAGCAGCCAGTTCGTTGGCGGCTAACGCAGCGATGGGTAATTCATATAAGTCCGCTTCGGGGCGGCTGGCTATACGGTGCGCGAGTGTGACGAGCCGCTGCTCGGCAGTGGTAAGCCCGACGCCGGGCACTACCAGCAGCAGAATCGGCTTCGTGTTCGGGAATTTGGCTACTACCGGGCGCGCCACCAACGGGCTACTCAGCAGTTGGGTGAGGGCCAGGGTCTGGCCCACCGAAGAGCGAGCCATGTGCACTGCCAGCAACGGCAGGCCGGTATTCAGCGAAGCCTTGTAGCACTGGTACATCGCATTTGGATTGCCCTGAATATCAATTTTATCAGTGCCAATGGCGAAGTAAGGAAGCGGCATAATTGCCTGGAAGTCGCTGGGGTTGCGGTTGGCCCAACTCAGGAAATTTGTGTAGTTGTCGGTGTCCTGAATCATATCAGTCGTCTCGGGCTGCAGGCCAATGCGGTCGGCTTTCTCGTGGCTGTGCACGTAGGCTTCGGCCGTCCATAGCACCAGCAACGGAGCCAGTAGTGCTACTCGCCAAACGCCGCCGTGTAGCCAATGCTGGCGCAGGTAGCGGGCCAGCCGGTAGAAATACCAGGCCGCGTACACCCCGGCCACGTAATAAAAAGGCCAGGCAAAGCGGCCGAGGGAGCGAAACTGCTTCACGGCGGGCAGCACGTCGGCCAGCCAGCCCAGGCCCGGGATGGCAAACGGGTAACCCATGCTTAGCACGAGCAGAAAGCCCGCTGCCCACAGGCCTACCCGAAGGTGCGCAGGCGCTACCAGCCGAAAAATTCGCCGCCAGCGCCGCCGGAAGGCGTAGCGTAGCATCAGCACAAGGGTGAGCAGCAGGGCCAGGTCGGCTACCATGCTAATGTAGGAAAACCCTTCGCCGTGCGGCTCGCTGGTGTGCAGCAGCTGCTGCCAGAAGGACTTAAACGGCTCAACGACGGGCACGAAAACACTGCTAAAACTGGCCACAAACAGGCCAAAGCCGAAGGGATTGCGCGCCCGGTCGGTCACGGGGTCGACCAGCGCCATCCAGCCCTGAAACAGCACCAGCGGCACGAGGGCAGTGAACACCAACCAGCCCAGCCACGGCCAGAGCCGACTTGGGCGCTGGGCCGCCCGGGGCCCCTCCTGTGCGGCCAGTACCAGCACGTGGGCCAGCAGGAAAAACGACGACATGGCCAGGTAGTAGGCCGAAACCAGCCCCAACAGGAAGCTGCAAGTAGCGTAGGCCACGTACCAGCGGGTGCGGCCGGGAGCCTGCTGCACCCGCACCAGGCAGTACCACAGCAGCGGTATCCCGCAGCCGTAGCTTAGGGTCATGTGGCCGTCGAGGCGGTTGTTTTGCGGGGCCATGAAGCCAATAAGCAGGGCCGCCACCGCCGCGAACACCACCGGCAGGTGGGTGCGGCGCAGAATGGCGTAGAGCACCACCGGGGCCACCACCATCGACGCCAGCACCAATAAGTTGAGCAGGGCAATGGCATTGCCGGTCGTGACGATGCCCAGCGGGCGGGCCAACGTAGCCAGGCCGCTCACAAGGGGCTGCAGGTCGGGGTAGGTGTAGTGCTCGCCCAGCGGGTAATTCATGCCCGTGAAATGCTGGCCGTGGTCGTACTTCATAAAGTACGCCGCCACAAAGTAGTTCTTCAGGCCGTCGCCGGCCCCGCTGAAAAAGTAGGCCGAGGGCTGCCGCAGTACATTGGTGAACAGCAAGCTAACCCAGGCTGCTGCCGCTGCCAGCACCCCACCCATTCCCAGCCAATGGGCCTTAACAGCACGCCTCATAAATAACCAAGCAAAGCAAGTGAAGCCGTAAAAGTAGCATGCTTGCCCGGGGCCTTGCTACCCGCTGCCCGCTACCGCTGGGCCACCACCCGCCAATGGCTATTGCACGGTATCATTTTAGCCCAATGCGCAGTAGTTTTGCGATGGCGTACCCCGCCGCTGCGCTTTCTTATTTGTTTCAGTTCATGAAAAAACCTTTCCTGTTTGTTGCCGCTGCCGCACTCGCTACCATCCTGGGCGCGTGCTCGAAAGACAAGTCAGCAGATTTGCCCGAGGGCACGGTCACCGTCAATAATTTCGAAAACGTGCAGGGTTGGGGTGGCGCCAACGAAGTCAGCGTTACTGCCGAGAAAGCCCACTCGGGCCGGTATTCGGTGATGACCAAGCCCGGGCTTGACTTTGGCTATACCTACGTGAACACCTTGGGGCAGATGACGGGCGGCAAGCCCAAGAAAGTAACCATTTCGGGCTGGGCCTGGGTGCCCAATAAAGATGCCAACGCCACGGTGGTGCTCGACATTAAGCACTCGGCCACCAACGGCAGCCAAGTCTATTACGCCGGCCTGGAAATGGCTCGCTCGGTGAAGAAGTTCAGCGAGTGGCAGGAGGTAACCAAGACCTTCGACCTGCCCGATTCCATTGCTTCCATCAACATGTGCAAGGTGTATATGTGGCGCGGCAGCAGCCCCAGCCCGGTGTACCTCGACGATGTCACAATTCAGGTTGAGAAATAGCGCCCTCCTGGCGGGCGGGGTGGTGCTGGCCGTGGCGGCCGGCTGCTCGTCAGCTCCGGAAACGGGCCAGTGGGTGGGCGACTTGGTGACGGCCAGCGACTACGAGGCCGTGGCCGGCTGGGTGCCGGGCGCTACGTCCCTGAGCCGCGACCACGCCCATTCGGGCCGGTTTGCCGACCGTATTGATGCTGAACATACTTTCGGCCTCACGTTCCAGCTACCGTTGAACCAGGCCAGCGTGCATGCCCTGCGCGGGCTGGATGTAGAGGCTTGGACCTATTTCAGCAGCCTGAAAAGTGGAGGTGCACTGCAGGTGCAGGTGTGGGCCCACGGACCGGGCCAGGATGCAAAACCCCTGTACGAGGAACAATTGAACTTGCGCGAGCAGGTGACCGACTCGTGCCACTGGACGCAAGTGCATCGGCGCTTTACCCTGCCCGACAACCTGCCCGGCGATGCTAACCTGCGCCTTTTTATTTGGGGCAACCCCTCGACCAAGCCCGTGTACTTCGACGACCTGCGGGTGAAAGCCCTGGAGTAGCGCGCGGCTTCAACTCATTTTCTACCCCTCTGCTATGCGTGTTCCGTTGTGGCTGGCCCCCTACCGGCCCCGGCTCTGGAGCTGGCTGTGGATATTGGGCTGCTGGGCCGCCGCTTGGCTGGAGTGCCGGCTGATGACCGACCTGCGCAACTACTACGGCCCGTACTGGAGCCCCGTGGCAGTGTTTGCCGCCGCCGTAGTGCTGTGCGCGTGTGCCCTGGGCTTCTGGCTGAGCCGGCCGCTGGCCGAGGCGGCCCCGGCCCGGGCCCTGAACCGCACGCCGCTGGCCGGGCTGCTGCTGCTGGCCGGCGCCGTGCGGGTGCTGTATCTGCAGGCTCCGCTGATAGCGGCCCATCAAAACACACTGGCTTTTTCCGACGTCATCACGATTCTGCAAACCTATGTGGCGCGGTTTCGGAGCGGGGAGGTCGTGTACCGCTACCTTACCAACCTCAACTACCCGCTGTTCCCCAACCACTTGCCGCTGCAGTGGCTGCCCTACGTGCCGGCCGATGCGCTGGGAATCGACTACCGCTGGTGGAGCCTGGGCTTGTTGTTGCTGCTGGGCTTTGGAGCTTACCTGCTGGTGCTGGTGCGCCAGCCGCTGCCTTGGGCCGAGTTCGTGCTGAAGGCGCTGCTGCCGTTTCTGGTGCTCGCGCAGCTCATCAGCTACACGCCCGACCTGTACACGTTCACCTGCGAGCCCACCATCATTGCCTACTACTGCCTGCTGGCGGCGGCCGTGCTCAGCCGGTCGGCGCTGCTGCAGGGCGTGGGGCTGGTGCTGTGCTTGCTCTCGCGCTACTCGGTGGTGTTCTGGGTGCCGTTTTACCTGTGGGTGCTGTGGCGCGAGCTGGGCCTGCGGCACGCACTGGCGGTGGCCACCATTGTGGGAGCGGGCATTATGGGCATCTACGTCATTCCGTTTCTGAGCCACGACTGGACCATTTTCACCCATGCCCTGGCCGAGTATAAAATTGCCACGCTGGGCGAATGGAGCCACGGCGACGACTCCGGCCACCCACCCCAGCTCTTCAATGGCGTGGGAGCCGCTTCGTGGTTCTACTCCTACGGCAGCGGCACCCTGGTCGAAAAAATTGCCGCCCTGCAACGCACGCACGTGGTGGCCTGCGTGGCGGTTATGGGCCTGATTGCTTGGCTCTACTACCGCTTCCGGCACCGGCTGCCGTACCAGATAGCTGCGCTGCTGGGCTTGAAGCTCTACCTGACGGTATTCTATACCTTCCTGCAGATTCCCTATCTCTACCTCACGTCGTTGGGGCTCTTTATAAGCCTGTTTGTGGCCCTCACGGTGGGCTTTCGCCCCCGCGAAGCCCAGCTGCCACTCCCGGCTACCACGTAGCCAGCCGGTGTGCAGCGGCTAGGGCTGGGCTTGTGCTTTCTTTGTGCAGAGTCTTTCGCACTACTTATGGTCTGGTCCGTCGTTCGCTTTGTGGGAATACTGGTACTGCTCGGGCTGAGCAGCCGAGGTGCGCAGGCCCAACGCCGCATCAACTACAACGACTGGCGGCTCGAATGGAGCGACGAGTTCAACAAGGCATCCGATACGGTGGCGCTGGCCAACCACTGGAATTTCGCGTTTCCGTGGGGCCGCAACCTGATAAACAACCTCGAAACGGAGTTCTACACCGGCGCGGGCGTGCGGGCCGACTCGGGTGGGGTGCTGCACCTGGTAGCCCGCAAGCTCGACAAGCCCATCAGCTACCTTGGCAAGCAGCTGCGCTACTCGTCGGGCATGCTGATGAGCCACCACCCCGACGACCCCTTGCGCCCCAAAAGCTGCCCCGACCCGGCCGACGGCTTCAGCTACGGCCTGTTTGAGGTGCGCTGCCGGCAACCCGCAAAACCTAACGTGTTCCCGGCGTTCTGGCTGTGGGGTGGCGGCCCCGACGAGTTTGACGTGTTCGAGGGTGGGCGCGACCTATTCGCCAACACCATTCACACCGATACGCCGGGCTACTGGTACCCCACCCGCACGCACACCGACGGCTGCTCCTGCGTGTTTTACGACAAGGACCCGGCCGGCGACCTGCACGACCAGTTTCATACCTACGGCCTGGAGTGGCGACCCAACGAGGCCATCTTTTATTTCGACGGGTACCCCATCCGGCGCGAAACGCGGCTGCTGGCCACCGGCTGCGCCATGTACGTCATCGTGAACCTGGCCATGTGGAACTGGGCCGACATGCCGGCCGATACCTTGCACATAGACTACATCCGGGTGTACCGGCCCCGCAGCCTGCCCGACCCCGTGGCCGTGGTGCGCTGGGGGGGCCTGCAGCCCGGCTCCGAGTACGAGTGGACGCCCTTCGAGCACAAGCCCGGCCGCGCCATCGAGGGGCGGGTGCAGCGTTGGGAGGCACGTCCCCGGCCTGGTGGCCGCCTGGATTTACAGCTTGTTGATAACCTGAATGCAGCCTGTGAAGTAAGGCTGCCCCTGCCCGTGAACAACCGCTGGGACCCGCCCTGGCTGGTCTACGATGGGCTGCCCGATGTGCGTCTGCGCTTCACCGCCCCCGACTCGGTGGCCTGGCAACTGGCCGACCGTTGGGGCCGACCCGTCGTATCCGGCACGGCACTTGGCGGAACCGAATGGCTGCCGCGCTGGCCTAGCTTGCCGCCCGGCCACTACGCCCTGCACTTGCGCCAGGGCTCGGCTGTGGCCACGCAAACGGTAATTGTGTTGGGCCGCGGCCCGCTCGATGCCCAGCCCCTGCCAGCCTGGCTGGAGCCCGTACCACCGCCCGTCGCCGATTCAGTAGCGGCCCCCTGACACTGCACAGTTGTTTCTGGATCAATTGCACCCGCCTCAGGCGGTGGCCGGCGTTACTTTGCGCTCTCGTTTCCATTCGTATGAAATCCCGCTTTCCGAATCCCTACTCGCTTGTTGCCATTCTGGTGTTGTTTCTGCTGATGGTGCAGGCGCGCCTGTGGGCCCCGTACTGGGACACGCGCAATGTGCAGGCCATCCTCACCTGGGATGCGATGGGGTACTACCTCTACCTGCCGGCACAGTTCATCTACCACGACCTGAGCCAGATGCACTTCGTGGCCGACATCATGCGCGAGTACGGCCCCAGCGGCTCGTTCTACCAGGCCGCGCAGGTGCCCGGCGGCCCCGAAGGCCACCTGGTGATGAAGTACACCTGCGGCCTGGCTATTCTCTGGACGCCGTTTTTCTGGCTGGGCCACTGGGCCGCTGGCTGGCTGCATTACCCGCAGGACGGCTTTTCGGCTCCTTACCAAATTGCCATTGCCTTCGGTGGGCTGCTCTATGGCTTGCTGGGATTAGGGCTGCTGCGCCGGGTGCTGCTGCGCTACTATTCCGATGTGGTGACGACGCTGGTATTGGTGACACTGGTGCTGGGTTCCAACTACTTCCAATACGCGGTGTTCGATGCGGCCATGGCCCACAGCGTGCTGTTCACGCTCTATGCGCTGCTGCTCTGGCTCACGGTGCGCTGGCACGAGCGGCCCACGCGGCTGGGAGCATTTGCCATTGGCCTCACCCTGGGCCTGATGGTGCTCATCCGGCCTTCTGAGGCGGTAGCGGCGGTGTTGCCCGTGCTGTGGAGCGTGGGCTCGGTGGCGGCGGCCCGCCAAAAGCTGACCATGCTACTCACCCGCTGGCCCGACGTGCTGCTGCTCGGGCTGGGCGGCTTGCTGGGCGCGCTGCCCCAGGCCCTGTACTGGAAATGGGCTACCGGCCACTTCCTGTTCTACTCCTACGGCGACCAGCACTTCAGCTTCCTGCACCCGCACACCTGGGACGTGCTCTTCAGCTTCCGCAAGGGCTGGCTCATCTACTCGCCGCTGCTGTTGCTGCCGCTGGCGGGGCTGGTGGTGCTGTGGCGGCGACAGCGGGCGCTGGCCGTGCCGGTGCTGGCGTTTTTCCTCCTGAACCTGTGGGTGGTGTCGGCCTGGGACATCTGGTGGTACGGCGGCAGCCTGGGGCAGCGCGCGCTGGTGCAGAGCTACGCCGCGCTGGCCCTGCCCTGGGCAGCGGCCGTGGCTTGGCTGCTGGAGCCCGTTCGCCGGCCCCTTGTGCGGGTGGCCGCCGCTGTGGCCGCCGTGCTACTGGTCGATTTAAACCTGTTTTCGCACTGGCAATACATGCGCTCCATCATCACGCCGGAGGAGATGAACCGGCGCTATTTCTTCGCGGTGTTCAACAACACCATGCCCACGCAGGCCGACTACAACCTGCTCGACGTGAAAGACCACCTGCCCAAGCCCGAACGCTACTACCGCCCCCAGGCGCTGGGAAAACTCGATTTCGAAAACCAAGCCCCTGACCCAACCACCGGCATTTCGGCCGACATGGGTTACTACAGCCGCCAGTCGTTTCATGCCGATGCCGCCCACGCCTACGGCCCGGCTGTAGCGCTGCCGCTGGGCGCGGCTGGCTTGCAGCCCGGCCAGTTCGTGCGCGCCTCCTGCCGCGTGTTTTCGGACTACGGCGCCTGGGGCAATAAGCTGGTGCTGAGCCTGGACCGCGCCAACAAGCCGGTGCTCTGGGAAGCCATTCGCCTGCAAAATAACCTCAGCCAGAACCGTACTTGGAACCGCGTGTACTTCGATGTGCCCCTGCCCGCCGATTCCCGCCCCGACGATGTGCTGAAGGTATACGTGCTGAGCGAAAACGCCTCCGGTTGCTACATCGACGATGTGCAGGCCGAACTCATGAAGCCCGCTACCGACTGGTAATACGCTTTGCGTAGTGAGGAAGGAGGAAGTAAGCTATAGGCGCTACTGCCCCAGCAGCCCGTATTTCAGAATGCAGTAGATGGCCCGGAAGCCGTCCCGCCAGCCAATTTTTTTGCCCTCGGCGTAGGTGCGGCCGTAGTAGCTGATGCCTACTTCGTAAATGCGAATGTCCTTGAGACGAGCCACTTTGGCCGTTACCTCCGGCTCGAAGCCAAAGCGGTTTTCTTCCAGCTTCAGGCCCTGAATAATGTCGCGGCGGAACAGCTTGTAGCAGGTTTCCATGTCGGTCAGGTTCAGGTCCGTCATCATGTTCGACAGGAACGTGAGCATCTTGTTGCCGATGCTGTGCCAGAAGAACAGGATGCGGTGGGGGTTGCCGCCAATAAAGCGCGAACCAAACACCACATCAGCAAAGCCCTTGAGAATGGGCTTGATGAGGCAGTTATACTCCTCGGGGTCGTACTCCAGGTCGGCATCCTGAATGATGACGTAGTCGCCGGTAGCCTCCCGGATACCCGTGTGCAGGGCCGCGCCCTTGCCCTGGTTCACGGCGTGTTCAAGCAGCCGCAGCTGCATCTCGGGGTAGCGCGCCGCGTAGGCCCGAATGGTATCGGCCGAAGCATCCGTCGAGCAGTCGTTGACGAGGATAATTTCCTTGCCGATGCCGTTTACTAACTCCAGTTCGCGCAGCAAATCCAGAATCTGGTGGATGGTGCGGGCCTCGTTATAAACCGGGATGACGATGGAAAGCGTATCGAATTTAACCACTGGAAAGGGCTGAGCAAAGCGAATAAGCTGTAAAGCTAGCAGTCAGTTGACAGTTGTTTGTTGTCGGTTGCTAGTCTTGTTTTTCTGCGAACCGGTGATTCAGACTTCACAACTGATAACAAATAACTGTCAACTACCCTAAAGCGCCCCCGTGCGGCCGCCATCCACCGGCACGCTGGTGCCGTTGATGTAGCCGGCGGCCGGCGAGGCCAGGAAAGCAACGGCTGCGGCCACTTCCTCGGCCAGCCCGAAGCGCCGGGCCGGAATGGTCTTCAGCATGTCGGCCTCAATGGATTCGGCCGACTGCCCGGTCTGGGCTACCTTCTTTTCAATGAGCGAATGGTGGCGCTGGGTGAGGGTGGCCCCAGGCAGCACGTTGTTCACCGTGATGCCGTGCGGGCCCAGCTCGTTGGCCAGTGTTTTGGCCCAACTGGCCACCGCCCCCCGGATGGTGTTGCTCACGCCCAGCCCAGGCAGCGGCACCTTCACCGAAGTGCTGATGATATTAATGATGCGCCCAAACCCGGCCGCCCGCATGGCCGGCACCACGGCCTGCGCCAGCAGCTGGTTGCAGATAACGTGCTGGTTGAACGCCATGCGCAGTGCATCGACCGGCGCATCGAGCAGCGGCCCGCCGGCTGGTCCGCCGGTGTTATTCACCAGAATATGAAAGCCGCCGGGGTGCTGCGCTAGGTAGCCCTGCACCACCTCGGCGAGGTGGCTGGGGTCGTCGTAATCGGCCACCAGGTAGTCGTGCACGTGGCCGGTGGGCGTGGGCAGGGCGGCCACTGTTTCGCGCAGGCGGTCTTCGTTGCGGGCCAGCAGCGTGAGGCCGCAGCCGCGCTCGGCCAGCAGTTGGGCCACGGCTCGGCCAATGCCTTGGGTGCTGCCGCCCACCAGGGCGCGGTAGGGGAGGAGGTCGCTCATGGAAACAGGGAAAAGGGGAGTGAGGGCGCCAAGCCAGGGCGTTAGCTTTGTGCCGCGCCGCAGGTGGCCCGGCAGCGGGACCGTTGCGGCGTTGATGGCTTTTTATTCCAACAAATGTATTCCCTGTCCGCACCGCCTGCCAAACCAGCCGCCCGCCGCGTAGCGCTGGTGTTGCTCATCTTCGGCTGCGCCTATGCTTTGCTGTCGCTGGTCAACCACTACCTGTTCCGCACCTACGCGTTCGACCTCGGCATCCATACCCAAACCGTGTGGGACTATGCCCACCTGCGCTTAGAACCCAGCTCGGTGGTGCGCTACAACAACATGTTCGGCGACCATTTCGCGCTCCTGCAGGTGCTGTGGGCGCCGCTGTACTGGGTGTTCGGCTCCTACACGCTGCTGGTGGTGCAGGTGGCAGCCTTACTGGGCGGCGGCTATGGCCTCTACCGCCTGCACCTGCTGCGCACCAGGGGCCAGCAGTCCGGCGCGGCGCTGGCCTTGCTGGTCCTGTTTCTGAGCACCTGGGGTATCTATTCGGCCCTGGCCTTCGACTACCACGACAACGCGCTGGCGGCCATGCTCCTGCCCTGGCTGTTTTACTTCTTTGAAGCCGACCGACGCGGCCGGGCCACCGTGGTGGCTGTGCTGATGACTGTGAGCAAGGAAAACATGGCCCTCTGGCTAGTATTTGTGGCGTTGGGGCTGGCGCTGCTGCACTGGCGCGAGCCCGCGCGCCGACGCTGGGCGCTGGCCGTGGCGCTGGGCGCGGCCGTGTACTTCGTAGTGGTAGCCGGAGTGGTTATCCCGGCCCTAAGTGCCGGCTACCCGTACCGCTACCAGCAGCTTTACTCAGCGCTGGGCAGCACCCCCGGTCAGATGCTGCGCACTATGCTCACGCGGCCGTTCTACACCTTGCAGCTGCTGTTCGTCAACCACCTGCACTCACCCGATGGGGAGTTTGTGAAGCCCGAGCTGCACGCCATGATACTGCTTTCGGGTGGGCTGGCCCTGCTGCGCCGCCCGGCCTACCTGCTCATGCTGGCCCCCATCTACGGTCAGAAGCTGCTGTCCGACAACGTAATGTACTGGGGCATCAACTACCAGTACTCTATTGAGTTTGTGCCGGTGCTGGGAGTAGCAATGAGCCAGCTGGTAGTGAGCCTGGCCCCGCGCCGCGCCGCCGGGGTGGCTGCCGGCGCAGCGGTGCTGGCGCTGGCTGCTACCATCGCGTCGATGCAGGTGCGGGTGTCACCGTACTACGACAAGGCCGCGGCCCAGTTCTTCAAGGCCCGCCATTACCAGCGCGATTTTGATGCCACGGCTGTGCACCGCGGCTTGGGGCTGATTCCGGCCGAGGCTCGCGTGAGCGCCTCTTCGCCGCTGGTGCCGCACCTAGCCGAGCGCGCCTACATCTACCAGTTCCCGTACGTGGCCGATGCCGACTACATCGCCGCCCTGCGCCACTCGGACACCTACCCGCTGAGCAACGACGCGCTCGAGGCCCAGCTGGCCGAGTACCGGGCCAGCGGCCGCTGGCGGGTAGTGCTGGAACAGGGCCCGCTGCTGCTGTTGCAGCGCGTGCGGCCGCTGCCCTACCCGGTGCGCCGCTTTTTTGCCAGCCGCGCCCAGGTCGAAGACGATACTACGCGCGGGCCGGGAGCGCGGCAGTAAATTAGCCACCCCAATCAACCCCCGCCCCGCCCATGATAACCCGCGCCTTCAACGTTCAGCAGTGGATTGAGGACCACCGCCACCTGCTCAAGCCCCCGGTGGGCAATCAGCAGATTTTCAAAGACAACAAAGACTTTATCGTGATGGTGGTGGGCGGCCCCAACGCCCGCAAAGACTACCACGTCGATGCTGGCGAGGAGCTGTTCTGGCAGGTAGAGGGCACGATGACTGTCAAAATCATCGAGGATGGCCAGCCAGTCGACATCACCATCGGCCCGGGCGAGATGTTCCTGCTGCCGCCCAACGTGCCGCACTCGCCGCGCCGCCCGGCCGGCACCATCGGCCTGGTTATCGAGCGCTACCGCACGGCCGGCGAAATCGACGGTTTCCAGTGGTACTGCGAAAACTGCGGCAACAAGCTCTACGAAGAGTTCGCCGAGATTACCGACATCGTAACCCAGCTGCCGCCCATCATGAATGCCTTCTGGCGGGACGATGCCAAGCGCACCTGCCAGGTGTGCGGCACTTACATGGAAGCGCCCGCGCCGGTGGTGGCGGTGTAGGGTAAGGGAAAAAGCCGTCAGGAAATTACTCGCAATTATTGAACGTCATGCAGAGCGCAGAGAAGCATCTCGCGTGCTCAAGTAACTCAATCGATTGGTTTACTCTAGGCATGCGAGATGCTTCGCTGCGCTCTGCATGACGGCCTTTGCCAACTCTTAATTCACATCCATCCCCCACCCGCCCCGCGTTTGCTTTCCATCGACATCCACACCCACATTTTGCCCGAGCGGTGGCCCGATTTGGCCGCCCGCTACGGCTACGGGGGCTTCATCCGGCTCGACCACCACAAGCCCTGCTGCGCCCGCATGATGCAGGACGACAAGTTCTTCCGCGAAGTGCAGGACAACTGCTGGGACCCGGCCGTGCGCCTGCGCGAGTACGACCAGTTTGGGGTGCAGGTGCAGGTGCTGAGCACGGTGCCGGTGATGTTCAGCTACTGGGCGCAGCCGCTCGATTGCCTCGATTTGAGCCAGCTGCTGAACGACCACATTGCCGACGTGGTGCGGCGCTACCCCACGCGCTACGTGGGCCTGGGCACCCTGCCTATGCAGGCGCCCGACCTGGCCATCCGCGAGCTGGAGCGCTGCATGAGCATCGGGCTGGCAGGGGTGCAGATTGGCTCGCACGTGAACGACTGGAACCTCGATGCCCCCGAACTCTTCGAAGTATTCGCCGCCGCCGAGCAGCTCGGGGCCTGCGTGTTTGTGCACCCCTGGGACATGATGGCCCAGCAGAAAATGCCCAAATACTGGCTGCCCTGGCTCGTAGGTATGCCCGCCGAAAGCACCTTAGCCTTGTGTTCGCTGATATTCGGCGGCGTGCTGGAGCGCCTGCCCAACCTGCGCGTGGCGGTGGCCCACGGCGGGGGCTCGTTTGCCAGCACCGTGGGCCGCATCGAGCACGGCTGGCAGGTCCGGCCCGACCTCTGCGCCATCGACAACCCGCACAATCCGCGCAAGTACCTGGGCAAGTTTTGGGTTGATTCGCTGGTGCACGACCCGCTGATGCTGGACTACCTGATGAAAACCCTGGGGCCGGATAAAATCACGCTCGGCAGCGACTACCCCTTCCCGCTGGGCGAGCTGGAGCCCGGCCAGCTCATCAAATCCATGCCCTTCGGCGACGACATCAAGGCGCGCATGCTGGGCCAGAACGCGCTGGATTGGCTGGGGCTGGAAGCTGCCCGGTTTGGTAAGTAGGCAGCATCTCCGCTGCCCGGCATACCTTGCGCATTAATCCGGGTGCCACAACCCGGCGTTTTAGCTGATTTCTACTACATGGCGACTGGTTTGTGGCGTGGCACCTCACGCGGCCTGAGCGGGCTTGTGCTATTGGTTTTGCTGGCTGGGTGCCGCTCGGCCGCCGACAAGGAAACGGTGCTGCTCAATTGCAGTTTCGAAGAGTTTGAGGCTTGGTCGCAGCCCATTCCCACAATGTTGTCGACCGAAAAGGCGCATTCGGGGCGCTATTCCTACTGCGTGAAGCAGGGCGATGACTTCGCCGGCAACTACCATACCTCGCTATCCGACTGCCCCGAGCCGCCGACGATGATGCGCCTGGAAGGCTGGACTTACCTGCCCAACGTGCCAATTGGGTCCACCATTCTGGTGCTCGAAGTGCACTGCCACGGCCGGCGGCCCGATGTGTGGAAAGGCATCAGCATCGACCAAGTGGTGCGGCGCTACGAGAAGTGGGAACATTTCACCAAAACCTTCCGGATGCCCGACGACCTGCTGCCCAGCGACGAGATTAAGATTTACGCGTGGTGTCCGGAGCGCGGCCCCGTCAAGTATTTCGACGACCTGAAACTCGTGGCCTGGCGGTAGTTGCGGCCCTTTCACTTCTGCCTCAATTTCGCCGTGTCTTTCTCCCCTCTTATAGTATTCGCTAGGCGTTACCCCACGCTGGCCGTGGTGGCCCTTCACCTGCTGCTGCTGGCCGTGCTAACCTCGGCGCTGTATGCCTTCGGCATAATCCGGTACCTGCCCGGCAACGACAACCTGATGCACCTGGACGTGTACTGGTACGACAAGATTCGGCAGGAGGGCTACTCCTATTCGACCACCACCACGAGTAGTGTGGCGTTTTTCCCGCTGCTGCCCTACTTCTGGCGATTCACCCGCCTGAGCATGGCCGGTATGAGTGTGTTGAATTTCAGCATGTTTCTGGCGGCTTTTGCCTGGCTGGCTCACCAGTTGCGGCTGGCGTCCCGCTTGAGCTTGCTGCTGCTTTCCACGCCGGTGCTGGTGTTCATGGCCATTCCCTACACCGAGGCATTGTTTTTCGTGTTTGGCAGCTGCCTGCTGCTGGGCCTGCACCGCGGCCGGATGGGGTGGTGGGTTATCGGCCTGTTCGGCTGCGGCCTCACGCGCACGGCCAGCATCATGTTTGTGCCGGTGCTGCTGTTCATGGTGTTGCTGTGGGCGGCCCAGCCGGGGCAAGCGCGCCGCGCTCTGCGCTGGGGAGGTGCCGGGCTGCTGGCTATTTCGGCGGCGGTGAGCATAGTGGCCTACATGCAATGGAAGCAGGTGGGCGACCCGCTAGCGTTTACCAAGGTGCAGAAGTTCTGGAACAACCACCTGCGCTGGCCCGAATACCCTTTTGTAACCCCCGCGGGCATTGACATGCTGTGGCTCGATGCGCTGGCGCTGTGCTTGGGCTGTGGGGCCCTGGGGGTATGCGGCTGGCTGGCCTGGCGGTGGCTGAAGCAGCGCCGCCTACCGATGCCCCAAATTCCGCCCATGGTGCTGTTTGCGGTGGGCTACTACGCGCTGCTGGTCGTTTACATCATCTCGCACCAGGGCGGCAGCATCTGGAACCTGAGCCGTTACCTGCTGGCCAGCCCATTTTTTGTGGTGCTGGTGTGGTACCTGAACACGCTGCCAGCTTGGCCCGGGCGCTATTATGCGTACCTGCTGCTGCCCGTGCTGGCGGTGTGGCAGCTGTTCGGGGCCTTCACGTTGGAGTTTGATAACTTCACCGGGGGCCAGGCGGTGTGGTATTTCGGCTTGCTCAGCACCTACCTGTTTGCTTACCTGATGCTGCGGCAGCTGCCTTGGCGGCGCGAAATCATCATGCTGCTCTACGTCTTCAACCTAGTAATGCAACTGCATCTGATGGACTCCCTGCTGCAGGGGTACGTGATACAATAGGCCTTGGCAATGGTAGGGCTACAACTTAGAGGGTATAGGGTAAAAGGATAGGGATTTATCTTTGCTGGATGAATCGCCGTGCTTATCCAACCGATTTGACTGACGAACAATGGCTTGTGGTGGAGCCCTACATGGCCACCAGTGGCTATGGACGGCCGCCGCTGCATTCCAAACGGGAATTGCTCAACGCCATTTTCTATCAAGGCCGCGCCGGCAGCGCCTGGGCGCTGTTGCCGCACGACCTACCGCCCTGGCGCACGGTCTACAAGCAGTTCGAGGCTTGGCGGGAGGACGGGACCTGGGACCGGCTCATGGACGGGCTGCGCCGGGCCGTGCGCCAGCCCCAGCGCGCGGCCGAGCCCACGGCCGGGGCCATCGACACGCAGTCCGTGCGGACGGGGGCTAAAAGGGGGGCTGTTACGGGTACGATGCCGGCAAACAAGTAGCTGGCCGTAAGCGACATGTCGTGGTCGATACCGAAGGCCTGCCCCTGGCCGTGCAGGTCCAGTCGGCCAGCGTGCAGGACCCGGTAGGGGCTGGTTCGGTGTTGGCCGAGGCCAAAGCCCGCGCCCCGAACCTGCAACTCGTTTGGGGCGATGGCCGCTACAAAGGCCCGCTGGTGGACCACGCCGCCCAGGCGTTGGGGATGCGGGTGGAGGTCGTCAGCAAGCCGCCCGGTACGACGGGCTTCACCGCACTGCCCCGCCGTTGGGTCATCGAGCGGACCTTTGCGTGGCTGGGCAAGTACCGACGACTCGCCGGGCGTGATTACGAAACCAATCCACGCAACAGCGAAGCCTGGATTAAAATCTGTCTCTGCAACCTAATGCTCAGACGACTCGCCAAACGGCCAATATCGAAACCTGACGATTAATTTATCCTACACGCTCTTACAAGTATAAGGCCATAACCTTTTGTTAGCACTGCGCGTGGTTTGCCCCGACCTTTGCGGCACGATATGAACGACACCGCTGCTACCCTCGACGCCACCGACCCGCTGGCCTCCTTCCGCCAGGAATTTCACCTGCCGCCCGGCCCCGAAGGGCAGCCCTGCGCCTATTTCTGCGGCAACTCGCTGGGCCTGCTGCCCAAAGCAGCCCGTGCCGCTGTCGAGCGCGAGTTTCAGTCCTGGGAAGAGCGCGGCGTCGAAGGCCACTTCCTTGGTGCTTCGCCTTGGATGCACTACCACGAAACGCTGGCCGAAGCCACGGCCAACCTGGTAGGTGCCCGCCCGCTCGAGGTGGTGGTGATGAACAACCTGACCGTGAACCTGCACCTGCTGCTCGTTTCGTTCTACCGCCCCACCGCCACTCGCTACAAGGTGCTGATGGAAGGCGGCGCGTTCCCCTCCGACCAGTACGCCCTCGAAAGCCAAGCCCGCCTGCACGGCCTCGACCCTGCCGACGTGATTGTGGAGTTGGTGCCCCGCCCCGGCGAGCACACCCTACGTACCGAAGACATTGAAGCCAAAATTGCCGAGCTCGGCAATTCGCTGGCCACCATCATCATCGGTGGCGTGAACTACTACACCGGGCAAGCCTTCGACATGGCCGCCATCACCCGGGCCGGGCACGCCGCGGGCGCTATGGTGGGCTTCGACCTGGCCCACGCCGCCGGCAACATCGAGCTGCACCTGCACGACTGGGACGTGGACTTCGCCTGCTGGTGTACCTACAAGTACCTCAACTCTGGCCCCGGCGGCACTTCCGGCGTGTTCGTGCACGAGCGGTTTGCCGAACGGCCCGACTTCGTGCGCCTCGCCGGCTGGTGGGGCCACGATGCCAGCGAGCGGTTCAAAATGAAAAAAGGCTTCCGGCCCATGCCCGGCGCGGCTGGCTGGCAGCTCTCCAACGGCCAGATTTTCCCGATGGCCATTCACGCCGCCAGCCTCGCAATTGTGGAGCGCGCCGGCGGCATGCCCGCCCTGCGCCGCAAGAGCGAGCAGCTCACCGCCCGCCTCGAAAGCCACATCCGTGGCCTGGGTTTGCCAACCTCGAAGCTCGAAATCATCACGCCCACCGACCCCGCCCAGCGCGGCTGCCAGCTCTCGGTGCTGGTGCACGAGCGGGGCCGCGAGCTGTTCGATTTCCTGGCCGCCCAGGGCATCATCGCCGACTGGCGCGAGCCCAACGTCATCCGCCTTGCACCCGTACCGCTCTACAATTCGTTTGCTGATGTAGACCGCGTGGGTGCGGCGCTGCTGCGCTTCTTCCAATGAGGAATGAGTGCGAGGAATGAAGAATTATTTCGGCATTCCTCGCACTCATTCCTCGTTTCTCATTCTTCATTCCTCATTCAATTTTATGGAAGATTACGCCGCCAAGATGCTGCTAAAGACCGACGCGGCCCTGCGCGAGTACGTGACCGGCCATGTTCAGTACCGGGAGGCGGCCGTGCTCGCCGCCCTCGACGAGCTGCGCCGCCGCGGCTTGCCTGCCCCTGAAGAAGCCACCCTGCGCCCGGGCCTCGAAGGCGGGGCCGCCGCCCAGCAGGCCCTCGATGAGGCCGAAGCCGTGCGCCAGGAGGCCATACGCCCAGCTACCACGCCGCCTGAGGAAGCGGTAGAGGAGAACAGCGTGGCGCTGTACTCGCCGGTTACCATTGTGTTGTTCTCGGTGCCGTTCACCTTTGTGGCCGGAGGCGTGCTGCTGGGCCTGAACCTGTGGCGCCTCGACCGCAAGCGGGCGCTGCTGGTGCTGGTGCTGTTTCTTATTGCATATCTCGTGGGGGTGGTAATGGCCTTGCAATGGGCGTTGCCCATTTACGGCATAAGCTCCTGGTACGGCCCGCTCATCAATTTGCCGCCTATTCTCGCTTATGTGCTCTGGTTCTGGCCGCGCAACATGAGCGGCGTCAGCTACCGCAGTCGCAGCTGGCTGCCGCCCTTGCTGGTGTGCTTCGCCTTCTTATATGGTGCGCAAAAATTCAATGCTTACATGATGAAGAAGCAACCTAAAGAAGTGCAGGAGCAGTTCGAGCGGATAATGCCGAAGTAACTCAGATGGCCCGAATAAGTTGGTAAATCAAAATGTAGGCGTACCAGAACACCGAAAAAGTTTCGTTTGCATGCCTCTCCAAAGCCTGCCGCTGCCCGGGGCCGAACTGCTGCTCGACTCTGTCTTCCTGCCCGCCGACGAAGCCAATGCACTGCTGGCTCAGCTCACCGCCGAGGCCGCTTGGGAGCAGCGCACCATTCGCTTGTTTGGGCAGGAGCTTCCGCAGCCCCGCCTCACGGCGTGGTATGGCGATGCAGACGCCCGCTATACCTACTCGGGGCTGGCCTGGGAGCCGCGCCCCTGGCTGCCCGCCCTAGCCCACCTGCGCCAGCGCCTCGAAGCCGCCACCGGCACCCGCTACAACAGTGTGCTACTAAACCTGTACCGCGACGGCCGCGACAGCATGGGCTGGCACGCCGACGACGAACCCGAACTCGGCCCCGCACCCGCCATTGCCTCGCTCAGCCTGGGCGCGGTGCGGCGCTTCCGGTTACGGCCCCGCCCGGGAGTACCCCACGCCCCGTTTGGTATTGATTTACCCAACGGCAGCTTGTTGCTCATGCGCGGCCCTACGCAGCAGCACTGGCAGCACGCCCTGCCCAAAACGGCCCGGCCTGTGGGCCCGCGCCTCAACCTCACATTTCGGTGGGTAAATACTGCCAAGCCAGGCTAGTACCGGATGCCGGGATGCCCGCACAGGCCTGGGCAATAGGTTTCGCCAACTTCGTAGTCGCCCACCCGCAGCACGGGCCGCACGGCAAAAGCCTTCGCCAGAGGCATTGAATAGGAAAAAGCGGGCGGCTCTTCGCTGGGAGAGGCGTGCAACTCCGCCATGATTAGCGAAGGCTTGGAGCGGCGGAGGATGTTACTAGCAGGCATGAGCAGGCAGGAGAGACGGCGGTGGGAATCGCCAACAACCCAACCCCGGACGGCCCGGTGGCATCAGGCTCATTTCAAGGAATGTACCAGCTTTTGAAACCGCCTCAGTAAGAATATTGATTTACTGCATTTTACTGCTGAGCTACAAGTCATGAAAAAAGCCCCGTCCAGCTACTGGACGGGGCTTTTCGCAAATAAACAGCCGGCTGCTTACTTAATATCGAACAGCAAGCCGAAATAGCCGAGGCGACCGTAGCTGGGCGCGCCGTATACCTGGAAGTTCTGGGCATCGAACAGGTTCGTAACGCCGGCCTGGGCCGTGAGGTGCAGAGACTTAATGAGGTAGCCTACCTGCGCATCCACCGTCTGAGCCTTGGATACGTTGCCGGTGGCAAAAGTCGACTCGTACAAGTAGGAATCAACCCAGCGGTAGTTCACATTGTAGCTCAGGGTGCGGTCCAAGGCTTGGCCATCGAAGCCGAGGTTGAACTTATGCTTGGGGGTGTTGAAGAACGACTGCGTGCCGGCCTTAAAGTCCTTCGTGATGAGGTCGTTGTAGCTGTAGTTGCCGTTCACCGTCAGGGCCGGGGCAAAAGCATAGCTCAGGGTGAGGCCCGCGCCTTGGCTCTGTACGCGCTGGTCGACGTTGGCCGCAATCTGAATAACGCGGGTCGGGAGCGTGGGGTTCTGGAAGCGGGCACCAGCTGCAGCACCAATCTGCGAGGCCGTAGGCCGGCTGCCGTCCACATTGCCGATGAAGTTCTGGGTGGCAATGAAGTTGTTGTACGTGTTGTAGTAGTAGTCGGCGTCGATGTACAGCTTCTTGGCAAGCTGGGCACGGTAGCCGAATTCCACGCTGTTCACTTCTTCCAGCTTCAGAGCCGGGCCGTTGTACTCGAAAGCAGCCAGTTCCGCCGAGCGGGACGGAGCCAGAATAGTTGGGTCGGTAGCTAGGCGGCCACCCAGTGCAGGCGTGTAGCCGAGGAAGCCCCCGCGCACGTTGCCGAGCAGAATAGCGCGACCTACGTCGAGCTTGATGTACTGGTCGTTCTGGGTAGGAGCACGGAAGGCGCGGCTATAGCTTACGCGGAAGTTCTGCAGCTTATCGGCCCCGAGCGAGTACACGGCCGATGCGCGCGGCGAAAACGCCGTACCGAAGTTCTTGAAGTTGTCGACACGGCCGGCGGCGGCCAGTTTCAGGTGGTCATCAAGCAGGGTTTTGCTGGCCTGAGCGTAGGCGCCGTACTCGTAGTTTTTGATGCGGTCGCCGTCTTTGGTATCCTCGAAAAGGCTGCCATCCGAACCCAGCAGGAACTGGCGGTAGGCCGCGCCCACCGTGACATCGGCAAACTCGTTTTTGAGCGTGTACTGGCCACTGCCCTCGTTCAAAATAGAGCGGAGCACCAGGCGGGCGCCCTGGCCCGGCGTCGAGTTGTGGATGATTTGGTTGCGGGCGGCGTCGAACTCAGGCGTGCCGGGCTTCAACAGGGGGGCATTGGCATCGGCGGCGGTGCGGGCTGACTGGGCAGCAGCATCAGCGTTGCGGCCGTTGGCGGTGAATGCCTGGTTGTACACGGCGGCATAAGTACCGAAGTACCGCTCGGCATAAGTGCCCGGGCGGGTACCACCGCTGCCGTTGGGAACGTTGAAGTTGGGGGCAATCTGCGTTTGTAGGAAAGCACCCAGGAAGCCCAGGTTATACGAACCATCAGTCTGAGGGTCGCGGCCGCCCGAATAGTCGTGCGTCGTAAAACCTCGCAGGAACCAGTTGTTGCCTTCGAGCTGTATCCGGCCCTGATGAGCACCGCTATTGACGAAGCGATAGCGGCTGGCGCTCTGGTAGGTGGTGGCGCCGTTGGTGTAGCGGTAGTCGATGGTGGCCTTGATGCGGTTGGTAACGAGTACCGACAGGCTAGGGGCAATTTTGTAGGAGTGCGTGGTGCTGTCGCCGGCTATAAGCTGCCGCTCGGAGTAGCCCGGCAGGAACACGGTTTTGCCCGCCAGCGCGCCGCCAGTGGCACCGAAAGTGTTGCCGATGTCGCCGTAGCGGCTCACCGCGTCGTAGCCTTGGTTCGAGCCCGCTACGTTGTTGGCCGGCTCAATCAGCGGCGAAGTGGCATCAAAGTTTGCCGCCAAAAAATCCGTAGCCCGAATAGCGCCACCCGAAATTTTAAAGGCAATGCGCTCACCGATTTTGGTGGCGTAGCGGAACTGGCCGTCGAGCATGTTGCGGTTGCCGGCGCGCACCCGCAAGGTCAGGCCGGGGTCACGGAACGGGTCCTTCGAGTTGGTAAGTAGCACGCCGTTGAAGGCGTTGGCTCCGTAGAGCGCCGAGGCTGGGCCGTGCACTATTTCCACGCTGGCTACATCAAGCATGGGCATGCCCAGCAGGTTACCGAAGTTGCTGCTTAGGCTGGGCAGTTGGGTATCCATGTAATCGGCCAGCTGAATGATGCGCTCGGAGCGCGACGAGTTGAAGCCGCGCGTACTGAAGCTGGCCGACAGCATGCTGGAGCTGCTTATATCGATGGCCTTAAAGCGGGCCATGCCCACAACCAGGTCGGGCGTGGTCAGTTGTTCTACCTGGCGTCGGTCGAGTTTTTCAACCGTTACCGGCACCTGGCCGATGTTCTCTTCCACACGGGAAGCCGCCACCACTACCTGGTCGAGCATGGCGCTGGGGCGCAGCGTCACAACCAGGGTGTTGTCGGGGCCCGCGATGGGCAATTCTTGGGTTTCGTAGCCAATAAAGGAGACCGAAAGAGTCTGAACGCCTTTCGAGAAATCACCTTTCACCTGAAACTGGCCTTCTTCGTTGGTACTGCTACCCGTGTAGGTACCCTTAAAGAAAACGGTGGCCCCCGGCAGGGGCGTGCCGGCCTCGGTTTGAACCGTGCCGCTTACGGCCTGCAGGCCCTGTGCGTAGCTACTTGCCGTTAGGCAGAAGCATAGGATAAAAAACGCGTAAATAGTGCGCATAAGGAAGAGAATAGGTTGTTGGAAACCCAAAGATACTCTTTATTTCCTATTGTCACTTTGCGTACTGTTTTCTTTTTTTTCTAAAAATTGGTCAAGATGAAGTCTTTGTTCAAGCCATTGATTGGCTATTTCATATTTATTAGTGCTAATATCGGATATGCGGGTGGCCCAGAATTCGGGGGTCTCCTTCCGGGCTTATTACAAATTCCCCAATTTGAATAGTTGGTGTGCTGCCGACCGGACCCCTCGGGCCAGCCACCTGAACACGCCACGTTGTTGCAGTAGGGTTGTTATTCGTTAACCAAGCCGCTGGAACAAGCGCCATCCCGCGCCGCAGTATGGCTGCTTGCCGCCACCGCGCCAAGCCAGTTCGGAAATCATGCGTTCGGGTCATGCTGCTGATTTATATCGGTTTAGTTCTAGTTTGACAAAGGTCTGGGTGTGGGTGCCCGTTACATAAAATTTACGACTAACTCGGCTGCTTCCCCGCCGAATAGCATCGCTCTCACGTTGATGAGTTGCCTTGGCGTCCGCCAGTGCGCAGAGGCGTAGTAGCTTCGCTGAGCATTTCGTTTTCCCATCCTCGCATGACCATGTCTTCCACTGCCTCGCCAACCTCGGCTCCCAGTTCTGTCACCATTATGGGCGCCGGGCTGGTGGGCTCGCTGCTCTCGCTGTACCTGGCCCGTCGGGGGCACACGGTGCAAGTATTTGAACGCCGCTCCGACCCACGCCGCGCCGATGCGCAGGAGGGCCGCTCCATCAACCTGGCTTTGTCGGACCGCGGTTGGAAGGCCCTGGCGGGCGTAGGCGTGGCCGATGACATTCGACAAGTAGGCATCCCCATGAGCGGCCGCGTGATGCACGACGTGCACGGCAGCCTCACGCGGCAGCCCTATGGCAAGGAAGGCCAGGCCATTTACTCCGTCAACCGGGGCCACCTCAACCGCCGGCTGCTCGACTTGGCCGAGGCGCAGGCGGGCGTGCAGGTGCGGTTTGGCCAGCAGTGCCTGGGCATCGATTTGAAGGCCAAGGAACTGCGCCTGCGCGACGCGGCAACCCACGAAGAGCACACCGAGCCCTACCGCCGCTTGTTTGGCACCGACGGAGCTTTCTCGGCCGTGCGCGCCGCTTTGCAGCGCACCGACCGGTTCGATTACTCGCAGGACTACCTCGACTACGGCTACAAGGAGCTGACCATTGCCGCCGGCCCTGGCGGCGCGTGGCAGTTCGAGAAGAACGCGCTGCACATCTGGCCCCGGGGCCAGTACCTGATGATTGCGCTGCCCAACCTCGACGGCTCGTTCAACTGCACCCTGTTTTTTCCCTTCGAAGGCCCCGAGAGCTTTGCTGCCTTGCAAACCCCGGCCGATGTGACCCGTTTTTTCGCCCGCGTTTTCCCGGATGCAGTGCCGCTGATGCCCGCCCTGACGGAAGAGTTTTTTGCGCATCCCACGGGCTCGTTGGTTACCGTGCGCTGCTTCCCGTGGAGGCACGGCGATGACGTGCTGCTGCTCGGCGACGCGGCCCACGCCATTGTGCCTTTCTACGGCCAGGGCATGAATGCCGGCTTCGAGGATTGCACCGTGCTCGACCAACTGCTCGCGCAGCATGCCGATGCCGACTGGGCCAGCATCTTCGCCGAGTTTCAAGCCCAGCGCAAGCCCAACAACGACGCCATGGCCGACTTGGCCATTTACAACTTCGTGGAGATGCGCGACCGCGTGGCCGACCCGCGCTTTTTGCTGCAGAAGAAGATTGAGGCAAAAATCTCGGCCCAGTTTCCTGGCCGTTGGGTGCCGCTGTACTCGCAGGTTACCTTCTCCGATACGCCCTACGCCGAAGCCTGGGCTGCCGGCCAGCGCCAGGATGCGATTATGGCGCGCCTCATGTCCCACATTCAGACCGAAGCCGATTATGAGCAGCCTGCCGTGCAGGAACTGGTGCAACAGGAGCTGGGCCAGCAGACCGGGCACTGAGGCTGCCCCGCTCGATAGCAGCGGTGGCAACTGGCACGGCGGACCCACGTGGCGGGCAGGGTAGGAATGGTGCAAGGGCAGCGGATTCTTCGGGTTGCAGAATGGCCGTCCCCACTAAAAAGGGGGGCTAAACCAATGGAGAAGCAGAAAAAATCGTTGAGTATCGGTTGCCGGGCGGCTTAAGAGAAGCGCCTAGAGGGTAGCTAGGCCGAGGCCATCGAGGGGCAATAAGGTACCTTCGAGCCGCTGGCGTAAGAGCACGTAGGTGCGCAGCTGGCTGGAAGCCAGTACCCGGCGCACGCTGGCCAGGTAACACGTCTGCGCATCCTGAGTATCCTTTTCGGAAGTGGCTAGCAATAAGGCCGAGCGCTCGGCTACGGTGCATTGTTGCAAGGCCATTTGCTGGGCAGTGCTCAAGCGAAGGGCATCGGCGAGGTAGCCCGTAATGCGCTGCACATCGTGTACGTGGCGCGAAAGGCTGGGGGTCGCGGTTTCGTTTTGTGTTTCGTCAATGGCCGTCGCAGGGTGCGATACCCATAATTGGGCCTGCGCTGGGCTGGCCGCAAAAGCCAACAGCGCAACCATAAAGCAGGCAATAACCCAACGAATAGGAGGCATCGGCTGTTGAATAAGAGGCAATAACAACGGGGTGATACTTGGCATGCCACAAATCTATATAAAAATCACCACATTGTTTTATCAAGAATAAATTTACTTCGCCGGCCGATGGCATAACTTGCCATCTGAACGGCTACTTTAGACCGACGAACGACCCATTTGGAGCCAGCTCCGAGCTGGCTATTCCCACCCGCTGCCCTATGCTTACCTGCGCTATAATCGACGACGACGAAATAAATCGCCTTACCCTAGAGCATTACGTGGAGCTAATGCCCAACCTAAAGTTGATGGCCTCGCTGGCCGACGGTTTGGCTGGTCTGGCGTTTTTTCGCGAAGGCAACCGTGTCGACGTGCTTTTTCTCGACATTGAGATGCCGCATCTGAGCGGGCTTGACTTGCTGCGCGTGCTGCCCAATCCGCCGGAGGTTATTATCACCACAGCGCGGCAGGATTTTGCCGTCGATGCCTTCGCGCTTCGCGTGACCGATTACCTGGTGAAGCCCTTTGAGTTTGCGCGCTTCACGCAGGCAGTAGAGCGCGTGAGCAGCCGCGTGAGCAGCACTGCGCCCGCGACGCCGCCGGCCGCCGAAGTGCCGACCCGCAGCGACCTGTTTGTGAAGGTGAACAGCCGCATGGTGCGCATCAATTTCGACGAAGTACTCTACGTAGAGGCCTTGTCAGACTACGTTAACATTGTGACCGATAAGCACAAGTACATTGTGTACACCACGCTCAAAGCGCTGGAAAGCCGCCTGGCCCCGTACATCAACTTTGTGCGGGTACACCGCAGTTACCTGCTCAACACGCAGCACATCGAGTCCATCGAGGATAACACGGCCAACCTGCACGGCGGGCACTTTGTGCCCATCGGCAAGTCGTATCAGGAGGGCTTCTACAAGAGCCTGCAGCGGATTTAAAGTGCCCACGACAAAGACCATGAAAAGGGCGCGGAAAGTATTCCGCGCCCTTTTCATACAAATGCAGTCTGCCGGATTAAGCTTGGCCCAGCAACTCCTGGGGGTTATACCAGCCCAGGCATTCGCTCGAAGCCGGTGCCGAGAATAGCCGTGTCATCCGCCCCAAGCCAGTCCTTCAGCACGCTGGCGTAGATGCTGCGGAAGTCGATTTGGTGGCGCAGGTCGCCCTGGTCGAGGTTGGCGAGGTCGGGCGCATGGTTGAGTACGCCTTTTTTCTGGAGTGCGCCGCCAGCCAGAAACACGTTGTTGGCCGTGCCGTGGTCGGTGCCGTTGCTGGCGTTCTGGCCCACGCGCCGCCCGAATTCGGAGAAAACCAGCACCAGCGTGTTGTTCCATTGGTCGTGCTGTCGCAAGTCGTCGGCCAGCGCCGCGAGGCCATCCCCGAGGTCGGTAAAAAGGCGCTGCTGCTGCTCGTGCTGGCGCACGTGGGTATCGAAGCCGCTCAGGGCCAGGTAGAATACCCTGGACTCTACACCGGAGTTAATCAGCTCGGCGGTGGTTTTCAGGTTTTTGCCGAAGTCAGAATTTGGGTAGGCCACCGTCGACTTGTAGATTTTCGATTTGTCGTAGAGGTAGTCGGCCGAAGAGGCAGTTTCGGCCAGCGTCTTGTAGAGGTAGTCGACCTGTTCCTGATGAGCGGGCGCGGTTTCCTGGCTCACCTTGCTAAGCAGCCGGTTTTGGGTGAGCTGGTGGAATTTGTCGGGCGTTTTCAGGGCGAGGCCTTTGCGCTGGCGACCTTTCAGGGCCAAGCTCAGGGTATCGTCGATTTCGAGAGCGTTGTAGGGGCGCTGGCAGTCGGCGCAGCTCGAATCGAGGTAGCGGCCCAGCCAGCCGGTGCTCACCACCTGGTCGGCGCCCGAGCCCGACTGCCAGATGTCCATCGAACGGAAGTGCGAGCGGTCGGGGTTGGGGTAGCCCACCGAGTTCAGCACGGCCAGCTGGCCCTGGTCGTAGAGGCCCTTCAACCCTTTTAGGGCTGGATGCAGGCCCAGGTCTTTTCCCAGGGCCAGAATACCCTCACTTTCCTTAATACCCAGCGTGGGCCGGGCTTTGTAATAGAGGTCGTTGCGGTAGGGGATTACGGTGTTCAGCCCGTCGTTGCCGCCGCCCAGCTGCACTACAATGAGGCGGCGCGCCCTCGCCGCATCGCGCAGGCCGGCCAGCCCCGGCCCCCGGTCGAGGGCATGCAGGAACTTGGGCACCAGCAGCAGCGTGCTAGCCAAGGCAGAGGTGCGCAGAAAATCGCGGCGGGAGGTAGGCATAATTGGAAAGGGATAGCGGAGCAAGAAGGAGAGGAAAGAAGAACGTCATGCAGAGCGCAGCGAAGCATCTCGCGTGTGTGAGTAATTCAATCGTTGAAAAAGAATTAGTGGTGGCCCGCGAGATGCTTCGCTACGCTCTGCATGACGGTCAGTTAACGCACCTACGCCAGCTGGTACTCGGGCAGGCTCAGCAGGCTAACCAGCGTGGTGCGCAGGGCGTCGGCGGGCTCTTTTTGCGCGGCGGCCTGCTGCACCAGGTGCAGGTTTTCGGGCCTGATGCTGGCCTGCAGCAAAAACGCGCTCAGCTTTTCCGGCTGCTGCGATGCGGGCGTAGCGCCAAGCAGCTGTTGCAACGGAGCCAGCGGCAGGTGAACCCCGACGCCGGCCTGTACGGTGCGCTGGGCTTTGGTTTGGTTGGGGTCGAGGTCGTTTTCGTCCTGCTTCAGGGCCACGGCAAACTCGGCGTTTTTGAACAGGATGGCCGGCAGCTGCAGGCGCAGCAGCAACGACGAAGAATCAATCCAGTTGCGGCCGCCGGGCCAGCCGGCCACGTTGGGCGGCTGAAACAGGGTTTGGCCCAGCGCGCGCTGGTAGCCCAGCAGCGGCTGTTCATTGTCGATTTTCAGGTTCAGGGAGCGGCGCAGGCCGGCCAGCAGCTCCACGGGGCTTTTGATGTGGGTGCCCACGTTGGCCGGCTCATAAAACCAGTCGGCCGAAAACATGCGCTCCAGCAGGTCGGCAATGTCGTAGCCGCTTTTGCGGAAGGCGGCAGCCAGCGGCTCGATGTGGGCCGGGTTGGGCACCTCATTCACGAAGAATCGGTAGATTTTCGTGGTCAGAAACGTGGCGGCGGCGGGCTGCTCCAGAATGATGCGCAGTACGTCTTCGCCCGTGAAGTTGCCGGTGCGGCCAAGGAAGTTCTTTGAGCCGGCGTCGTGGTCCCGCTCGCGGAACCGGAAGTTGCCCTGGTTGTCGTAGCCCCAGCCGGTGAAGGCGCGCGCGGCTTCTTTCACGTCGGTTTCGGTGTAGTTGCCGCGCCCGAGGGTGAACAGCTCCATCACCTCGCGGGCGAAGTTTTCGTTGGGGTGCTCCTTGCGGTTCTGCTGGTTGTTGAGAAACTGCAGCATGGCCGGCTCCCGGCTCACGGCCAGCAGCAAGTCGGGGAACTTGCCTAGGGCGTGCTGCCGGGTGGTGTTGTGCAAGCTGAGAGCCGGGCCGGGCTGGCGTACCCGACAGGCAAAGTGCCCGTGCCAGAACAGGGTCAGTTTCTCGCGCAGTTGAGCTGGCGAGTTGGCCATGCGGTTTATCCAGGCCGTGCTCATGTTGTTGAAGGCGTCGCGGATGCCCCGGTTCTGCATCTTGCGCTGCTCGGGCGTGAGCTCGGCGCGGCGCAGGCGCGGTACGCCCGCCGCCACCCCCGTTTTGAAGGCGGCGCGGGGCCGCATGGCAGCTACCGGAGCACCGGGCGCGGCCGGTTGGTCGGGCGTGGTTACCATGCCATTGGGCACGGGGTTGTTTTTCATCGTGGCCGGGTCGGCCATTACCGCGCCCTGCGGGTCGGTATCGTTTAGGTCGGCTCCTACCAGTGGCTCGTAGGTAGCCGAGTCGTGGAGCAGCTGGCGCAGGGCTTTGCGCGGGCTAAGGCCGGCGGCCACATCCTGCGGGCGCGGGCCGAAGCCGGCGCGCCAGTAGAGGTGTTGCAGTTGCAGGGTGCTGTTCATGTCTTTTCAGACGTGCGCAACCGGCCAGGGTTTAACAGTGGGGTGGGGGCTGCTTCCGGAACGGTCATGCTGAGCGCAGTCGAAGCATCTCTACCGCGCAAGTAATTCATTTACTACTGCGGTAGAGATGCTTCGACTGCGCTCAGCATGACGTTCTTTCATTCCTCATTCCTCATTCCTCATTTCTTATTAAGCCGAAGGCGTTAAAACCGGGCACCCAACACCACGGTCTTCTTGTATTCGCGCTTTTCGCCGCCATTGGCACGGAACAGCTCGACCAGCAGAATATAGTAGCCAACGGCCGCCTTGTGGCCCCGGTCGTCGACGCCGTCCCACTGCACGAAGCCGGTGGTGGGCAGGGTTTCGTTGCGCACAAGGTGGCGCGTGAGGCGGCCCAGGGCATCGTACACGGTAATAGTGGCTGCGTAGCCCGTGGCGTCGAGGTGGTAGTTGAGGGTGGCAAAATCCTGTTGGCCGTCGTCGTCGGGGGTGAATATTTCTGGCGTGATAGCCAGTTCCTGGTTGCCACCTACTTCGTCCTGGGCCTGCGAGTTGGGCCGGCCGGGCGTAGCGTAGCCTACCGCGCCGGCCGCCGAGTGGAAGTTGCTGCCGTTGCTGGGCCCGTTGGTCCGGATGCGTTCCAGCGAGACGCCATCCTGGGTGTTGAGCAGGCTCAGGTGCAGGTTTTTGCTATACGTAAACCGGTCAATTTCAAAGCCCCGGCCGTCGGCAATGATAACGGTGCCGGCATCGGGGAAAGCGGGCAGGCTGCTGATTTGCAGCAGGTTCACCGCGTCGCTGCTGCTAGGATACTGCGCCGTAATAATGGCCGTGCTGCTGGTGAAAGCCAGGAGCTGGCCCGGGCCCAGCACCACGGGCGCGCTGCCCAAAATGGCGTTGTCCACGCTACCGTCGGGCTTGAGATTGCCCAGCTGCCAGCCCTGCAGGTCGATGAACTTGGTGCTGCGATTGATGAGCTCAACGAAGCGCACGCCCCCGGTGCGGGGGTTGAACAGAATTTCGTTGATGACTACGTCGCCGCTCACCGCTACTTCAGGTAGGGCAAAAGTCAACGACTGCAATCGCCCGCTGGCGTTGCCGACGCAGTCGGTGGCTGTTTGCACGGCCAGGGTAGTGGGGCGGCTGGCTCCCAGGGCTGCACCCAGCGTCAGGTCGACCTGCCGAAAATCGGGACCTATTGGCGTGGCGCTGGTAATTGCGATGGTGGGCGAGAGCGTGTAGCGGCTAAGCGTAGCAGCCGAGGCGCTGTCGAGTTTTTCGGAGAAGTAAGCGCGTACGGTGGTGGCATTCAGGGCTAAGGCGCGGAGCAGGGTGGGGGCCAGGGCGTCGGTGTTGGCGGCGCGCACCGAGTTGGCGCGGCCGGGTGTGCCGCCGGTGGGGTCGGTGCTGGCCGTCCAGTTTTCGCCCCCGCCGCAGTAGTTGTTGGTGTCAATTATCTCCAGGCTCCAGCCGCCGTCTTTTTTCTTGGCATCGCGGTACCAGGCATCAGAATGCGAGACTTCGAACAGCGTGCGGCCGTCGCGCCCGCGCAGCACCAGCTGGTCGCCGCCATTGCTTAGCGAAGGGAAGTTGGTGGGGCCGTACACCTTGCCGTAGCTAGCGAACTGCAGCGTGCGCGTGCTGCCGCACACCACCGCGTACTGCCCGGGCAGCAGCTTGGCGGTGTCGGGGAAAACGGCGACGGTAGGGCTGCCGGCCTTGCCCAGGCGCACGCCGCGCAGGCTCAGGGTTTTGGTGGCGCTGCGGTTATAAATCTCAATGTATTCCGAGAGTGGTAGCCCGACCTGCGGCGTTTCATCGGCGAAAATTTCGCTGATAATCAGCTCGCCCACGGCCGGAACCGCCGGCAGCGCCGTGAAGGGGGCCGTGAGTGGCCCGGCCGCCACGTTGCCGTAGAGGTCGGCAATGGCGCGGGCTTCCACCGTACTCTGCGCGGCAAAATCGGCGCCGAAGGTGAGGCGCACGCCGGCCGGGTTAGTAGCCAAAACCTGCGCTGCAACAGGTACCGCGCCGCTTTGCAGGCGATAGTTGGCGGCCAGGCCCGCACTGGCCGCGCTCACCGGCTCGTTAAACAGCAGGTCGATCTGCCGCGCATCAACGGGCACGGCGCGCACGAGCAGCGGCGCGGTGGCATCGGTTACGGCAAAGTCATCGAAGGCAAACTTGGTATTGTTGGTAGCGGAATAGAGCAGCGACACGCCGATGGCCACGCTGCGCTGGTAGGTGGCGTCGGTGGGTTGGGCGGCCTCGGCCACGAACGTGCGGCCTCCGGTGAGGTCGCGCTCCAGCGTCCAGCGGTTGGCGGTGGTGCGCGTCACGCGCACCCGCACCAGGTTGTTGGTGGTGCTGGCCAGCGTGCCGTTCAGGCCATCGATGACGAGTACAGCGGCTTTGGTGGAGTCCTTCCGGAAGAGGCTCACTTCATCGTCGGTGCCGCCGAGGCGCACGAAATAGCCGGTGTTGTTCGGGGTTTTGAGGTCGGGCTGGGTGGCCAGCAGCCACACGTCGGCCAGGTTGCCCGAGCTGGTGGCAAGCTTCAGGTTGGCCCAGAACTCCCACACCGTGCCAATGTTGGCCTGGCTGGGCGTGCTCAGGGCAATTTGGGTGCCGGTGGTGGCGGGGCCGTTGCTTTGCAGCTGCTGGCCTACTACTTGAAAACTGGCCGCGTCGCCCGTCCAGGTAGGATTCGCGGTGAAGTTGCCGTCGGCGAAGGCATCGACTACCTGCGCCTGGGCCAGGGCGGGCAGCAACAGCAGCAGAAGCAGGTATAAGTGTTTCAACCGAAAGGACGCGATAAAGTGAATAAGCGAAAATCAAGAAGCGGGGTCTAAAGTAATCCATTTTTGGCGACATTTGCGAATGTGTGCGCAGTGGCGTACCTGTTTAATTTTCTGCTTTTTCCATGAAAATTGCTGTTGTGGGTGCCACCGGACTGGTGGGCACCGAGATGTTGAAAGTGCTGGCCGAGCGCCGGTTCCCCCTCACCGAGCTGCTGCCCGTGGCTTCTGCCAAATCGGTTGGACAAGAAGTTGAATATCAGGGCAAGAAATACCCCGTGGTGAGCATGGACGACGCCATCGCGGCGCGGCCTGATTTCGCCATTTTTTCGGCTGGCGGCTCTGTAAGTAAAGAGCACGCGCCGCGCTTTGCCGCTGTAGGCACCGTGGTTATCGACAACTCTTCGGCCTGGCGCATGGACCCCACCAAGAAGCTGGTGGTGCCCGAGCTGAACGCCGATACCATCGGGCCCGACGATAAAATCATTGCCAACCCCAACTGCTCCACCATTCAGATGGTGGTGGCGTTGAACGACTTGCACAAGCGCTACCGGGTGCGCCGCATTGTGGTGAGCACCTACCAGAGCGTGACCGGCACCGGCAAAAAAGCTGTGGACCAACTGCTGGAAGAGCGCGCCGGCCGCACCGCCAGCAACCCCGCCTACCCGCACCCCATCGACCTGAACGTGCTGCCCCACATCGACGTGTTCGAGCCCAACGGCTACACCAAGGAGGAGTTGAAAATGGTGAACGAGACCAAGAAAATTATGGGCGACGACAGCATCCGGGTGACGGCCACCTGCGTGCGCATCCCGGTAATGGGTGGGCATTCAGAGTCCATCAACGTGGAGTTTGCCGAGGAGTTTGACCTGGCCGAGGTGCGCGAAATCCTGGCCAACACGGCCGGTGTGGAGCTGGTGGATGACCCCTCGACTAACACCTACCCCATGCCCAAGGACAGCCACGGCAAGGATGCCGTGCTGGTGGGCCGCCTGCGCCGCGACGAAACCCAGCCCAAAACCCTGAACATGTGGGTAGTGGCCGACAACCTGCGCAAAGGCGCCGCCACCAACGCTGTGCAGATTGCCGAGTACCTGGCCGGCAAGCTGGCCCTGAAGGCATAAGCCGGGCAGTTAGTGCACTAAAAGGAACCGTGCTTTTCCTGATAACCACCCTTACTCTACCCCGATGAAACCCATTCTGTTGAAGATGCTAGCGGCCGGAGTGCTGCTGTTTGCCAACCAAGCTGCGCGCGCACAGCAGCAATCAAGTCCTGCAGAGCCAGTATACGTGGTGGTTGATAAGATGCCGCGCTTTAAAAGCGCCGATTCCACTTCTGTCTCGATGCTTGATTACTTGAGCCGTACTACGCGGTATCCGGTGGGGGCGCTTCGGGACGGGGCTACTGGGCGGGTATACGTCAGCTTTGTAGTGAACAAGAACGGAGCAGTCGAGCAGGTTAAAGTTGTGAAAAAGGGGCACGTGGAATTAAATAAAGAAGCCCTGCGGGTGGTCAGTGAGATGCCTCGTTGGGAAGTGCCTGCCCAGAAAGACGGGCAACCGGTCAGTACGGCATTCACTGTGCCCATCACGTTTAATATGCGTATTGCAACGCCAGCCGACATGCAAGCCATGCAAAACCAGCGTCAGGCAGCGGTGCTAAAGCAATTCGCGGATGCCCGGACGGTATTGTCGTCGCCGGTTGCTGCCAACGAAACGGCGGCCGTTTTTCTGGCCGACCCGCTGGGTGCGGTACATTACTTGTCCCAGCAAGTGCAATACCCACCACAAGCCCGCCGGGCACAGCAGCAAGGAGTGGTATTGGTTGATTTTGTGATTGGTAGTGATGGCAAGGTGACCGACGCGCGCGTTGCAAAGGGCATCTCTCCAGCCCTTGACAGCGAGGCCTTACGGGTCGTGTCAGCAATGCCACCTTGGCAGCCTGCTACCCGCGAAGGCCAGCCGGTGGCACTACCGATGGCAGCGGTGCCAGTTGCTTTCAAGCTCAAATGATGCGTGCGACAATTGATGACGCATCGCTGTAACCGCTGCAGGGTTTAGGCATTGAATGGCAGCACACAACTTTGCAGAATCATGGGGCCATTAACGCGAGGGGTTTGCTTAGCATGGCTGATATTTGGGCCATTGTTGGTCCGGGCGCAAGTCCTGCACGGCCGCGTGCTCGATGCCGAAACCCAGCAGCCCATCCCGAACGCGCAGGTGGGTGTGGCCGATAACCGCCTCGGCACCAGCACCAACGATGATGGGCGCTTTGTGCTCAGTATTCCGCCGGCCTACCAAGCTGCGCGCCTGACGGTGGCGTTGCTCGGCTACCGCAGCCACACCCAGGCGCTGCCGCCGCTGCCCGGCCCGGAGCTGCGCATCGAGCTAAAAATAAGCCCGGCCGCGCTGGGCGAAGTGCAGGTAACGGGCTTGGTAGAAGGCATCGTGCGCGAGGCCGTGGCGCGCATTCCGCGCAACAACCCGGCGCGGGCCACTCAACTTACGGGCTTCTACCGCGAGTCGGACAACGACACCATCGGTCGGCCCCGCTACCTGGTGGAGGGCCTGCTGACGGTTTTCAAGCCCGATTACCGGCAGCCCGGCGATGATGGCGACGTGCAGATTCGGCAGGTGCGCAAGGTGGACCTGCGGCCGGCCGGGCAGGCGGTGCGCATCGACTGGGCGGGTGGGCCATTCATTGCGCAGTTCGGCGATTTTGTGCACCGCCGTGCGCAGTTCATCAACCCCAGGCATTTTCGCGATTATGCCTACCGCCTCGGGCCGGGGAGCAGCTACGCCGGCCGGGCGGTGTACGTGGTGGCGTTTGGGCCGCGCAAAGGCAATAGCCGCGCCGACTGCGAAGGGCAGCTATACATCGACCAGGCCAGTTATGCTTTTCTGGGCGCCGAGTGGCACTACACCGCCGGCGGGCTGCGCCGGGCGCGTCACAGCGGGGCCAGTTCCCGCCAGCTGCGGGTGGCCTACCAGCCCTACGCCGGCCGCTGGCACCTGAAAACCGTGTGGTGGCAAACCCAGGCCCGGCTGCCCATTGGGCCCCCGCTCAACTACTTCGGCGAGTTTCTGACCACGGCCATTGATACCGCCCAGGTAGCCCGGCCCGGGTATGTGGAACGGGCGCAGACGCACGACGTTTTTCTGCGCACCACCGTGGCCTACGACTCGGCGTTCTGGGCGGGGCAAACCACGCTGCTGCCACCCGCGGCCCTGCGCCAGGCCCTGCTCGACCAGCCGCGCCAGCAACGGGCCGACTCGTTGTTTCGAAGACGCCGGACCGGGGCCGATTCCAGCACGGTAGGGCCAGCTGCCCGGCCCACGCCCCGCGAATCGGGGCGGCTGGGTTTCCTGGGTCGCCTCAGCTTCGGGGCGGCAGTGGGCCTCTTCCCGCTGGCTGGCGCTGGCGGCGAGTTGGCGGTGAGATACACCCCGGCGGGTTCTGGCTTTGCGCTGCGGGGCACGGCCGCGGTAGCTACGCCCGGGCCAGCGCTGGCCACCAGCTTCGACTATCAGTTTGTGCTTACAAAAACGCTGGCGCTACGCTTGGTCACGACGTGGCTGCATGGGCAGTTTGAAGGGGAGGGATGGCAACTAGGGGCGAATTACCAGCGCAACCTGCGGCCGGGCCACCGCCCGCTCTATGGCCGCGCCGGCCTGGCCTACATCCGCCAAACGGTGGCCTACCCCGTGGGCACCTTCGACAACCCCGACGATGCTCTGCGCGTGGCTGGCACCAAACTCGGGGCCGACCGCCTCAGCGCCCGCCTGCAAACCCTGACCGAAGCCGTGTTGCCCACCCTCGGCCTTGGCCTGGAGCTAACCCACCAGTTCGAGCTGGTAGCAGATGCCGGCTACCTGCTGCATCTGCGCACCCGCGCCCAACTGCAGCTCGATGAGGAGAGTGGCTTCTTTCTTACGCGCAGTTCGGCTACCATCAACCTGCCCAACGCCGACGTGGACCTGCGCGTGAACAACCAGCCCACAGCCACCCTGCCGTGGCAGCCGCAGCATTGGCTGCTGAGCGTGGGGCTGCACTACCGGCTGCGGCCATAGCCGCCCGGCGAGCGGCGGGCTGGTTGCGTATGCGGTTTCGAGCCCGCCACTCCCGCCCATTCGCTGAGTATATACTCTCCACTTATGCTTATGCCTGCCACGCTGCCCGCCGTCTTCTTCCAGCGCCCCGATGTGTTGGCTATTGCCCGCGAACTGCTGGGCAAGCACCTCTTCACACACATCGACGGTGTTGTTACCGCTGGCCGTGTTGTGGAAACGGAGGCCTACCGGCACGAGGGCGACAACTCGCTCATGATGCACCTGCAGCGCAAGCGCCACCAAGCGCAGGGCCTGCACATGCCCGGCGGCCACGCCTACATCTACACCGTGTATAACCGCCACGCGCTGTTCAACATTGCCACCCACGACGCCGCCCATCCCGACGCCGTCCTCATCCGGGCCATCGAGCCCATTATTGGAGTTGAAGCAATGCTCCACCGGCGCGGGCTAGCAACCCCCGTGCGGGCCCTCACCGCCGGGCCGGGCGTGCTCTCGCAGGCACTGGGCATCACGCCCGCGCTGAGTGGCGAGTTGGTAACGGGGCCGACCATCTGGTTTGAAGACCACGGCGAGCCGGTTTCGGCCGCCGCTGTCGTGGCTAGCGCCCGGGTGGGGCTGGCCTACGCGGGCGAGGAAGCGGCTGGGCTGCCCTGGCGGTTTCGGGTAGGGGATAGCAAGTGGACGAGCCCGGCGAAGTGAAGGGCCGCGCTGCATGTACAAGGGCAGAAAAGTGCGTTCTTCGGCGTAACCGTAGATTGCAAAACTCAAGTCCGTGTCCCTAGTTGTCAAAGTTGGAGAGCAGGATGGTTTAGGCGCCTTTGGCATCGTTCATCACCATTTCGTTGCCCCCGGCCGTTTGCAAGCCCTTCAGGTGGTTGTCGGCCGTCGTGTATTTGGCTCCCTGCGCGTTCTGGGGGTGGACCAGGTTGCCTAGCACCACCGGGAAGTTGGCCTGCCTGTGCTCGTTGTGTACTAGCACCTGCAAGCTCATCTACGGCGTGAAATATTGCTTTTTATCCAGGCACTCAGCCTTATGATACGAATAGTTTTTTAGTAGGTTTTATTGCTACGAACAGCCCCGTGGTCGTACACCATCTCGGACTTGATTGCGCCATCAGGGCTATATTCTATGCGGGCACCCTGTAGCTGACCATCAACTAGCGAGTATACTGTTTTAATCTTACCTGAAGGATAGAATGATTTCCAGATACCCGTTCCTTTCCGAAAGGCGGTGCGATAGCGAATAGTTTTGTTTCGATTGAATACAATAAATTCCCCGTTTAATAGCCCATTTTTGTATGTTTCACTATAAGGCAACCCATCAGCAGTTAATAAAAATTCTGTTTTCCACACGCCCTGTTTAAGTCCTTTGTTTAAAACACCTTCTTCAAAATAATAAGGTGATTTATCGAGTACATCATCCGGTTGACGGTCTATGCTATAAAGAATCCTATAATAACCATTAAGCACGCCATGTTTATTTTTATAAAGGAGGGGGTTAACTGAGTCAGAGCAATTATCTTCCGAGTTTAGCAGAGTAATTGTTTTGGGAGACTTTGGTGGGGCCACAAGATGTGGGTGAGGGGAAACTGCTTTCTTTATTTTAGCGGATTGGCTGAACGCCACGAAAGGGAAAAAGCCACTTGCCGCTAAACAGAACCCTAAACAGATGAGATTGAATGAGTACATAAGTGATTTAGCTCCCATAATATCGGATTACATCATTTTGCATGATTTTCCATTGCCAATGAAAGAAGTAGGCTCTGGTGGCAACATAATCCATAAAGTTTTGTGTAACCCCGCTACCAAACTTAAAGGGATTAGCCGCGTAGGCCTGTATTTCCTGTTTATTACTGGCGATTTGGGCCTGAGCTTGCATTATGGTTTTCTCATTTTGCGCAACTGCTTTTCTCTCCGCTTCCAAAGCGTCCTGGGCGACTTTTTGCTCAGCGGAACCACTTGGACTATTAGCTATTTGAGCTTGAAAATATTTTATTCGGGCAGTGTATGCGATTCTAGCTTTTATGTCGAGTGCTAAGACGCTTTTATTACCTAAAATATTAGCTTTTCTGGCGCTCAAATCTGCCTTGTCCTCTACTCCCAGAAAAGTGTGGTCAAGTCCCAGCGTATGTCCAATTTCATGGGCATAACTCGACTCCTTTTTTAGATTCGTTTCGTAAATAATGATACCCCTGGCATTGACCGGCCGAACCTGGCTGACGCCTCCCTCGTGGTCCGCTGGATTTTTGCGAATATCCGTCACCACTAGCACTATCCCCCGGAATGGAACGGTGCCGCTGGCTTCGTACTTTGCCCGGTAGTCGGCCATGACTTTTTCTAAAAAAAGCGTCTTGGGTATACCAACGTAATCGGTATACCACATGTTAGCCACGTCGTAGTATTTGCCAGCCCATTCCGTCTCCTTGAAGACAAGTTGATACGTTTGGCTGGTCCTTTCAAAAAAGGTTTGAATATTTGCTTGGTTGAGGGAGTTCTCATTCAGGTACTGAGAAAGATTGAGTCCGGCGAAGGTGCTTTGCAGCGCGCTCAGGTTGGTCGAAGATGCCGCGCCGTCTTTCACCAAGTATACGACCCGGATGGGTAATTGATGGATTTTGGTATTGCTCACCACATTAAGTTGACCGGCCAAGTTGCCGTTCTTGTCCAGTACACACAGGGAGGTGTCCGAGCAGGCTTTTATACACTTAACCGTGATATCCACAACCTGTGGTGCCTTCTCGCTGCTGCCGGCACTGGGCGTAATCCGGATGGCCTCGTTCACCTGGCCATTGACCGTGACCTGGTAGTTGGTGTGGGCATCAAACGTAAGGTAGTCGCCGTTGCAGGGATTGGCGTTGAGCGCTTCGATGTGCAACTGCAGCTTTGCCTCCTGCCCGGGCAAGAGCGACAACCAGGCAGGATAATAATCTTCAGAATAGACGGTTACGCGGGGGTATTTGTCTTGAAGCTTCTGCTTGAGGTGGGCGTCCAGGCCCACGGACAAATACTGTTGCTTGTGCGCATCGAAGCAGTATTCAAAGTTAGCAATGGGCAGCCCCATTACTTCGGTTATTTCATCGTTGAGTTGGTTTGGAATCATCTTCCAGTTCATCCAGTCAAAGCCATATTCCCCATTATAAGGCGTTCCGCGCACAAACTTGGCCCAGCAAAGCAGGTCGGGCGACGTCGTCGGGGTGGTCGTAGCCGGGGCGCTCGCGCCCGTGCTTGTCCGACCCGGTAGCCGGACTACTGTTGGCTGAACCATTTGGGAAGAGTTAGCTTGGGGCGAAGGGGCAGGGGTAAAACCTAGGGCGTCGGGATAAACAGCAGGCTGCATAGTGGGTGAAGCAAGAAACGAAAAAAAGGCACTTGATAAGAACGTGTGCGGACCTTTAAGTATCTCTCAACCCAGTTGGCCAGAATCTAAAAAGGTGATACGGCCGCCAATTGCACACATAATGAACGAGCAGTCCAACAGTGCGGGGCGGCCGGCCACGTCCACGCTGGTTTGCACGTCCAGCCATTGCAAGGGCCGGCACGTGAGCAGGCACGGCTTCTGGGTAACGGCGCACACCCCAAAATTGAGTTGGTTGACAATCGGGTCGCGGTCGTTCGTGTTGCACCACGGCTTACCCGCCAAAGTAGGCGTGCGGGGCGGCACGGAAAGGGGACACGGCTGTGCCCCCTTGTCGCAGCGCAACAGGGCGCCGGCCCGGATGTAATCGTGGGAAGAGGTGCTCTCTGGCATGGTCAAAGTAGATAAGATTGAAGAAACCGTGGGTGCAATAAATTATTGCTCCTCTAGGAGTTGACTTTGACTTTGCCGGCTTTGATGTCCACGCTCGAGCCGCCATCAATCACTAATTTTTTACTGGTTTTGATGGTCTTCTCCTTGGCCTGCACCTCCATCTTTTCTTCCGCGGCGACCGTTATGTTCTTTTTCGCCGTCAACGCAATGCTCTTGGCGTGGGAGCTAATCATGAGTTCTTCCTCGGCATCCAGGGAGATGGTCTTGGCGTGGAGCTTAATGGCGCCTTTCGCCCCCGCTTCCAAGGTAATGTCCGGGCTGAGCACCCGCACCGGGCCGTTGCTTTTGATGGTGATGCTGCCGTCGCCCTTGAAGCCGACCTCCACGGCCGTGTCCTTATTGTTGGAGTTGGAGAGCAAGATGGTCTGCTCGCCCTTTTTGTCCGACATCACCACTTTGTTGCCGCCAGCGGTTTGCAAGCCCTTGAGGTGGTTGTCGGCCGTGGTGTACTTCGCCTGCTGCGGGTTCTGGGGGTGAAACAGGTTGCCGAGCACCACCGGGAAGTTGGCCTGGTTTTGCTCGTAGCCCACCAGCACCTGCGAGCCCACCTCGGGCGTAAACATTTGCCCCTTGCCATTGCCCGAGTAGGGCGTGCTCACCCGCATCCAGCCAGTTTCGGCATCGGCCCGCTTTTCCACCGACCAGTAATAGCGCACCCGCACGCGGCCCAGGTGCTGCGGGTCGGCCACGTCGATGACCTCGGCCAGCTCGGGCACGCCCGGCGGGGACTGCACCTGCGGGTTGGCCGGTGGGTGCTTGGCCGCATCGGGCAGGGCGACGAAAGCATTCTGGTACATGTCGCCCTGCACCGAGTGCGTGACTTCGGTAAGGCGGTAGCGACCATAGTCGTGGGGTTTGCCCCCCTGATTTCCCTTTACCGCGACCACCCGGCCCACCCCAAAGCTGGGATTTTCGCCCGTGCCCTGGAACGTGACCAAGCTACTAACCTGGTTTTCCTGCCACTCCTTGATGGTGGTGTTGAGCTGCTGTTGGCTGCGCACGTGGCGGTCGGCCTGCAGCCGCGCCGGCTGCTGAAACAGTTGGTCGGACTGCTGCAGCGCGAAGGCAGCGAATGGGTTCATCTGCGTCGGCGACTGGCTGGCGGAGCTGCCCTCGTGGGGCTTGTGCGCCAGGTAGTCGTAGCGGGTAAGGGCAAACCGGGTGGGCTGCAGCTCAATGGCCATACTGAAGCCGTCGGTGCCCTGCACGGCAAACGGCAGCGCGTCCTGGTCGGCGGGCGGGCCCAGGCACAGCGCCCGCCCGTCGTAGTAAAACCACTCGCCGTACTCATCGGCCAGCCGCCGCAGAAAAGCGTAGGGGCTCTCGCCGTACTGCACGGTATACTTGACGGCCTCCTGGTGCTGGGGCGCCAAGGGGCCGGCGTTCGGCACCAGCTGGCTGTACGGCTGCAGCACGTGCGTGAAAATTTCTTTCAGGCCCTTCTTCAAAAAAGTGCGGCGCTGGGTGCCGTCTTCGAGCAGGTAGGTGGGGCTGAAGCCGCTAAGCACGAAGCTATGGGCAAAATCGCCGGAGTTAGAAAGGGCAATGTGGGTAATGACGCCTTTAAACAGCAGCGGCGGGTCTTTGCTGACGGCCGGCGTGAGGGTAATGGTCAGAAACTTGCCGCAGTAGCGGGTGTGGGCTTCATGAAAAAAACCGTCCCCGTGCTCGGTTTCCAGCATCTCGTATGGCACCGCCACTTGGAAGGAGTGGTGTGTGAACAACTCCTGCCGGATGCTGACGCTGTGGTAATCGGGCAGGGCGGGGCCGCCATCAATGCTGATGGTAACGTTTACGGCAATCGCCATTAGGTATTGGGAAAGGGGTGGAAATCGTGGCAGGCCGGTAGGGCAATAGTAGAACCACTATACAAAAGAACGAGAAGTATCCCAAAGTAGCGTTGTCGACAACGGTGGCGCCCGCAGATGCGCCCCAAAAAAGTGACAGTCAGCCTTACCTTTATCCACCACTTTCCCTTTCCGCAACCTTCCAAACAGCCTGTCTACCTTATTATGCGTTCCCCTGCTCCCGCTGCGCATCGCACTGACCGCCAGCGCCTGACTCGCGTCAGCCAGCCCCGGTTGGCGAGGCCAGCCCCCGTTGCCGACCGGGCCCGTCAAGTGCGCGCGCCCGCCCTACCCCGTCCCCCCGCTCCGCCCGCGGCCGTTAGCTACAACACGCTGGTCATCAACGGGGAGAATGACTCGCGCTGGCAAATTATGTTCGGCGATGGCAACCAGGTAAGCACGGTGAACCTAGCCGATTACCGGGTGCACGCCGACATCGGGCACCGCGTGTACAACCTGACGGGCATCCTGCCCGACGCAATTGGCATTGACCTGAATGCGGGCGCGGGCGTGCATTCGTTTTCGATGTCGGGAGGTGTCAACTTTATCTGGCACACGCGGGGCGACGTGACGCTGTTTCCCGAGGTGCATTTCTACAAAGGGGCCAACCTAGGTTTTGCCAAAGGCATCACCTCCGCGGGCACGGATGCCTCGGTGGGCGGGGCCTTGCTGCTGGCCTGGGCCACGGCCTACGACACAAAGGGCAACAGCACGCCAGCTCCCAGCGCCTGGGTGGCCAATGGCTACAACTGGACCGGCTACTTCTGGTCGGCATCGCTGAGCATTCCCACGCCCTGGGGCTTCAACGCCACGGTGTCGTATTTCACCTCCGACTGGCACCCGGTGCGCAAGGACAACACCGTCTGGTGGGGCGTCTCCATCGGGGCCTCGCGAAACCTGCAGCCCACCGGTAACCTGCCGTCCAAGGCCTGGGACATCGCGAAGCTGCTGGCCGGTAAATCAGGCCTGGCCCTCTCGCAGCAGGAGTACTACATGGTTTTTGGCAATGGCCAGGATTATCTGCTGGACCAGCGGGGTCGCCCGACCAAGTCCATTTCGGGTGGGCAATGGTTTATTAATCAGAATGATTACAATAAAAAGTAAGTGGCCCTCAACCAACGGCTACTTGACTTTAAGCTTTCCTTTATTTTTAAAATGGGGTCTCAGCCATGAAATTCTTTCTTGTTTTTGTTGTCATTGCGGGAATTTTTCTATGGCTAGCGCCCAAGCTGATAAGTGGAATAGGCTACCTCCTGAGCCCGCCCTATGTGGCTGTGGAAAAGCAGACCGAACTAGCAGGTAAAGTCACGGTGTACAGTGCCAACCGGCGAAAGTATCTTTATTCACTCGAAGGCCGGCGCGAAACCTTCGACTTCGATAGTTTCCAGAATGAGGGGCTTTGGGAGGGCGGCCGATTGGGTACCTACCTGGAAAGTGGCGATGTAGTGCAGAAAAAGGCCAATTCGGATACCTTACGTGTTACACGCAATGGCCAGCACTCTAGCTGGACAATAGTCCCTTAAGCTGCCGGATATTTTGAGTGGAACAATGTAGTGTAGGCTGGCCGAAGTAGGGTCGAATAGCTTGAGGACGGACACTAGTGGCGAAGAAAGAGATATGAATGAGCGGTAAACTTGCCGCCGCTGTCGTGGCTAGCGCCCGGGTGGGGCTGGCCTACGCGGGCGAGGAAGCCGCCGGGCTGCCCTGGCGGTTTCGGATACGAGATAGCAAGTGGACGAGCCCGGCGAAGTGAAGGGCCGCGCTGCATGCACCAGGGCGGAAAAGTGCATTCTTCAGCGTAACCGTAGTTTACCAAACCCATTTCCCGGGCACGTTTCGCAAACGTTAATCATTAAACCAATTTCTTAAATAATCCCGGTCTGGCAGTAGCTTTAAGTGTTTGATTTTGAGCAGTTGTTTAGGGTTTACTAAAAGGAGCCGGCAAAAAGCAGTGGCACGGTCAGGGCTGCGTATTCCCATGCCTGCAAGCCGCAAAGGCGAGCGCAGTGTACCCGCGGCGGGGGTGGGCTAGTTTGGTAACCACAGGCCTGGCCGACCCCAAACGAGCGGGCCCGGGGGTGCTCGTTTGGGGTGGTGAAAGGTAGCGACGCGGGTGCTTTAGCAGGGTTGTTCACGCAGCAGACCCGCCATATCGAACAGGCGGCGTTCCACCTGCGCCAGCAGAACAGGGGGAACGGGAACCTGAACGCCGTGGCGCGTGAAGAGGTAGCGCACCAGGGCGGTGAGTTCGCGCACTTCCTCCTGCAGCTGCACGCGCGTGCCGTGCCACTGCCGGGCGCCGTCGGACGCCGTCCGACTGGAGTGGCAAACGGCAATGGCGTGGCTGATGAGCGCGGCCAAGAGCCCGAGGGCTCGTTCCTCGGCGGGACTAAAGGTGCGGGGCTGGCGGTCGACGATGCAGAGCGTGCCCAAGGGGTACTGGTCGGGCAGGCACAGCAGGGCGCCGGCGTAGAACCGGACCCCGTGCTGGCTGGCGGTGTGCAAGGCTTCGGCAGGCACGGCGGGGTAGGTTTCAAGGGCCAGGTCGTGGTACACCACGGCGCGATCTTGCGCGATGGCCGTTGCGCACAGGGTACCGGCGCGGGGCAGGCGGCCGGGGCCGGGGCCGGGCATGCCAAAGTGGACGGGGTACAGCACCTCGTCTTCTTCGACCACCGCAATCAGGGAGATGGGCAGGCCAAAGACCTGGGCCGTAAGCGCCACGAATTCATCGAATAAGGGTTCGATGAGGGTCGGCAGCACGTCGTGGGCCCGCAAGCTGCGCAGGCGTTCGGATTCGTTGGGAGGCAACAAAGTAGCGGAATTCGGAGAGGTAAGCATATTCGAGGAGAAAACGTAAAACCAATCGTTGCCGGGGCTGATGGGCAAGCCGCAGCGAGGCGGGCCCTGCCTGGTGGAACCCGCGGAGGGGAAAGCGGGGCCTGTTCCAAAAGTCCTTTCCACGCTTCGGTAACCGCTACTCTAGGCCCCGCGAACGCCGTGCCGGTATAGTAATCGACCGCAAAATCGTTGTAATTCAACTAATTGCTTAATGCCCGGTTCGGCGCTTCTCTTATTCCTGGATTCGGCTCCAGATACGGGAGTTTTTAGGTTTTCTTAAAACCGTTGGCGCTCTCTTCAGCAGAGGATACAGCCACTATGGTAGAAGGTGCCCGTTGAGCGACTGGTCACGTCGACACGGCTCAACGGGGCAGGTGGGCACAGGGGTCGGGACGACGGGGCGGGGCTCAGCATGAGCTGGGCTGGGGCGTTTATAAAGAGAGCCCAACGGGAGTACCTGTTCAGCAGAAGGGTGGAAAAGCACTCTTTTTGTTTGGAAAACCCGTTCACTTTCCGCTAGAAGGTGTCGTGAGTACCTCCTCACGGCCGCCAATCTATTGAGCGGAGGGATGGTTATTCCGCGCTTTCAGTCCAGGGTTCCGGTTGTTTTGAATGTATACCAGGTGAACCGTTGGGTGCGCGGAGCGTCCCGCTGTGTGGTGATACTTCCTTGGTAGACCACCTCAAAGAAGCGTGCTTTGCGCAACTCGGCTTCGTCGTGGTCGCCGCTTGGACTTTCTATTGCGTAGCGAATGGAGTCGCCGGGCGCCAGCCAAGCCGGACCGGCCTCGGCAGGGTTGCAGTAGCGTTTCACCTTCCGGTTAGGCATCAACGGCTGGTGCTGGGCATCGTAGAGAAATAAGTAAACCGAACAATGATACGGGCGGGTGAGAAAGTAGGGACGCGTGCCCGCGTTGCGCACCGTCAATTCCCCGCCCGAGCGCACGTTGACGTGCCGGGTGTGCACCAGTACCCCAGTCGCCGCCGCTTCCGCTTCTGTAGCGAAACGCAGTGCAGGAGCGCAGCCGGGGAGCAGGGCGCAAACAAGCAACCACCGAACGAACATAGGTTTGTGAGTTGGTATAGAAATAGAAAAACGTTGGCATGGAAACAGAAAAACAGTGTTTTTTCCGGTGAGATAAACGGTCCGAAAGCAAACGGTCTTCTACGCGGCGACTGCACCCGGTAACAGCAGCCACGAGTAATAGAATACGGATTAGGGGTTTGTGCATAGCGTTAGCTTGGGTGCGTTCAACGAGGCGTTAGAATAACCCACCCATGCCAAGCACCCAGCTATCCGTACGGGTTGGTAATTTTGATTTCCAGCCAACGGTCGGGCCGGTCGAGGGGCTCGTAGCCGAAGCGCTGGTAGAGGGTGTGGGCGTCGAAGGTGGCCAGCAGGTGGCGGCGCAGGTTTTGCAGGTCGGGGTGGGCGAGCATTTGCTTCACCAGCCACTTCGAGAGGCCGTGGCCGCGGTGAGCGGGCAGCACAAATACGTCGCAGAGCCAGGCGAACGTGGCTCGGTCGGTGACCACCCGGCAAAAGGCGGCCTGCTGCCCATCGGGAGCGTAGATGCCGAAGCACAGCGAATGGGCAATGGCCCGCTCCACAGTGTCGCGCGGAATGTTCTTGGCCCAGTACGACTCTTCGCTCAGCCAGCGGTGCACGGCCACGACGTCGAGCTGGGCAGGGTCGGTGCTGAGCGTATAGCCCGAGGGGTGGGCAGCCGTGAAAAAGGCAAACATAGCGGGCGGTGGGGCAAAAATGGCTGCGCAAGCTACAAAAGCCGCCGGGATGCTCGGGCTTCGCACCCCATTATCAATTCCGTGCAGGCCTGCGCCCCGAACACAAAAAAAGAGCCGGCAATTTTGCCGGCTCTTTTTGCAAAGGCGAGAGGACTGGGGAAATTATTCCAGCACCACTTTCCGGGTCAGCACCTGGCCGGCCACCGTCACGCGCAATGTGTAGAGGCCCGTGGCCATGCCGCGGGTGCTCAACGTCTGCTCGGTGGTGCCGTTCAGGTTTTTGGTGGCGACCACCTGGCCCAAGGCATTGAGCAGGGTGGCCTGGCCGGCACCGTTCTGGCCACTGAGGCGCAGCGTGAGCTGGCCCGTGCTGCTCGGGTTGGGGTATACCAGCAGGGCGTCGGTATCGGCCTGGGCCTTGGTACCGGTGGCAATGGCCCCAATGGTGAAGCTGCCCTGCGTGTCGCCGCTACCGTAGCCGCTCACGGCCATGTAGTAGCGCGTGCCCACCGTGAGGCCGGTGATGGTGAGTGGCCCCACGTTCTGGTTGTTGTTGGGGCCCGCCTGGCAGAACACCCGCGTAAACGGGCCCGCCGAGCAGCTGGGGCTGCTGTATACCGTTACCACGCCCGCCGCCGTGCCCGTAATGGTCATGGGCATCGACGCCGCCGAAGCAGTGAAGGTGAACCACACATCCTTGGGCAGCTGCGCGCCCGAACAGGTGGGGAGCGTCACGCCGTTCTGGGTGCTGGTCGAAGCACCCACGTTGTTGCTAGTGGTCACGGTACTGCCCAGGGCTACGGCGCCGCAGGGGTCGTCGTTGGCGGGTACTGGTAGCGGCGTAGTGAAGCACACCGGGCCAGCGTAGCTGCTGCTGCCATTGGCCGTGCCGCAGTTCTGCCGCACATAGAAGCAGTAGTCCTTACTCTGTGTGAGGCCGGTGAGCGTGTAAGTGGCGGCGGTGAGGCCGGTAACCTTCGTGCCCGAACCCAGCACGAAGCCCTGCAGGCCGTACTCAATTTCGTACGTGGTGCCGGTAGGCGCACCGGCTGGCGGCGTAAAGCTGAGCTGCGCGCCGCTGCTGGTGACGTTGGTGGCCGTGAGGTTCGACACCGGCAGACAGGCCGAGTACGTTACCCGCACGTTATCGACGCCAATGTCGGTGGTGCCGAAGTCGCTGAAGGCCTGCAGGCGAATGATGGTAGTGGCGCCAGCCGAGGCGGGCAGGGTTACGGTCTGCCGCGTCCAGGCGCTGGCCGTGGTCAGCTTGAGCAGGGTCGGCCCGAAGGTAGTGCCCCCGTTGGTGCTCACGAGGACTTTCAGCGAATCGGTGCCCGTCGTGTTAAGGTAGTCGAACGTGAGGCCTGCCGCGGCACCCGTGCCGGCCAGGTTCACATACAGGTCGAGCTGACCGCTGGTGCCCCTGGTGGCGTTGTAGGAGTGGAAGCGGGCCGAGTGGGTGCCGGAGGCTCCACCCACCGTGCTGCTGGTGGGAGTGTAAGCGCCCGAGGTAGGCCCTACCCAGGCGGCACTGGCGCCGTCGTCTTCGCGGCGCCACGAGTTGTTGCCCGTCACGGGCTTGCCGCGCCAGTTCACCGCGGGAATCTCCCGGGTACCGCACTGGCTCAGCCAGGTGGCTTCGAAGTCCTGCGTGTAGGGCGTCGAGTTGTTCACCAGCACGTAAGGGGCGGCCACGCATTCGGTGGTGAAGGTGACGAACGTGGGCGCGGAGTTGCCGTTGGTGCCGCCGCAGTTGGTCACGATGCTCACCGTGTAAGCGGTGCTGGAGGTCAAGCCGGTCAGGGTAACCGGCGAGGTGGTAGCCGGTTGCGAGGTAGCGGTGCCACCGGCCGGCGTTACCGTCACGGTGTACGAAGCGGCACCGGCGGCGGGCGTAAAGCTCACCGTTGCGCCCGTGGCCGTGGTGTTGCTAACCGAGGCAGCCGTCACAGCCGAGCAGGTGATGTAGTCCACGCGCAGGTTGTCAACACCGATATCAGTAACCCCGAAATCGCTGATGGCCCGCAAACGGATAACCGTAGTGGCCGTGAGGCCTGTGGGCAGGGCCACAGTTTGCCGCGTCCAGGATGCCGCGTTGCGCAAAGCCAGTATCACCGCCCCAAAGCTGGTGCCGCCGTTGGTGCTCACGTACACCTTCAGCGAGTCGGCACCGGAAGTGTTGAGGTAGTCGAAGCTAAGCGTGGGAATACCCGCCGTGCCGGCCATGTTCACCGACAGGTCGAGCTGGCCGATAGTCCGGTTGGCGGCACTGTAGGAGTGGAAACGAGCCGAGTGCAGGCTGGTGCTGCCCAGCGGGCTGCCGGCTGGTGTGTAAGCGCCCGAGGTAATGCTCGTCCAACCGGCGCTGGCGCCGTCGTCCTCGCGGCGCCACGAGTTGTTGCCGCTTGTGGGCGTGTTGCGCCAGTTCACACCCGGCGCCTCGTTGGTGCCGCACAGGCTCAGCCAGTTGGCTTCAAAATCCTGCGTGTAGGGAGTGGCATTGTTCACCAGCACGTAGGGAGCCGTGGTGCAGTCGGTGCGGAACGTAACAGTGGCCGCCGTCGAATTGCCATTGGCCGCGCCGCAGTTGGTTACGATGCTAATCGAGTAGGCCGTGCTGGGCGTCAGGCCGGTCAGGTTCACGGGCGAAGCCGTTACCGTCTGGGTCGTGGCCGTGCCGCCGGCCGGCGTCACCGTCACGAGGTACGAGGCCCCGCCGGGCGAAGCCGTAAAGTCGAGCGTGGCGCCGTTGGTGGTGATGTTCGACACCGAAACCGCCGTCACCGCCGGGCAGCTGATGTAGCTCACCCGCAGGTTGTCGACGCCGATGTCGGTAACCCCAAAGTCGCTGATGGCCCGCAAACGGATGATGGTGGTGGCCGTGAGGCCCGTGGGCAGGGCCACGGTTTGGGCCGTCCAGGTGCTGGCGTTGCGCAGGCTCAATACCGCCGCTCCAAAAGTGCTGCCGCCGTTGGTGCTCACGTATACTTTCAGCGAGTCGGAGCCCGAAGTGTTGAGGTAGTCGAAGCTGAGGGTGGGGGTACCTGCCGTCCCGGCCATGTTCACCGACAGGTCGAGCTGGCCAGCAGTCCGGTTGGCGGCACTGTAGGTGTGAAAGCGGGCCGAGTGCAGGCTGGTGCCACCGCCCAGCGGGCTGCCGGCCGGCGTGTAGGCGCCCGAGGTGATGCTCGTCCAGGCGGCGCTGGCGCCGTCGTCCTCGCGGCGCCACGAGTTGTTGCCGGTTAGCGGCGTGTTGCGCCAGTTCACGCCGGGTGCTTCCCGGGTGTCGCACACGCTCTGCCAGGCCGCTTCGAAGTCCTGTGTGTAGGGGGTCGTGTTGTTCACCAGCGCATACGGCGCGGCCACGCAGGCCGTGGTGAACGTAACCACTGTTGCCGCCGACGAGCCGTTGGTCCCGCCGCAATTGCCCACAATGCTAACCGTATAAGTGGTGCTGGCCGTGAGACCGGTCAGGGCTACCGGCGAGCCGGTCGGAGCGGGTGTTACCGTGGTGGCCGTGCCGCCAGCTGGCGTCACCGTCACGGTGTAGGAGCCCGAACCGGCCCCCGGTGTAAAGCTGAGCGAAGCACCCGTGGCCGTAATGCCCGAAATGCTGGCCGCCGTCACGGGGGGGCAGCTCACGTAGCTTACGCTCACGTTGTCGAGGCCAATGTCGGTGAAGCCGAAGTCGCTGCTGCCGCGAAAGCGAACGACAGTAGTAGCCGTCAGGCCGGTGGGCAGGGCCACGGTGCGGCGCGTCCAGGCCGTGGCCGTGACAAACGCAGCTACCGGTGTGGCGCTGAACGTGCTGCCGCCATCGGTGCTCACGTACACTTTCAGCGAATCGGTGCCCGAGGTATTGATGTGGTCGAAGTTGAGGGTAGGGGTACCAACGGTGCCGGCCATATTCAGGTACAGGTCGAGCAGGCCCGCGCTGCGGCTGGGGGCATTGTAGGAGTGAAAGCGGGCCGAGTGCAGGCTGGTGCCGCCACCCAGCGGGCTGCCGGCAGGCGTGTAGGCGCCTGAGGTGGGGCCGGTCCAGCCGGCGCTGGCGCCGTCGTCGTCGCGGCGCCACGAGTTATTGCCGGTTAGCGGGGTGTTGCGCCAGTTGGCTGCCGGCGCTTCTTTGGTGCCGCACTCGCTCAGCCAGGTGGCTTCGAAGTCCTGCGTGTACGGGGTCGTGTTGTTCACCGTGGCGTAGGGTGCCGCAGCACAGCTCGTCGAGAACGGAACCACGTAGGCCGCGGAAGTCTGGCCCGCGCCGCAGTTGCTCACAATGCCCACCGTATAGGCGCTGCTGGCCGTCAGGCCGGTCAGGTTCACGGGCGAGGCCGTTACCGTTTGGGAGGTGGCCGTGCCGCTGGCTGGCGTCAGGGTTATGGTGTAGTTGCTGGCATTGGTGGTTGGCGTGAAGTTCACCCGGACCCCAGTGGCCGTGATGTTGGTGATGCTGACCCCCGATACGAGCGGGCAGGCTGCTGGCGCGCCAATGGTAACGGTGAAATCCTTGGTTTCGCCGCTGAAGAATTGGGTGCAGGCATCGCCGGACCCGTTAACGCTACCCGTTGAGCGGCTGCGGACGCGCATGGCCGTTTGGCCTTGCACGGCGGTGGTTGGCACCGTAAACTGCACGCTCACCGGCGAGTTGGTGGGCGAGTTGGTGGCTACCTGCGTCCACTCCGACGCGTCGAAGACAAAGTTGTGGTTGTAGTCAATCCAGACCGACACGATGCTGGCCCCGCTTAGGGTAGTCGAGAGCGTGTAGGCTGAGCCGCTGGACAGGGTAGCGGTGGTGTTGCCCGTGGCCGGATACGTGGTATAGGCCTGCGTACCCGTACCCGGGCAGGTAAGGCCCGTGGCGTTGAGGGTAGTGCCCGGAATGGTAACGGCGGTGATGTCGTTGCCGCCGCAGCCGCCGCCCAGGCCGGTGGCGCAATAAGCGGTGGATTGGGCATGGCTGGCAGCGCCGGTCAGCAGCAGGGTTGCTACCGCCAGCGCCTGAGCTCCGGAGCCTCGCAGTCTGTTAAGTAAGCGTTTTTTCATGGGGTGAAGGGGAAAAAGATGAGTTGAAAAAATCAAATGGGCCCACTGCCTCGGGTGACCAGCGGCCCGGATAGTCCTGACTAAGTGAGCAATGTAAGCACAAAGCGGAAGCAATAAAAGGGCGTGGCCGCTTGCTGCTATTCGGCTACCGGCCCGGGTGGCTGGGGCGCCGAGCGAATAGGCGCAAGCAGCGGGTTTGTGCGAGGTAGCGTAGCAACTTAGGGAGAAAGTAACGCGAGAAGAAACAATCGAAGAATAGTTCCTTTCCGCTGTTTTTTTGAACTGTGTGGCGCGTAATTTGCTCGTTGAGAAGTAACTAAAAAAATTATACTGCGGGCTTGATTTCGCTTCCGGGTTTTGCTGGTGTTGCACTTACTTGTAACTTGGAAGTCCGAAGTCATGCTCCCGTGGCATGGCCTGCTCTCGGGTCGGCTTGCTGACCCTTCTTTTGCCACCCCCACCCGCGTTTGTTTTCCTCCCCTTCACCCATGCACCCCTTCACCCATGAAAAAAACGTTACTTTCTTATTGGCTCTTGCTGTGGGCGTGCGCCTTGCTGGGCGGGCTGCCAGCGGCTAGGGCATCGCACCTGCTCGGGTGCGACATGACCTATACTTCGCTCGGGGGCAACCAATACAAGGTGCGGTTCCGACTGTACCGCGACTGTTCGGGCGCGGGCACCCCGACGTCGTTCGACCTGGAGTGCCGCAACGGGGGGTGTAATGCCCCGGCCAGCGTTACGGCCAGCCTTATGCCAGTGGGCCAGACCATTGCCGCTACGCCGCTGTGCCCCACCAACCCCACCACCTGCAGCAACCCTTCGGGCACGTACCCGCTTTACGACTTCACCAACTACGAGGCCACCGTGACGCTGCCCCCTGGCCAGTGGACGATGAGCACGCGGCTGGGCAACCGGCCCGATATCGGCAACCTCACCGGGGGCGCGTCCAACTACCTCTACACCGAGGCGTTTCTGGACAACCGCGGCACCGCTGTGGTGAACACCTCGCCCCAGTTCGACCCGCAGGATGTTCCGATTCAGTACGTGTGCGTGAACCAGCTCACCACGTTTGGTTTCTCGGCCATCGAGCCCGACGGCGACTCGCTGGTGTACTCGCTGGCCGCCCCCCTGGACAATTGCGGCGCTCCCATTGCCTACAAGCCCTATCCCGGCGCGGCGGGTGGGGTAGTCATCATCACCCGCAGCCCGCTGTGTGTGTTGGAGTTTCCGTCGCTTACGGGCGGTAGTACCTACACGCCGCAGCTGCCGCTGCCGGTGGCCTACGATGTCATTGGCTCGTGCCCTATCCAGCAGGGGGTGCCCTATTTCCGCCTCAACCAGCAGGCCCGTACCGTAACCTTCAAGCCCAACGTTTACCTGCCCAACCTGCCGGCCGGCGACGGCGGCAACAAGTACGTGGTGGTGGTGGAAGTGAGCGAGTACCGCCGCATCAACGGCGTGCGCCGCATTATTGGCCGCGTGCGCCGCGAGGCCGTGCTCATCGTCATCGACTGCGGTACCAACAGTACCCCCAACCCGGTGGTGGCTCAGAACCAGACGCCCAACTCGAACACCGCCACTACGAACACCGTCGATACCACCCGGATTAACGTGTATTCGTGCAGCTACTCGCGGGTGAGCGTGAACTTCACCGACCCCGACAACCTGAAGACGCCCAGCGCCCGCCAGCGCCTGACCGTAACCTTGCCGGCCACCATCAACTCCGACCCCAGCTACCTGGCCGGGGGCGACGTGGGCACGTTTGCCTTCAGCACCGACCCGGCGCACGTCAACGGCTCCGAAAACCCTCAGGCCACGTTCATTTTCCAGCCCTCGCCCAACATGGTCGGGCGCACCATCCGCATCAACGTGCGCATCGAGGACAATGCCTGCCCGGTGAAGGGGCTGCAGAACCGCGTTATCGTTATCCGAATACTGAAGGGCAACTTTGCCACGGCCTTGGCCACTGCCGGCGGCACCAACCTTACCGGCGTGACGCCGCTTACGCTGTGCAGCGGCTCGCTGGCCCTGAAGGGCTCGGTGGTACGTCCCGACTCCATTCGCAACCTGGCCACCAACAAATCGGTGGTGCAAGTCTACGCCTACCAGTGGAGCCTGGTGCGTGGCAATGGCTTTAATGCCGCCACGGCCACCAGCCAGAACATCTCCGTGAACCCCACTATTACGAGCCGCTACAAGTTGCTCATTACGCCCACCAGCGGCTTCGGCCCGGGCTGCGGCGACACCACTTCGATTCTGGTGCGGGTAGCTCCGCCGGTAGCGGCCCGCTTCACCATCACCGACTCCATTTCGAGCCGTCCGGTGAGCAGCACGGGCATTGCGCCCGGCCGCCTGGTGCCGCCCATCACCTACAAGTTCACCAACCAGTCCACCATCAACGGGGCGGTGCCGTGCAGCAGCGGGGTAACCACCAATTGCTACGCTTCCCCGGAATTCCGGCTCGATTCGTTGGTCTGGACTTACCAGCGCATCAAGGACGGGACCGGCAGTCCCACAGCCAACGCGCCAGTGGTGGTATTTGCCCGTGGCTATGCACCCAAAGACCTGAAACTGACCGATGGGGGCACCTACCTCATCAAGCTCAGCGCGGCCTCTACGCTCATCACCAACAACACGACTTCGCGCGTGCCCGGCCAGTGCGCGGCCTCCTTGTATCAGCGCCTCGTGATTGTGCCCGAGCTGAATGCTCCCAACATCATCACCCCCAACAACGACAACCTGAACGACGTGTTCGTGCTGCCCTTCAGCCAGCGCGGCGGCAAGCTCGAAATCTTCAACCGCTGGGGCAGCAAGGTGCAGGAGTACAGTAACTACCAGAACACCTGGGCCGGCGCCGGCCAGCCCGACGGGGTGTACTACTACTACGTCACCGACCCCAGCGGCAATAAGTCGAAGGGCTGGGTCGAAGTGCGCCGCGGGCAGTAGTTCGCTGCCGCAGTATTGGTTAAAAAAGAAGGCCGCGATATTCGCGGCCTTCTTTTTTGCTTTTGAGTTGAGCGCGGTAAGCCTCAGGCCAGGCGGTGGCGCTCGTCCTTAATGGCGTTGTTGACCGTCCAGGGCACTGGGTGTAGCAGGGGGTGCTGCCGCACGGGGCAGTCGGGCATCAGGCAGAGCGAGCAGGCGGCAAACGTGCAGGGGTCGGCGTGCACAAACATTTCAACCTCCACGGCAAAGCGGGCCCGAATCAGCTCCTCAATGTCGTGCATCTGGGTGTGCACGGCTTCGAGGGAGAAGTAATAGGGCATCTGCATGTGGCAGTCGATGTGCAGGTTGGAGCCGTAGCGCTGCACGCGCAGGTTGTGCACATCAATCCAGGACGGGCGGCGCTGGGCCTGCAGCTCGGCAATGACTTCGGCTACCACCGCAATGTCGGTTTCGTCCATCAGGCCCGACACGGCTTTGCGCAGCATGCGGCCCCCATTCACCAGAATGAAGCCGCCCAGCAGCAGCGCCGCGCCGCTGTCGAACCGCACGATGCCGGTGGCCTGCACCAGCAGCAGCGCCCCCGACGAGACGATGGACGTTATGGCGTCGATGTACAGGTGCTGGCCGTCGCCCACCAGCGCCACCGATTTCAGCCGCTTGCCGTTGCGCACCAGCAGCATGCCCACCGCCAGGTTCACCACGGCAGTGCTGGCCAGCAGCAGGACGCCCCAGTCGGGCTTGGCCACAGGCTGTGGGTGCAGCAGGTTGCGCGAGGCGCTGTAGAGAATAAACGCGCCGGCCATGAAAATCAGGCCGCCCTCGAACCCCAGCGACAGGTTCTCGATTTTGCCGTGGCCGTAAGGGTGGTTTTCGTCCTTGGGCAGGCTGGCCAGGTAGAGGCTGTACAACGCAAACCCGCTGGTGAACACGTTGATAATGCTCTCCAGGGCGTCGGTGAGCACGGCCTGCGACCGGGTGAGGTGGTAGGCGTAGAACTTGATGGCCACCAAGACAATGCTCACCACGAGGGAGAGCAGGCCGAGGCGGTTTTTGGTTTGCGTGGGCGTCATGAAGGGGGTGTTACAACTGCAAAGGTCGGGCACCGGGGTAGAACGGCCGGGCCAGGACAGCCAGGGGTAAAATTTCGGACGATAAAACTGACTGCCAGGCAAAACCTTTTTTCGACTTCTGCTGTATTTAAGTCCGCCGAAAAATATTTTTAGGGCAGTCTAAAAAACTGCTACCTTTGCTTTGAACCAACCGCTTAACGTGCCGCCTTCTACTCTCATTGAATCCCAGCCCACGACGGCTGCCGAAACCGGCTGGCGCCATGCCCGGCGCGCCAATTCCCTGAGCGAAGTCTACGCCAGTATAAAAGTGCCGGCCGCCGACGCCTCGTTCTGGCGCAAGCTGTTTGCCTTCTGGGGGCCCGGCCTGATGGTGGCCGTGGGCTACATGGACCCCGGCAACTGGGCCACCGACCTGGCCGGCGGCGCCCGCTACGGCTACACGCTGCTGTCGGTGGTGCTCATTTCCAACCTGTTTGCCATGCTGCTGCAGCACCTGGCGGTGAAGTTGGGCGTGGTAACCGGGCGCGACTTGGCCCAGGCCTGCCGCGACCACTACTCGCGCCCCGTGAGCCTGGTGTTGTGGGTGATGTGCGAAATTGCCATCGCTGCCTGCGACCTGGCCGAGGTCATCGGCTCGGCCATTGCCCTGAACCTGCTATTTGGCCTGCCGCTGGCCTGGGGCGTGGTACTCACCACGCTGGATGTGCTGGTGGTGCTGTTTTTCCAGAACAAAGGCTTCCGCGTGATAGAGAGCATCGTGGCCGGCCTCATTGTGGTAATTTTTGGCTGTTTTCTCTACGAAATTATCGCCTCGCACCCCGACTGGCTGGCTTTGAGCAAGGGCCTCGTGCCGCGCCTGGAAATCGTGACCAACCCGCAGATGCTGTACGTGGCCATCGGCATCCTGGGGGCTACCGTCATGCCCCACAACCTGTACCTGCATTCGAGCATCGTGCAAACCCGGCAGATTGAGCCCACCGAAACCGGCAAGCGCATGGCCATCAAATTTGCCACCATCGACTCGACGGTGGCGCTGTTCCTGGCGTTTTTTGTGAACGCGGCCATCCTCGTCACGGCCGCTGCGGCCTTCCACGGCAAGGGCCACGACGCGGTGGCCGACATCGCCGATGCCCACAAGCTGCTCACGCCGGTGCTCGGCGCGGGCGCGGCCAGCGCGCTGTTTGCCATTGCCCTGCTGGCCTCGGGCCAGAACTCAACCCTCACCGGCACCCTGGCCGGCCAGATTGTGATGGAAGGCTTCCTGGATTTAAAAATGAAGCCCTGGGCGCGTCGGCTCCTCACCCGGCTCATCGCCGTGGTGCCGGCCTTGGTGGTGGCCATTTACTACGGCGAGAAGGGCACGGGCCAGCTCTTGGTCCTCAGCCAGGTCATTCTGTCGTTGCAGCTCAGCTTTGCCGTGGTGCCGCTGGTGTTGTTTACCGGCAACCGGGCCAAAATGGGCGTGTTCGTGAACCGGCCCGGCTTGCAGGCGGTGGCCTGGGCCGTGTCCGGTATCATCATCGGCCTGAACGTGTTTTTGCTCTGGCAAACCTTCACCGGATGAGCCCGCGAATAGCAAAGGCCAGCACCGGCCGCAACCCTATGTGCTACTCCCTGCCGCACTGGTTCCGCTTAAGACGGGAAAGTGCGCACTTTTCAAGCCCCGTTTCTGACCCGCAGTCCCAAACGCCGCTCCGCGCAACCGGCGCCGGACCCTTGCCGCCACATCGGTGCGATAACCCCACCGCTACCTCCCACCGACTGCCCCTGACTGGCCGCCCCTGCCAGTCTTAACCCGAGCCTGTATTCGGTTCGGAGCGGGATTCCTCACGATTTATAATTCTACTAAATACCTGTATATGAAGAAGTTATTATTTTATTTGTTGTTGATGCCGCGCCTGCTTTGGGCTCAAGCCGGCACCCTTACCGGCGTGGTGCGCGACGAGCAGCAACGGCCCGTACCCTTTGCCAGCGTAGCCCTGCCCACGGCTAAACTGGGCGCCACCGGCGACGCCCAGGGCGTGTTCCGGGTCACCGACGTGCCGGCTGGCCCGGTGCGCGTGGTGGCCAGCGCGGTGGGCTTCACGGCAGCTTCGCGCACCGTGACCCTGGCCGCTGACGAGGTGCTGGACGTGCCGCTCACCCTGACCGCCGCGCCCGCCGCCCTCACCGAAGTGGTGGTGACGGGCGTGAGCCGGGCTACTGAAGTACGTCGCAGCCCCGTGCCCATCGCCACCCTCAGCCGCCGCGAAATCACGCTGAATGCCAACACCAACGTGATTGATGCGGCCGTGCGCGGCATTCCGGGCCTGAGCGCCGTGACGACCGGCCCGAACGTGTCGAAGCCATTCATCCGGGGTTTGGGCTACAACCGCGTGCTGACCATGTACAACGGCCTGCGCCAGGAAGGCCAGCAGTGGGGCGACGAGCACGGCGTGGAAGTCGACGGCTACGATATTGACCGGGTGGAGGTGGTGAAAGGCCCGGCCAGCCTGCTATACGGCTCCGATGCGGTGGCCGGCGTGGTGAACCTGCTGCCCGCCCTGCCCAGCGGTCCCGAAGGCCGGCTGCGCGGCGAAGCCCTCACTGAGTACCAGGCTAACAACGGCCTGATTGGCAATTCGCTGGGACTGAACTACCAGAAGAACGGCTTCCAGACCAGCTTCCGGGCCAGCAACCGAATGGCGCGCGACTACCGCAACGCCGTCGACGGTTTGGTGTACAACACCGGTTTCCGCGAACTGACTCTCACTGGAATGGTGGGCCTGAGTAAGGCCTGGGGCAGCAGCCACGCCTACCTCACGCTGTATGACAACCGCCAGGAAATTCCGGACGGCAGCCGCGACTCGCTCAGCCGCCGCTTTACCCGGCAGGTGTTCGAGAGCGGGCTGGACGATATCAAAAACCGGCCGCTGGTGTCCGACGACGAGCTGAATTCCTACGCCATCAGCCCGCTGCACCAGCGCATCCGGCACTACCGGCTGTTCACCAAAACGCAGGTGCACCTGGGTGGCGGCGAGCTGCACCTGCTGCTGGGTGCGCAGCAAAACAACCGCGAGGAATTCAACCACCCCACTGTGCGCAGCCAGGCCGGGTTGGCGTTGCAACTCACCACTTACACCTACGACGTGCGCTACCACCTGCCCGAGTGGCAGGGGCTGCAAATCAGCCTCGGCAGCAACGGCATGGGCCAGCTCAACCGTCACCAGCAGGCCACCGACTTTCCCATTCCCAATTACGACCTGCTCGATGCCGGCAGCTTCCTGCTCCTCAAAAAACCGCTGGGCAAGCTGGAGCTGAGCGGCGGCCTGCGCTACGACCTGCGACTCGTGAACTGGTCGGATTTTTACGTCGGCCCCAACCCGGCTACTGGCTTCGACGCCCAAAGCCGGGCTGGCGTGCCCGGCGCGCAGCTCCAGTTTCCGGCGTTTCGGCAGCAGTACCGGGGCGTGTCGGCCAGCGTTGGCGGCAGCTACCTGGCCACCGAGCGGCTCACACTGCGCGCCAACTTGGCCCGCGGCTACCGCGCCCCCAACATCCCCGAAATCGGCTCGAACGGCCTCGACCCCGGCGCGCACATCGTGTACCTGGGCAACCGCGGCTTCCGGCCCGAGTTCAGCTGGCAGCAGGACCTGGGCGTGCTCTGGCACCAGCCCACGGTCGACGTGAGCGTGGAAGTTTTCCATAACTACGTGCAGAACTTCATCTACCAGGCCCGCTTGCTGAATGACGCCGGGCAGCCAGTGGTCATCGTGCCGGGCAACACCACCTACCAGTTTCAGCAAGCCGCCGCCCGGCTCTACGGCCTCGAAGCCAGCCTGAGCCTGCGCCCCGCGGCTTTGCCCTGGCTGACCAGCTCCAGCAGCTTTGCTTTTGTGAACGGCGAAAATGCCGACGCCGCCCGGCTTGAGCGCGAGGGCCCCACCGCCCGTTACCTGCCGCTGATGCCGCCGCTGCGGGGCCGTACCGAGCTGCGCGCCACCCTGCCTGCCCGCGAAGGCTGCCGCCTCACCGCCACCTACTTCCGCGCCAGCCTCGACGGCAGCGCCCGCCAAAACCACTTTCTGGCCCTCGATAACAGCGAAACCGCTACCGCTGGCTACGTGCTGCTGGGGCTGGGAGCGGGCACTACGTTTGCGAGCCGCGCCGGCCGGCCGGTGGCCCAGCTAGTCGTGCAGGTCGACAATGTGTTTGATACGGCCTACCAGGCCCACCTCAACCGCCTCAAGTACTTCGAGTATTACGCCGCTTCGCCCACGGGCCGCACGGGTATCTACAACCCCGGTCGTAACGTGGCCGTGAAGTTGGTGGTGCCGTTTTAGCAGTATCAGGAGGATTGTAAAGCATCGTGCATGACGTTCGAATTTCGACCAAAACTCGCGCAGCGCGTAATGAGGGCATGAAACACCTGTTCGCATTTGTTGCGCTGTGCGGCCTGCCCTTCCTGGCGAGCGCCCAGGCGCCCGCCAAAACATCTCCCTACGACTCGGCCCATTTTAGCTGGCGCAAGCCCGTGCCGCGCACCCGCCTGCGCGAGCTGCAGCCCGACCGGCCCGGCATCACCGAAAGCCCGTTCACCGTCGATGCCGGCCACTTTCAGCTGGAAATGGATGCGCTGCGCCTCATCAACAGCGGCTCGGGCAGCAATGGCCAGCGCCGCGAGTGGCACGCCGGGTACTCGACGCTAAAGCTGGGCCTGAGCCGCCGCACCGACGTGCAGCTCGAGCTGCCCCTCTACAGCGTCAACAAGCAGCAGCCCTCCGACCCCACCCAGGACCGGGAACGCCATGCCGGCTTCGGCGACGTAACGGTGCGCCTCAAGCACAACTTCGTGGGCGACGACCAGCAGGGCAAATTTGCCATGGCGGTAATTGGCTTTGCGCGCCTGCCCACTGGCGGCCAAGTCGGCGACGGGGCAGTCGAATACGGGGTGGTGCTGCCCATCGACGTGGAGCTCAGCGACGACCTCAACTTCGAAGCCCAGGTGGAAGCCGAAGTCGATTACGACCGCGAGTCTGCGCAGCACTACCTGAATGCGGTGCCTTCTATAGCCCTGGAGTACGATTTTGCCAAACACTTCGGCCTGCTCGCCGAAGGCGTGGCCCAATGGAACACCGAGCAGCGCCGTTGGCAGTCGTCGGTGAATCTGGCTCCCATCATCAAGGTCAGCTCCAACGTGCAGCTCGACCTCGGCACTCACCTGGCCCTGAACCGCATCAGCGACCACGAGTACTTCGTGGGCATCACCCTGCGGCGGTAGCGGTGTAGCGTGGACTCTGCGAGTCCGCGTCTTTCAAATAGATGTTCGTTTATGCGCGGACTCGCAGAGTCCACGCTACGCGCCTTACCTTTGGGCCGCCAAGGTGCCAGACCCCAATCGCGGGGCGCGGCTGAAAAGGGAATCCGGTTCAACGCCGGAGCTGTCCCCGCAACTGTACGCTTCATATCGGAGCGGGCCACACAAGCCACTGGTTACCAGCTGATTTTTCGGCCCGGCAACTGGGAAGGCGGCCCGCTCGGCGAAGCAAGCCAGGAGACCTGCCCGGGCATTCATAGGTTCAGCATTCGCGGAGGACGGATGGAGAAAGAAGACAGCGGTTGCTTTCGGGCAGCCAGATTATCCCACTGTTTTTCGGCCTCGGTCTGGCAGCCGGTTTCTTTCAATTGAAAGAGCTTGCGGGCAGATTTTGAATCGAATTTTCATCGCTGAGAATTTGATTCGGTTGCGTATTCATTCCTTGTTTGGCCGGGCACTGGCCGGTTTGCTGCTGGCCCTACCGGTTGCGGGCAGCGCCTGGGCGCAGATGCCAGCGGACTCAGCCCGCCTGAGCCGGCGGCTGCACCGCCTGGGCGAAGTGCGCGTGCGGGCCGTTGGCACCGAGCGGTTTGCCGTAGGCAGCACCCGCACCGAGCTCGACTCAGCCGTGCTGGCCCAGTACCGCGGTAGTAACCTAGCCGAGGTGCTGCAGGCCCGCACCCCGTTGGCGCTCAAATACTACGGCCCGGGTCAGCTGGCTTCCATTGCGCTACGTGGTACGTCGGCCCAGCACACGGCAGTGCTTTGGAACGGGCTGAACATCATGCTGCCCACCCTGGGGCAGACCGACTTTGCGCTGCTGCCCGTCGGGGCCAGCACCCGCGTCAGCATTCAGCCCGGGCCGGCGGCTGCGCTGTATGGGAGCGGCGCCGTAGGCGGCGCGGTCCTGCTCGACGGCGCCCCTGATTGGCGAGTTGGTAACCACAACAGCGTGCAGCTCGATGCTGGCAGCTTCGGCTTGCTAGGGGGCAACTTCGAGGCCCGGGCAGCTTCGGCGACGTTGGCAGTGCGGGTGGCGGCTAGCTACCGTGAGGCGCAGAACAACTACTCCTACGTGGTGCAGGAAGCGCGCGGCCCGGTGCGCTACTCCCTGCAAAATGCTGCCCTGCGCCATCAGTGGAGCTTTAGCCCCGACCTGGCTTGGCGGGTGGGCCGAGCAAGTGAGCTCACCGCGGCCGCCTGGCTAACCGACACTGACCGCGAAATCCAGTCCGGCACCGGCATCATCGGCGGCCAGGCCCGCGAGCGCGACCAGAGCCGCCGCCTCACGCTGGGCTACCGCCACGTAGGGGCCCGGGGCCAGTGGAGCGGCCGCACCGCCTGGTTCGAAGACGTGCTGAACTACCGCGACGGCGGCGCACCCAGCAACTCGCGGGTGCGCACCACCCAGGCCCAGGCCGAGCACACCGCCGCCCTGGGCGCACGCGGCAGCCTGCGCCTGGGTGCTGAGGTTCAGCACTTCGCCGCGCTGGTGGATGGCTACGGCGGGACCCCCATACGTGAAAACCGCGCGGCGGCTTTCGCCCTTTTGCGCTACGACCCGCGCCCGACCCTGCGCCTCTCGGCCAACCTGCGCCAGGCTGCGCTGCCCGCCGGCCTGGCGCCTCTCACGCCCACCCTGGGCTTGGAGTGGGACCTGTTGCGCTCGGCAACCGCCGCCTTAGCCGACTCTGCGGTGGCTTTAGAAGTAGCGAATCCAGCTTTGCCCGGCTCAGCCATTCGGCCGTTCGGCAATTCATCAACCCGCGCGTTCACCCATTCGCTCACGGCCAAGGCCAGCGCGGCTCGCAGCTACCGTGCCCCCACTCTGAACGAGCGGTACTGGCGGCCCGGCGGCAACCCCGACCTGCGGTCCGAATCAGGCTTTGGTTACGAAGCGGGCCTGCGCCATCGGCTGGCTACAGGAAAGGGGCTCACGCTTGAAACCGAGCTCACTGCTTTCCGGCAGGAGGTAGACGACTGGGTGCAGTGGCTGCCCAGCAACCGCACCGGTATCTGGAGCCCACGCAACCTGCGCCGCGTGCGCAGCCAGGGACTGGAAATGAGCACAACGCTGCGCCTGCGCCAGGGCCGCTACACCGGCTCCGCCCAGGTAGCTTACCACCTCACCGACACCCGCAAAACCCAGGGCACGTCCGACGACCCCGACCCCGTGGGCGTGCAACTGGCTTTTGTGCCCCGGCACCAGGCCAGCTTCGGCACCGACCACCGCTGGCGTGGCTGGCTGGCCAGCAGCACGCTGGTGTTCGGCAGCTACCGCTACATCAATGCTTCGGGAATAGACTACCTGCCCGGCACGCTGCTGCTGGGGGCCACCCTGGGGCGCACGTTGCGCGGCCCGGGCAGCACGCAGCTGTTGCTGCTGGCGCAGGCCAACAACCTGCTGGGCCAAGCCTACGAGAGCTACCCCGGCCGGCCGGCCCCGCCCCGCAGCTTGGGCGGCAGCCTGCGGGTCGATTTCTGATTTCAACACTTTCACTTAACTCCCCAATCTGCCGGCTACGGCCGGCGCTGTTTATTCTTCTCTTTTATTATGAAAAATCTGATTCCGGTGGGCCTGGCGGCCCTGGTTTTGCTTTCAGCCTGCGACCCTCAAAAGGAAGTAATTACTGACCCGGTACCGGCGACCACCGCCGTGTATGTACTGAGCGAAGGCCAGTTTGGGGCCGGCGACGGCGTGGTAAGCGTATTTGACCGCACGGCCAAATCGTTGAATGTGGATGCTTTCGGTAGTGCCAACAACGGGGCCAAGCTCGGCGATGTGGTGCAAAGCATGGGCGTGCGGGGCAGCAAGGGCTACGTCGTGGTCAATGCTTCCAACAAGATTGAGGTCGTGAACCTGCCCGACTTCAAAACGGCCGGCACCATTGCGGGCCTCACCCAGCCGCGCTACTTCACCTCCACGTCGGCCACGCGCGGCTACGTTACGGAGTGGCGCGGGCCCTATACCGGCTACCTGCCCGGTGTGCTCAGCATTCTGGACCTGAACACCAACACCGTGAGCAGCCGCGTAACGGTGGGCCGCAACCCCGAGCAGCTACTGGCCCTGGGCGGCAAAATTTACGTGCCCAACAGCCTCGACAACACCGTGTCGGTGATTGACGAAGCTACTGGCACACTCACCAGCACCATTACAGTTGCCGACGGCCCCAGCAGCATGGTAGCCGATAAGGACGGCAACGTGTGGGTGTTGTGTTCGGGCTTTGTTACCTACCTCTCGGTGCCACCCTACACGGCCACCCGTGTGTCGAACGGCACGTTGGTGCGCTTCAGCCCAGCCAGCCCGGGTACGCAGCTCAAGCTGACTTTTCCAGGCACCGGCAGTCCCAGCAAATTGCGCATCAACCCAGCTCAGGACCAGCTGTATTACAGCTTCGGTGGGGCCGAATACCAGATGAGCACTTCGGCTACCGCATTGCCGAACACGCCCTTCCTGCGGCGCAGCTTCTCGGGCTTTGCCATCGACCCCCGCGACAACACCATTTACGGGGCCATTGCGCCCAGCTACAGCAGCAACGGCCGCTTCGTGCGCTACCAGCCCAGCGGCGTGCCCATCGATTCCTTCACCGTGAAGGTGGGGCCGAATGGGTTCGTATTTAATTAACCTTCCTTTTTCCACTTTCCTCAGTAACAAAAAAGCCCCCGCTGATTAGCGGGGGCCTTTTTGTTAGGTGCCTGCTAGGTGTGCTACCTGGTTCGGCCGAAGCGGAAGGTGACGTCGGCATAGGGCCCAACGGCCCCGTTCCGGTTGCTAATGGTGCTGCTGGCCGACTGCTCGCGGTAGTCGTAGGCGAGGTAGGCCAGGCCCAGGCTGGCACTCAGGCGCGGCCACACGGCGCGCCCGCCCGCTACGCCCGCCAGCGCCGAAATGCGCCGGCCGCTGCTGGTATGCAGCAGGTAGGTTTCATCGACCAAAAACAGGCGGCGGCCCAGGCGGGTGGCTCCGCCCAGCATGAGCAGCGGCGTGCTGCCAAAGCCGCCGCTGCCGCTGAAGCCAAAGCCTACGCCAGCCGTTAGCTGGTGGTCGGCAGTGCCCAGCGTGGCGTTGACGTAGGTAAGGCCCACGGCCGTACCCGCCACGTAAAGGCCAAACGCGCCCACGCCCACGTGCAGCCGCTCGGCTACCAGTGCGCTGAACTTGGGCGCAATGCCCACCAGGTTGTAGTTGCCGAACCCGGGTGCAAACGTACCCAGCACGCCTATTGAGAATCTATCGGTGATGCCGTAATCGACCGTCAGGGCAAACACGGCAATGTCCTGCACCGTGCCCTCGCCCCGCCGCAGGTTGCGGCCCGTGGGACCCACAAACAGGCGGCTGCCGTTGCCAGCATAGGGGCGGGTTGGATTGGCTTGGCGCTTAGCCGTGGTGTCGGGCGCAGTTGGAGCCACCTGCGCACACACCGGCGCGGCGGCCAGCACGGTGCCGAGCACAACGAGGCCGCCCAGTCGGGCCGATGCAGAGCGTAAGCTGAGGGGCATGAAGCGGTGAAAGGGTGGCCCAAAGATGCAGCCGCGAGACCAGAGCCGCCAGTGGGCCCGGTGGGCGCTACTTGCGCCAGCTGCCCGTGGCGTGCGGCCGGCCGGTGGCCTTTTCCTCCTCCGACTCGCCCGGGGCAATTTCCTCCAGCCGCACGCGCACGGCGTGGGCCTTGGGGTGCACTTTCTGACCGAAGGCGTCGGCGAACTCCTGGGTGAATTCGGCCCCGAAGAAGATGATGAGCGACGAGTAGTTCACCCACAGCAGCAGCACAATGGCCGAGCCCGCCGCTCCGAATGCCGAGCCGGGGTCGGACTTGGCGATGTAGAAGGCGATGAGAAACTTGCCGATTACGAAGAGCAGCGCCGTGATGAAAGCGCCAACCAGCACATCGCGCCAACGGATAATGGCATCGGGCAGGAAGCGGTAAATCAGCGCAAACAGCAGTGTGGTGATGCCCAGCGACAGCGCAAAATCAACTATTCGGATGGCAATAATGCCAACTTCGGGTAACAGCCGTTGCAGCCAGCCAGTGAAGGCGCTGAGCACGGCACTGACCACGAAAGAGATGAGCAGCAACAAGGCCACACTCAGAATCAGTCCAAACGACAAAAAGCGCTGCTTGATAAACGCGCCAATACCGACGCCCACGGTCTTTACTTTCAGGTTCCAGATGTCGTTGATGCTTTCCTGCAGCGTGACAAAGAAGGTAGTGGCGGCGAAAAGGAGCGTGGCCACGCCAATGGTGGTAGCCACCGGCCCGCGCTGTTGCAGCGTGAACTTGGCAATGCTGTCCTGCAGGAACTTGGCCGAGTCGGGCCCCACAATGCCCTTCAGCTGCCCGTAGACCTGGCCCGAAATGGCCTCGCCGCCATACACCGAGCTGGCAATGGTGATGACGATGAGCAGCAGCGGCGGCAGCGAAAAGATGGTGTAGTACGACAGCGCCGCGGCGTGCCGGAACGAGTTGTTGTTGCTGAACTCGCCCGCTGACGATTTGATAACAGCGAGAACATCGGAGAATTTGTAGTGCGTAGGCATGCAGAGTAAGAAAGGGCCAAAACAAAAGGCGCTTGAGTTAGTACGCACGAGGCGGCCAAGCGTTGGCCGAGCCCGCCCAAGCAGGCCCATGCCTAGGCGGTAGTACCTTGCGGCTGCGGCCAGCCTGGCCAGCAGTCGGCCGTAGCCCTGTATTCTTCATACCCCTGTTTCTTATGTTCCTGCTTGTTCGATTTGCCCGCCCCTTGGTATTGATAATGGGGCTGTGCGCACTGCTGGCGACACCAGCCCAGGCGCAGAAAAAAGCCAAAACTGCAAAAGGCTCGTACCCCGCCGCCGAGGGCTTCGATGCGGCCGGCTCCGATGCCAAGGCCGTGGCCATTGCCGACCGCGTGATGCGCGAAATGGGCGGCTACGAGGCCTGGCAAAACGCCCGCTACTTTGGCTGGAGCTTTTTTGGCGGCCAATACCAGCTGTGGGACAAGTACACCGGCGACTTCCACTGGGAAAAAGATACCCTGGTGGCCAACTACAACCTGAACACCAAGCGGGGCCAGGTTTTCAGCCGGGGGCAGGACGTGTCGGCTACGCCTACGGGCCAGAAGGTGCTCGACAAGCTGAACCCCATCTGGATAAACAACATGTACTGGCTGCTCATGCCCTTCAAGCTGAAGGACTCGGGCGTGACGCTGCTGTACAAGGGGGAAGCCAAAACCCTGGCCGGCGCCCCCGCCGACCTGCTGCAAATGACCTTCAAAAACGTGGGCGTAACGCCCCAGAACCGCTACGAGATTCTGGTGAACCGCGCCACCGGCCTGGTCGATGAGTGGGCCTACTTCGCCAAGGCCGACGACGCCCAGCCCGCCTTCCGCCGCCGCTGGACCGACTACGTCCGCCACGGCCAGCTGCTGCTCGCCGCCGACCGCAGCGATGCCACCAAACCCACTCGCCTCGACAATATTTTCCATGCCCAGACGCTGCCCGATGGCGTAATGACCAGCAAAACGCCGGTGGCGAAGCCCAAGGAGTAGCGGGACTTCATTGTTCCATCTGTCATCCTGAGCGCAGCGAAGGTCCTTCGCTTCGCTCAGGATGACAGACGAAATGACGCGCGCCCACTCCCTTCACCCCCGCCGCAATACCCAGCGCAGCGTTTCAACCGGCGCGGTGCGCAGGGCGTCGGCCAGTTCGGCATCGTCCGCAAACTGCAGCTGCTTGAGCTGGCTGGCCTCTACGCTGACCTCGATTTCGGGCATCTGGAATGGCCAGGGCTTTATGACGACTGGTTCGCCGGCCCCGCCGGGTTGGGCCAGGGTGTACATCGTACCATCGGGGCCGGCGTAGATTTCGACGGCCCGGCTCATCTCGGGGATTTCGTGGCGGCAGAGAATGAGCGAGAGGCGGTCAGCCCAGTGCAGCAGGGTATAGGCTTGGTCGGCTTCTTTTTTGGAGAGTTTCAGTTCGCGGCGCCACTTCTGCTGCCGGGCCCGCAGCTCGTCCAAAAAGTCGTCGGTTTCCTTTTTTTGCCCCCGCAAGCCTTCGTACAAACAGCTCAGGTGCAGGCTGGTGAGCAGGCTGCGCCAGCGCCCCTGGAAGCGGGCCGCGGCCAGCACACCGGTGGCCTGCTCCAGCGAAAATTCCTTGTGGGTGAAATTGGCCGGCGCCCCGGCGGACGTGAGGCCGTAGTGGCCGCCACGCCCACGCCAGGCCGCCTGCTCGTCGTCGTGCTGCGTGATGGCGGCCAATAGGCCCACCCAGCGGTCGGGCGGCAGGGTAGGGGCCCAGGCGTAGGCGAGCTGGGCGGCCAGCAGCGCATGGGCCTGCTGGTAGATGATTTCCCAGCCGGCGGCGGTGTAGTTGACTATCATACAAGGGAACAAGAACTGGGTACTTCCTGATGCATGCTGGAGTTGGCCAGCCCGCTATTGCTTCAACTGCCCGGACGGGGCTGGGGTTGCCACTTGGGCCGGTTGGCCGCCCCGGCGAGCACTGCGTATGCAACGGCTTATGTCAGCTTCGCTTTCGCCTGCACCTCTTACCGTCCGGCTGCCCGACGGGCGTACCCTGGGCCTTACCCGCTACGGCGACCCCGCCCACCGGCCGGTCGTGTATCATCACGGCTTTGGCACTTCTGGCCAGGGGCTGCTTAACGACACGGCTTTGCTGGCTCGCCTACAGCTTCAGCTGCTGGCGCCCGACCGGCCCGGTGGGGGGCAATCCAGCGTGTACCGTCCGCTCACTTTTCCCTCGTTTGCCGACGACGTGGTGGCCATGCTCGACGCGCTGGAAATCCGGGAGCCGGTGGGCACGATGGGCTGGTCGGTGGGCGGGGTGCACGCGCTGGCGCTGGCGGCACGGCACCCGGCGCGGGTGGCGGCGGTAACGCTCCTCAGCACCTGCCTGCCGCTGGGCGAGCGAGAAGTCTATCGCCACCTCTCCTGGCTCTGGAAAGGGCTGCTGTGGGGCCAACTGGGCTTCCCGTGGCTGAACCGCACCACCTTCCTGTGGCTCAGCCGGCAGTGGGCCCGCCACCCCGACCGCACCATCGACTGGTTTATCCGCGGCATGCGGCCGGCCGAAGCTCGCGTTACGGCCCGCTTCCGGGAGCTGCTGCGCGATGCGGCGGTGCAGGGTTTTGCGCACCACGGCCGGGGCGTGTACGACGACGCGCAGGCCTGGTGCCGCCCGCTCGGGTTCCGCATTGAGGATGTGCGCGCGCCCGTGCGCCTCTGGCACGGCCAGGCCGACGGCGTGTGGGGGCCCGGCAACATTCCCTACCTGGCCCAGCGGCTGGGAGGTGCGCCCGTACACCTGCTGCCGGCCCAGGGCCACATGCTGTATCTGGAAAACTGGGAAGCTATTCTGGAAGAAATGGCCGAGCTACTGCATGAGAAATGAAGCTCGACATTTTTTGGTTGACGTTCTTTGGGCTGGTATCTTTTCTTACCCGCGCTGTTCTCCCACTACGCTAGCTTTACCCGCGTGAATCACTACATCGAGCAAATTCTGCAAAACCCGCTGGCCTCGGCAGCCATTGTGGGCAACCTGGTCATCATCGAAAGCCTGCTTTCGGTGGATAATGCTGCCGTGCTGGCCACGATGGTGGGCGACCTGCCCCGCGCTGAGCGCCAGAAAGCCCTGCGCTACGGCATTTTCGGCGCCTACATTTTCCGGGGCCTGTGCATCCTGTTTGCGTCGTTTCTCATTAAATTCTGGTTTTTGAAGCCGCTGGGCGGGCTCTACCTGCTGTACCTGGTATTCGCCCATTTCAGGACCAACCCGACGCACGACGAGGAGAAAATCGAGAAAGAAAAAAGCTGGATTTACCGCAACACGCTGGGTTTGTTCGGCAAGTTCTGGGCCACCGTGGCCCTGATTGAGCTGATGGATTTGGCCTTCTCCATCGACAACGTGTTCGCCGTCGTGGCCTTCACCGACAACCTGATTCTGATTTGTGTGGGCGTGTTCATCGGTATTCTGGCCATGCGGCTGGTGGCGCAGGGCTTCGTGCTGCTGATGGGCAAATACCCGTTTCTCGAAACGGCGGCCTTCGGCGTCATTGGCCTGCTGGGCCTGAAACTGGTGCTCTCGCTGGTAGCGCACTTCGCGCCCGGCCACCCCGTGAGCGAGGCCCTGGAAAGCGAAACGGCCGACGTGCTGATTACCGTGCTCACAGTAGCCGCGTTTGCCGTGCCGTGGGCTACCTCGGTGCTGTTCAACGTGCCCCGACACATGAGCCAGCGCTAGCTTGAGGGCAGGAGCCTCGCCACAGGAGCAAGCTTGGTTGCAGGCTCGCCGCCAGCTGCGGCGCGTACCAGAAAACCAGTATTTTTGGCCTCCAACCGGCTGTTAATAGGCTATTGCATGGGCAGGCAGCGGATTTAGCGTTAGTTTCGACCAGCTTTCAGCGGGGTTGCCTTCCCGCCAAAAACTGACCCGATGCTTTCCATTATTACGCTTTGCGTTGCGTTTTGGGCTGGGCCTACCGCTCCTACCCAAACGGCCCCGACGGATACCACCCGCCAATTCCGTGGGTTCGCCAACCTGCCATTTGCCTGGGGCACTGCCGTGCTGCGCAAGGGCAAGGTGGTGCGGGCCTACCTGCCCACGGCTACCACGCGCGGCCTCGAAACGATGGTGCCTTATTACCTGCAGGCGCCCGGCCCCGGCAAGCTCCCCAATCCCAAGCTCCTGACGGCGGCCAACGTGCAGTGGATGCGGGTGGGCGGGCAATACTGGGAAGTGCTTCGCAACAACCGCAACGACGAGGGTAGCCTGGCCCAGCGCCGCCAGGCCGGCACCGTGGACCTGTTTCTGGTGCAGGCTTCGGCCACGCTCATTCTCACCGCCCTGGAGCCCAACCCCGTGCTGAGCTCGCCCGCCGGAGCCACCTTGCCCGAAATGTCGCCCTCGCCAGCTAGCTGGTACCTGCGACGGGCAATGGGGCCACCGGTGCTGGTGGCGCAGGCCACTTTTGCCACGCAGGTCGCGGCTTTTCTGCACGACGACCCTGAGCTGGCGCGCCGGGTGGCCACCAGCCAGCTTGGCTACCGGTACGCGGAGCTGGAAAGCATTATTCAGCAATACAACCGGCGCGCGCACCGCTAGCTGCCCTACAGCAGCTGATGCTGCGCCGCCAGCCGGATAAGCGAGGCCGTGTTGTTGACTTCAAACTTGGCCAGCAGATTGCGGCGGTGGGTTTCGACGGTGAGCGCACTCAGAAACAGCCGGTCGGCAATGTCCTGGCTGGTAAGGCCCTGGGCAATGAACCCGAGAATTTCCTTTTCGCGGCGCGTGAGCGGGGGCACCGCTGCCACAACTGGCTCGGGCTGCAGCAACAGCTCCTGCACTTCTTCGCTGAAGTACTTTTTGCCGGCCTGCACGCGGGCAATGGCCTCGGCCAGCTCCTCGGGCGAGGCATTTTTGAGCACGTAGCCGGCCGCGCCCTGCGCCATCATGCGCGTCACGTAGCTTTTTTCGTTGAGCGTGGTGAGGGCCAGCACCTTCAGCCCGGGATATTCGTCAACCAAGCGGCGGCACACGTCGAGGCCGCTTTGGTCGGGCAGGTTAATGTCGAGCAGCACCACGTCGGGCTGGTGGGCGGCTACGGCGGCGTAAGCTTCGGCGGCAGAGGCGGCCGTGGCCACCACCGTCAGGCCGGGCAGTGGCGCCAGCAGGGCCTGCAGCCCGGCCACTACCATGGGGTGGTCATCAACGAGCAGCACGCGGGTCGGGGTCATAGCAGTGGTTTGTTAGGAAGGAGAGGCGGCGGTTTGCAAAGATGCGGTACAAGCAGCTGCCTTCCGGGAAAGAACCAGCTGCTTGGTTCGCTCGCCGGGCTTTTTCTTTGCGCCATGCCCGCTACTCCCGAAGCCAACGCCATGCTCATCGCGCTGCTGCACCAGGTGCCCGGGTTATCGCCCGAGGAAATAGCAGCGTTTGCTGCGCGCTGGAGCCAGCCGCTGCGGCTGCGGCGGGGCAGCTTCCTGGTGCAGCCGGGACAAGTAGAACAACGGCTGTGCTTTGTGCAGCACGGGCTGCTGCGCATTTACTACCCCGTAGTGCCGGGCCAGGAAACCTGCGTGGGCTTTGGCTATGCCAACTCGCTGCTGGTCGCGTTTCCGTCGTTTGTCACCGGGCAGCCGTCAGAATACGCCATCCAGGCGTTGCGGCAAAGCGAGCTGCTGGCCATCAGTCGGGCCGACTTCCTGGCATTTGTAGAAAGCAGCCCGGCCTTTGCCCGCTTCTGGCGCACCGAGCTGGAAAAAGCGTTGGTGGGCCGCATGGAGCACGAAATCGACTTGCTGCTGCCCGAGCCAGCCCAGCGGCTGGCGCGGTTGCGGCAGCGCAGCCCGCACATTTTCCAGCTGGTGCCGCGCAAGTACTTGGCCTCCTACCTGCGCATGGCACCCGAAACCCTAAGCCGACTGCGCTGACTTGTAGCGGAGCAGTAATTCTTGATTTCGGTCAATGTGTAGGGAGGTGGGCAGTCAGAAATTTGCTGCATTAACACTGCGAATTTCATTTCATGGCCCCCACTTCCTTTCTCGCCGCACTGCATACTGCCGTAACCGGCCTGCGTGCCACCGTTCAGGAGCAGTTTGCTCCGCTCGGCCTTGCCTTGCTCAATCAGCGGCCAAGTCCCAGCAGCTGGAGTATGCTCGAATGCCTGGAGCACCTTAACCGCTATAGCCGCTATTACAACCCTGCCTTGGGCAAGGCTATCGCCAACAGCCAGCCGGCGAGGCCCGCCGAAGTAGCCTACAGCTGGCTCGGCCGCAAATCGGTGAACCTGATGCGGCCCGATAATGCCACCAAACAAACCACGCTTAAGCGCATGAACCCGCTGGGCAGCCACTTAGGGTGGAAAACCTTGGCCGAATTCGACCAGCACCAGTCTGGCCTGCTGGAGCTACTCGCCTTGGCCCAAACGGCTGACCTTAACCGCAAAGCCGTGCCCGTCGAGTTTTTCCGATTGCTTAAGCTGCGCCTGGGTGAGGCCTTGGAGTTTGTGGTGGTGCACCAACAGCGGCATGTGCAGCAGGCACAGCGTGTGCAGCACGGCCTACGGGCCGAACGGGCGCGCTAGTCCCTGCCGCTTCGTGCCGATGGATGCTACTGGCTCCCAACATTACAGGCAACCCTCACTGCACGAGCGGAATACTTCCGCTCATGCGGGCAGGCGCAGCTCCAGGCTGAAGGAAGTGCCCTGGCCGGGAGCCGACTGCACCTCTAGCGTGCCGCCGAGGTAGTGTGCGCGGGCCTGCACGCTACGAAGGCCGACGCCGGTACTAGCCACGGCGGGGTCGAAGCCCCGGCCGTCGTCTTCCACCACGAGGTGCAGCTCGGTATCGTGGCGCATCAGCTGCACCAGCACCTCTTGGGCCTGGGCGTGCTTCAGCACGTTGTTCAGCAACTCCTGCACCAGGCGGTACAGCTCTACTTCCAGGGTTTGGGGCAGGCGGGTTTCCAGGCCGTGGGTGTGCAGCTGCACGCGCAGGTTGCCGGCCTGCTGCACGCTGGCGCACAAATCCTGCAGGGCCTGGGCCAGCCCAAAGGCCAGCAGGGCTTCGGGCATGAGGTTGCGGGCCACGCGGCGCAACTCCCCAATGGAGCTGTCGAGGTGCTCGATGGACTGGGTGAACAGGGCGGTGGCCTCCTCGGGCTGAGCAGCGCGGCTGCGGGCCGATGCCAGGTAGTGCTTCACGGTAGAAAGCATGCCGCCGAGGCCATCGTGCAGGTCGCGGGCCAGGCGGCGACGCTCTTCTTCCTGGCCTTGCAGCACCGCCTGGGCCGTTAGCAATGCTTTCTCCTGCTCGCGCTGCCGGGCCGCCTGCCGCTGGCGGTGCCGCAGCAGTGCGGCTGCCAGCCCACCCGCCGCTACCAGCACCAGCAGCAGCACGAGGTACACGGCGTTCAGGCGGCGCTGCTGGCGCAGCACTAGCTGCTCGGCGGCCTGGGCCTGGCGCAGCGTGCGCAGCTGCTCGGCCTGCTGGCGGGTGCGGTAGCGCGTTTCGAGCTGAGCTACCTGCGCCCGTACGGCCGTGCTGGCCAGCGTGTCGCGCAGCTCGTGGCTGCGGCGGTAATAGCGCAGGGCCTCGGGCCACTGACCGGCCTGCTCGGCCAGCCGCGCCAGCCCTTCGAGGTTATCTACGAGCTGGCGCGAGTCGCCCAACTGCTCGGTGATGGTCAGGCTGCGTTCCAGACTGGCGCGGGCAGCGGGCAGGTCGCCGACCTGGGCCGCCAGCTGGCCCTGCTCAAACAGCAGCTTGGCTTCATACCCGGCTGCCCCCTTGCGCCGGGCGTAAGCCACAGCCTGCCCGAATGCCTGCCAGGCCGCCGTAGGCTGCCCAACGCTGCGGTAGTACTGGCCCAGCGTGCCATAATACTGGTCGGCATATAGCTGGCTACCGGGCAACAAGGGACGCGCGGCGCGCAAAACCTGCCCGGCACTATCGGAGTGCGCCTGTTGCAGATGCAGGCGGGCCAGCTGCAGGTACACGGGCAGCAACTCGGGCACGGGGCCGGTACGGGGGGCGAGGGCGGTAGCCAGCCGCCAATAGCGCGCCGCCTGGGCCGGCTGATTGGCAATGAGTAGGCTGTTGCCGAGGTTGGCGTACACGGTAAGTAGGGTGCGGCCGGCCTCGGGCAGCGGGGCTAAGTAGGTGGCGGCTTGCAGGTAGCTGCGCACGGCGGCGGCGTACTGGCCCTGGCGGTCGGCTACGCTGCCGCGGTTGTTGGCAATGGCGGCCAGCAGCCGGGCCAGGCGTGGGGCCGGCCGCTGGCGGTAGAGCGGCGCGGCGGCAGCCTGGGCCTGGGTTCCGTAGCGCGCGGCCCGGACATTGTCGTTGCGAATAATAGCCAGTGCGCTCAATTGCAGCCAACTGTGAGCCTGGCCGTAGCCGAAGCCACTGGCCTGGCTCAGGGCCAGGGCCTGGCGGGCGTAGCGCAGGGCCTGGGCCGTGTCGGTGGCAGCTAGTGCGGCCGAGAGGTGCAGGGCGGTTTTGGCGCGGGCCGTGTCGCTAGAAGCCGCCTGCAGGGCGCGCAGCAGGCTATCGGGTGGGGTAGAGGGGCCTTGCGCAGCCACCCGGCCAGCCAGCAGAAGCCCACCAAGCCCCAGCGCCAGTAGCCGCCGAAGTCCCCGCCACCGCAGGAGCCCGCGCCCCGCCGGCTGCGCAAAAACAGAAGAACACCACTCCGCCATAGCAGCCAAAATTGGGCAGGATTCGGTGAAAAACCGGGGCTTCGGCCGAAACTACTGGTTTTCTGGGAGGGAGAATTACTGCTTTCCGGCGATTTCGCCGCATGGGGCTGGTATCCAACTTTGCATCATCAAATCACTCTCTTTATCAATCCCTTATCAACCCCATTTCTCATGAAAAATTTCGCCGCCTCCGCCTTCGTTGCCGCTTCCCTGCTGCTGGGTAGCACCGCCGCTTCGGCCCAAACCAATGCCCTGAAAGTAAACCTGCTCAGCCCCCTGTTCAAGACCGGCTCCTTCTTCTACGAGCACAAGCTCAACGACGCCAGCAGCCTGCAGCTGGGCGGCCTGTTCACGTACTGGGGCTTGGGCGACACCAAGATTTCGGGCTTTGCCATCACCCCCGAGTACCGCCGCTACCTCTCCAACGAGACGCAGGCGATAGAAGGCTTCTACGTGGCTCCCTTTCTGCGCTACCAGAACCTGGGCCTGAGCATGCAAACCACCACCTTCGACGGCACCCAGGCTACTGCCAAAGCCACCCTCAACACCATTGGCGGCGGTGTGGTAGTGGGCCACCAGTGGATTTACCGCCAGCGCGTTACACTCGACACCTTCTTCGGGCCGTCCTACAATTCCAACTTCACCGAGCTGAAAACCAGCGGTGGCGAGAGTGCTGACAGCTTCGATGTGGGCTCGTTTAAGGGCTTCAGCCTGCGCACGGGCATCACGCTGGGAGTTGCTTTCTAGCCCACTACCTCCCTGCGCCGTCCTTTTCCTTTCCCAACCAGCCCTCCTTTTTTCTGCTCCGGGCTAGGCCGCTGCTACCGGCGGCCCGCGCTTTGGCCCTTCCTTTTAATCTTCTTCAGCTTCAACGTCATGCTTTTCGCTAAACTCCTGCTGGCTGTGGCCGGCTGCGCCATTGCTTCGGCCTCCGTTGCCCAAACGCTTCCCGAGTCGCCAATCACTCCGGCCCCGGCCGTTTCCAAGTGGCAGGTCTACGCCGAGGCGGGCCCTTCGGCCAGTCGTTTCGTCAACTACTCGCACGGTACCACTACCCTGGAGCCCGGGGGCAGCACTTCACCCTATTACCGCGAGTTCAAGGTCGACAACACGGTAGCAGCTTTTGCCGATATTAAGGCCCTGCGCTACCTGACGCGGCACCTGGTGTTTGCCGGTTCGGCCGGGCTCGACATGCAGCAGCTGGACTTCAGCACCACCTGGCGGGCCACCATGCCGGGCTACCCCGGCGGCGGTTCCGGCGAGCGGGTGGTGCGCCTGCTCACCCGGGTGCGCCTCGATGCCGGCCTGCACGCGGCCCTGGGCCTCGGCCGAGCGGGCCAGCTGCTGCCCGGGGTGTCGCTGGGCCAGCTGGTAAGCGTATCGAAAAACGGCTTTAGCTACTCCATCGTGCAGCCCGAACTGTGCTACGCGGTGGGCCCGGTGCTGCTTTCGGCGCGGGCGTCGTTTATGCCCTACAACACCACAATTCCCGACATCGACGCCGTTGCCCGGCGCGACGACCGCGCCGTGGTGGAGCGCGAAGAGTACCGCATCAGCGAGTTTCGGCTCGGCATTGGGGTGAAGCTGTAGGGCGGAGTTTACGGAACATTATCATGCGCTTAGCTGAAGGTAGTTTTGGCTGGTGGAGCATGAATGGGAATTATCTTGACAGGGGCAAGCAACTAAAAAGGCCGGCAAGCAATCAGTTGCCTGGTGGCTGTTCCACACAGCCTTTTTATTCTTTTTCACGCTGCCCCATGAAAAACCTCCTACAGCGCCAGTGGGCCATGTCCGGTCTACTGGCCCTAGCTGCTTCAACCGCGCTTCAGGCGCAAACCTGGCACTGGGCCAGTGCCCCCACTGCCATCATCGACCCTGCGCCTGCGGGCGCACCTGGTGGCTCAGCCATTGTCGCCACCGCTTCGGATGGAGCGGGTAACACCATCGTGGCCGGAAATTTCTACGGCAGTCTGACCCTGGGAGCCACTACGCTCATCAGCGCGGGCCACACCGATGTATTTGTGGCCCGCGTGGGTCCCAACGGCGAATGGTTGCAGGTAGCGCAGGCCGGTGGGCCGAGCGAGGACCTTGTGAGTGGCCTGAAGCTGGATGCAATGGGCAATGCAGTTGTCAGCGGCCGGTTTGGGAACCTGGTTACGGGTGCCAGGGCGAACTTTGGCTCGCTGGTGCTCACCAGCGCGGGCAGTACCGATGCCTTTGTGGCCCGCCTCAGCCCCAGCGGCCAGTGGACGCAGGCGGTGCGGGCCGGGGGCTCGGGCAACGACGAAGCCAATGCCCTGGCCCTCGATGCGGCCGGCAATGCCGTCGTGGCGGGCAGCTTCCAGGGCAGCACCAGCTTTGGCTCGACTACTCTGGCTGCTGATGGCGTGACGACGGCCGCATTCGTGGCGCGCCTCAATCTGGATGCCGGCACCTGGACGCAGGCCAGCCAGAGTACCTGTGCGTTCAGCGCCGTGCCCTTCCGCAACTTGGTAACCGCGGTGGCGCTCGATGCGGCCGACAATGTGGTGCTCGCCGGGCAGTTCGATGCCAATACCCGCTTCGGCTCGCTTGCCCTCACCAATACGTTGGGCGGTACGTCGGCCTACCTGGCCCGGCTCAGCGCCAGCGGGCAATGGACGCAGGCCGTGCAGTTGAACAACAACAACCGCAATGCTCCGCCACCGGTCATCAACGCGCTAGCCGTCGACGGGGCTGGTACCGCCACCGTAGCGGGCATATTGGTAGAAACCGTGGCTTTTGGCTCCAGTACCCTCACCAGCGCGGGTGGCTACGATGTATTTGTAGCCCGCCTCGATGCGGCCGGGCAGTGGACGCAGGCCGTGCGCGCCGGCAGCCCGGCCAACGACATTGCCCGCGCTTTGGTCCTCGATGCGGCAGGTAATGCTACCGTGGCGGGCCTGTTTGGCGTCTACAGCAGTGCAAGCGCAACCACGGCCATGTTTGGTACCCTGCCAATTACCAGCAGCGGCGGGATGTACGACGTATTTGTGGCCCGGCTCAGCGCCGGTGGGCAGTGGACGCAGGCCGTGCGCGCCGGCGGGGCGGGCAACGACGAAGCCAATGCCCTGAGCCTTGATGCCGAAGGTTCTATCACCGTGGCGGGCTCCTGTAGCAACCCCGCCACCTTTGGCAGCACGATGCTCAGCGGCACCACCAGCCACGCCATGGCGTATATGGCACGCTTTGCCAGTACGGTGCTGGCCACCAATACCCCCGCGTCGGCCGAAGCCTTTGCCCTGGCTCCCAACCCCACGGCTGGCCTCGTGCAGCTGAGCTGGCCCGACGCCAGCGCAGCTACGCGCCGGGTACAGCTGTTTGATGCGCTGGGCCGCGAGGTGCGTCGCCAGCAGCTGCCGGCCCACACCCGCGCCACTACGCTCGATGTAGCCGGCCTCACGCCGGGCCTCTACGTGGTGCGCTGCGGCACTTCCACCAACCGGCTACAGGTGGAGTAGTCAACCGCTGTTTTGCAAAAAGCCCCCGCATCAGTAGTTGCCTTGTCCTTACCCAAAACTGCGGTCGTTGCTCCGGTCCGACCGCCCTAGGCGGTCCGACCGGTTGTTGGCGGGACAAAATCGGGGGTTCTTCAACCGGTCGGACCGCCTAGGGCGGTCGGACCGGACCGGTCAAGTGCCGCCAGCAGGCAGGCAAAGAGTTTTGGGTAAGGACAAGGCATCAGTAGTTGCGGGGGCTTTTATTTCCAATAAAGCCAGTATGCGTTACGCTTGCTTCATTTCCTTTAAGTGCAGCAGCATGTCGGCTGTCATCTTATTGAGGTCGAAATCGGGCTGCCAGCCCCAGTCCTGCCGGGCCTTGGCATCGTCGATGCTGGCGGGCCAGGAATTGGCGATTTGCTGGCGGCCATCGGGCTTGTAGGTGACTTCAAACCCGGGCTCGTACTGCTGGATACTGGCCTTGATTTCGGCCGGCGAGAAGCTCATCGCGCCCAGGTTGTAGCTGGTGCGCACCTTGATTTTCTCGGCCGGTGCGTGCATGAGGTCCAGCGTGGCCTTTAGCGCATCGGGCATGTACATCATCGGCAAGTAGGTGTTTTCCTCAAGGAAGCACTCGTAGTTTTCGCCGGCCACGGCCTTGTGGTAAATGTCGACGGCGTAGTCGGTGGTGCCGCCGCCGGGCAGGCTCTTGTAGCCGATGAGGCCGGGGTAGCGCAGGCTGCGCACGTCCAGGCCGTGCTTGCGGTGGTACCACTCGCACCACTGCTCGCCGGCCAGCTTGCTGATGCCGTACACCGTGTTGGGGTTCATGATGGTGACCTGCGGCGTGTTTTCGCGCGGGGTATCGGGCCCGAACACGGCAATGGAGCTGGGCCAGTACACCTGCGCCACGCCGTGGGCCACGGCGGCCTCGAGCACAATGAGCAAGCCGTCCATGTTCAGCTGCCAGCCGAACAGCGGGTTCTTCTCGGCCGTGGCCGATAGCAGGGCGGCCAGGTGGTAAATCTGCTTGGGGCGGTACTGCCGGATGAGCTTGTCGAGGCGCGAGCGGTCGAGCACGTCGAGCAGCTCGAAGGGTCCACCGGCCAGCATGTTGGGGTCTTTGGGCGGGCGCACGTCGGCGGCAACTACCAGGTGGGGCTCGTAGCGTTGGCGCAGGGCGGCTACCAGTTCCAGCCCAAGCTGGCCGCAGGCGCCAATCACCAGCACGGAGCCGGGTAATACAGAAGTTTCAGTGTCGCCGGGAGTGGTGGCCATGCGGGAAATTAGAAATAGGTGAACGGTGGGATGAGCACAAAGATACCGGGACCTTCGCCGCCGCGGGCACCGTTTTGCCCACAACGGTGTTGAGGCGCCTTAGTTACACCAATCGTGGCTGCCTATGCCCCCACAACCTATGCTTTACACGCTGATTTATCGCAGCCAGGCCTCGCGGGCAGTGCACGAAGTAACGCTGCCGCCGCTGCTGCGCAAGGCCCGCCTGCACAACGAGCGCGCCCGCCTCGGCGGACTGCTGCTGTATGCCAACGGTGAATTTATGCAGGTGCTCGAAGGCCCCGAGCCCGCCCTGAGCCAGCTGTACGCCCGCATTCAGGCCGACCCGCGCCACTACGCCGTGCGCACCCTGGCCTACGGCCCCATTGCCGAGCGGGCCTTCCCCGACTGGCGCATGGCCTATGCCCCGGCCGACGCCAAGGCTCTGGAGAAAATCACCGGCTTTATGCCTTTAAAATCTGCCCCGGGCCTCGCGCCGCATCCGGTCGAGGATGTAGCGCTGCTGCTGCACAACTTTGTGCAGGGCGTGGCCTACGACGAGTAGCACCCGGCGTGTCGGCTACTGCCCGGCGGTATCTTTGGGGCCATGAAGGTGCGTTTGCTGCTATTGAGTTTTGGCGTCTGGCTGCTTGCAAGTGCGGCGGCCCACGCCCAATCCGTAGCCCCGCCCCGCTACCGCAACCTCGTGATGGAGGGCGGCGGCATCCGGGGCATTGCCTACGGCGGGGCCTTGCTGGAGCTGGAGCAGCGCGGCGTGCTGGCCGGCCTCACGCGGGTGGGCGGCACCTCGGCCGGGGCCATTCAGGCGGCGCTGCTGGCGGTGGGCTATTCGGCCCAGGAAATTATTGACGTGGTGAATGCCACGCCCGTGCAGCGGCTCAACGACGGCCGGTTCATCTTTTTCGGGGGCACGCACCGGCTCATTACCCAGTACGGCTGGTACCGGGGCGACGAGTTCAGCACCTACCTGGGTGAGCTCGTGGCCCGCAAAACCAAAAACGCCCACCTCACCCTGGCCGAGCTGCACACGCTGGCCCAGAAAGAGCCCGCGCGCTACCGCGACCTCTACACCACCGGCACCAACCTTACCCAGCAGCGGGTGCAGGTGTTCAGCTACGAAACCACGCCCACCATGCGCGTGGCCGATGCCGTGCGCATCAGCATGAGCATTCCGCTCTACTTCCGGGCCGTGCTGCTCGATGCCGAGAACAAGGTCATCAAGGGCGACCCCGCGCCCGGCCAGCCCGTGCAGGTACTCGTCGATGGGGGCCTGATGGCCAATTACCCGGTCGATTTGTTCGATTTCCCGCGCTACCTGCCGGCGGGCCCAGCTGCCGCGCCCGATGCCCACGGCCGCGTCTTCAACCCCGAAACCCTGGGCCTGCGCCTCGACCGCGCCGAGCAGATTCCGCTGGATGGCACGCCCGCCGCCCGCCGGCAGCTTGCCCCCTACGACATCACCGATTTCAATACCTACATGGGCGCCCTCTACACCGTAGCCCTCGAAAACCTCAACCCCGTGCAGCCCGGCGACTGGCGGCGCACCATCAGCATCGACTTCCTGAATTTCAGCCCCAAAATCAAGCGGATTTCGGATGTACAGAAAAAGCAGCTGATGGACAGCGGCCGCAAGGGCGCGCAGGCGTTTTTTAGCCGTAAAAACTAAATCCGCACAACAAAAAGGCGTTGCCCACCAGGTGGGCAACGCCTTTTTGTTGTGCGGATAATTCGGCCCAGCGTTTAGGCAGTGCGGAAGCCAGTGGCCTGCCGGATGCTGCGCTCGTTGCCAGTAGCGGGGTCGGCATACGAGTGGTCGCCCACTTCTACCGACAAGCGCTTGCCCACCAGTTGCTTGGTGTCGAGGTCTTTGCCTGCTTCGGGCTTGATGCCTACTGCGGAATACAACTGGAGAATGATGGGGTGACCGGCTTCAGAGTTATAGAAGCGCTGCGATACGAACCCGTCTTCGTTCTCCATGTGAGCAGCAAAAAACGGTACGTTCTGGTGCTCACTCACACCTTCTTCAATGGCGGTAATTTCGACGGTGTGGCGGCCATCGGGGAGGAAGCCTTTGTCCTGGCCTTTGTCAACTGCAATTTTCATATGGCTAAATTTATTGGGAGTTTAAAACTAATTATATTAGCTTAACGAGCCTGCGGTTTCAAGGTTTCGTTGCAAGCACCAAAAATTTGGTTTTTGGGCTTGTTAGTGCCTACTGGCTTTGCTCAGCCATTTATTCCCCTAAGCCTTACGGCTTGCGGTGGTTCGCATACTTGCCAAAAACTGGAACAGAAAGCCATTGCCAGCAACCCAAACCGAGCGCATTTCGGATGTGCAGAAAAAGCAGTTGATGGACAGTGGCCGCAAGGGCGCGCAGGCGTTCCGGGGGCGGCAAGCAAAGGAGTACATTTCGGGCCGATGGTGCAGCCCGCCAACCGGCAGTCGCGGAATAGCGGCTGTGGATTAAGCAGGCGGTGCGCCCTGCAATGGGGCAGATGGTTGCGACATCGGACCGAACCGGCGGCTACCTCTTTTCCCACAGTTCGGGGTAGTATTGGGGGCACACACAATAGCGGTTGTCCTGAGGTGGGTCGATGATGCGCGATTCCTGTAAGGCCAACTGCTGCTCTACGGCTTCGGCAGCGGCTATGGTAGCGGCAGTTACCTCATAGGGGTTGTTGAGGTCCCGTATGGCCAGCATCAAGCGCGGCTCGGGCAAGTCATAGTGCCAGGCACTTACTTGCTGTCCTGCCACCGTCAGCAGGCCGGATGGCAACGCTATAAGTTGCGCGCTGAGAGGTGCCCACGTGCCCAGTTGGGCCAGCAGGCGGCGTAAATCTGCAGCGTCGACGTAGCGCAGGGCCGCTAGTAGCTGGTCGCCGTCGTTGGAATGGGCCCCGTAGGCTTTACAGAACCGGAAGTAGCGCAGCCGCTGAACCCAGGTGCTGAGCTCGGCCGGCGGATGCCCTTGAAAAAGGTAGTCGCGCCAGTGAGGGTCTTGGGTATTGTGCATAGCCATAGCACAAAGGTGCACCGGCAGCAGCAGCCGGCGGAGGCCCATTGGTCCCTTCGACCCGGTATCTTTGGCTTCTTCACTCTTTACTTTTCTAGCCCCACCCATGTACGCTACGCTCCAGCCCGACCTTACGCAGCAGCTTCAGGAAATCAAAGACGCCGGCCTTTTCAAAAAGGAGCGCATCATTACCTCTCCCCAGGCGGCCGAAATCGACACCACCGAAGGCACCGACGTGCTGAACTTTTGCGCCAACAACTACCTGGGCTTGAGCTCGCACCCCGAGGTAATCCAAGCGGCCAAAGACACGATTGATTCGCACGGCTACGGCATGTCGTCGGTGCGCTTCATCTGCGGCACGCAGGACATTCACAAGGAGCTGGAAGCCAAGCTGGCTGAGTTCCTGGGCACCGAAGACACCATCCTCTACGCGGCGGCTTTCGACGCCAACGGCGGGGTGTTTGAGCCGCTGTTCAACGAGCAGGACGCCATTATTTCCGATGCCCTGAACCACGCCAGCATCATCGACGGCGTGCGCCTGTGCAAGGCCCAGCGCTACCGCTACGCCCACAACGACATGGCCGACCTCGAAAAGCAGCTGCAGGACGCCGTGGCCAAGGGCACGCGCCACCGCATCATCGTCACCGACGGCTCGTTTTCGATGGACGGCACCATCGCGCAGCTCGACAAAATCTGCGACCTCGCCGACCAGTACCAGGCCCTGGTAATGGTGGACGAGTGCCACAGCAGCGGTTTCCTGGGCAAAACCGGCCGCGGCACCCACGAGTACCGCAACGTAATGGGCCGCGTCGACATCATCACCGGCACGCTGGGCAAGGCGCTGGGCGGGGCCATGGGCGGCTTCACCTCGGGCCGCAAGGAGATTGTCGACATGCTGCGCCAGCGCAGCCGGCCGTACCTGTTCAGCAACACGCTGGCCCCGGCCATTGTGGGCGCCAGCCTGCGCGTGCTGGAGCTCCTGACGGAAAGCACCGAGCTGCGCGACCGCCTCGAAGAGAATACGAAGTACTTCCGCGCACAGATGACGGCTGCCGGCTTCGACATCACGCCCGGCGAGCACCCCATCGTGCCGGTTATGCTCTATGATGCCAAGCTGGCCCAGGAATTCGCTGCCAAAATGCTCGACGAGGGCATCTACGTGGTGGGTTTCTACTACCCCGTGGTGCCGCAGGGCAAGGCCCGCATCCGGGTGCAGTTGAGCGCGGGCCACACCCGCGCGCACCTCGACAAGGCCATTGCCGCCTTCAAAAAGGTAGGCCAAGAATTAGGAACCCTCAAAGACAAAGCGGCGGAAGCTGACGCGCCGCAAGGCACTCAGGTAGTGACAAACACGCCCTGAAGCGTAGGCTAACCGCTTCGTGTAGCTGCGAAACCCCGCTCCGGTACCTGCCGGGGCGGGGTTTTTCGTGTTGGCCCAGGCTGCGTGCTGCCAGCTCAACTGCTCCACCTTTACCAGGCTTGCCCTGCTCGCGGTGGGCTGAGCTGTGCTGCGACAGTTGCTGTAAGCGAGTGCAAGTGGTCCACAGCAAGCGCGGATATGAGCAGCTCTAAAGTCGACTATTGCATATAGGAAAGATAGTATCTTTAGCGCCCCGCCTTTGCCAACTCTACCCGATTCATGGCCGCCCTGCTTCCCGATTTCGAGCACGACATCTTCATCAGCTACCGCCACAACGACGACCTGGCCGACGGTTGGGTAACCGAGTTTGTGGCCCGCTTGCAAAACCAGCTGGCGGCCACTATCAAGCCCCGGCTGAGTATTTATTTCGACAAGGACCGCAGCGAAGGCCTCGGCACTACGCACATGGTGGGCCCCAGCCTGGAGCACCGCCTGCGCTCCTTCATTCTGATTCCGCTCATCTCGCAGACCTACTGCGACACCTCGAAGTTTTCGTGGCGGCAGGAGTTTCTGCCCTTTCTGGAGCAGGCCCGCGCCGACCGGCTGGGCCTGTACCTGAACCTGCCCGGCGGCAACGTGGGCTCGCGCGTGCTGCCCGTGCTCATCAACAACCTCGAACGGGAGGACGAGCAGCTGCTGAAAGCCACGCTGGAAGGCCATTTGCGCAGCATTCGGTTCGTGTACGAGGAGCTGGGCGTGAACCGCCCGCTGAGCGCCAAAGACGACGACCAGCCCCTGGCCCCCGGCGGCCTGCTCTACCGCAACCAAATCAACCGGGTAGCCACCGCCATCAAGGAGCTGGTCGCGGCCGCGACGTTGCCGGCCGTGTCGGCTCCGGCCGCTCTGCCGCTGCCGTCTGCCGCTGTGCCCGTGGCGATTCCGGCAGTTGCCTCAGCCGTTTCGGTGACTGCTCCGGTGGCTGCCCCTGTTGTTGCCCCAATGGTTGCGCCGGCAAGTGCCGCGGCCACTGGCCCGGTGGTGTTTCTGGCCTGGACGACGGATAAGCTGCTGCTGCCGCGCCGCGATGAGTTGGTGCAGGTGTGCACCCAGGCCGGGCTGGTGGTGGTGCCCACGGCCGACTGCCCGCGCGACGACGACGAATTCCGGGAGCGCACGCAGGAGGCGCTGGCTGCGGCCGGGTGCTCGCTGCACCTGCTGGGCAACAGGTTCGGCCGCTGCTTTGACGACGACTACGAATGCTCGTACGGCATGTACGCCTACCAGGAGGCCCGGAAGCAAGCGGCCGCCCGGCCTGGCTTCCGGCAGTTTATGTGGCATTGCCCCGACGCCGCCCAGCCCGTGCAGGCCGCTCAGGAGGTCTTCATCAACAGCATCCGCAACGAGCTCACCGGGCAATGCGTCTTCACCAACGCGCCCAGCGCCATGCAGCTGGTGGCCGACGTGCGCAGCACCCTGGCGCAGGCGCCTCCCTCGGCCCCGCCCGCCAACGAGGATGAGAAAACGGGCATTTGCTTTGTCTTTAATGAGCTCGATACCGAAGAGGCCAACGCCATCACCGACCGGCTGAGCGAGGAGTTTCCGCTGGATATCCTCACCATCGAACCCGACAGCGAGCAGGTGTACAAGGACCTGACGGTGCGCCGGATTCCGGAAAGCAAGCTGGCCGTGGTGTATTTTAAGCACAGTGCCGATTGGGCGTTGCCCTTCGTGAAGCAGGTGTGGCGGCTGGTGGGCGGGGCGGGCTCCACCACGCCCATTCTGTTTGTGGGCGAAGACGACCCGGCGCACAACAAGCTACATAGCTTCAAAGCCCCCAAGGTGATTTCGCGCATTCAGCCGCATGCGGGCGTGAGCGAGGAGGTGCGCCGGGTGTTCCAACAGCTCAACCAGCCTGCGTAGATGGACGCTTCGACCACCGATGCGCTGGCCCTGTTTGGCCTCGACGAGCCCATTTGCCCCTACACCGGACTGCGCACCTTCACCGAAGAAGAGGCTATTTATTTCCGGGGCCGCGAAACCCACGTAGCCAAGTGCCTGGCCCTGCTGGCCGAGCAGCGCTTTGTGATGATAACCGGAGCTTCGGGCGACGGCAAGTCGTCGCTGGTATTTGCGGGTATGCTGCCCGAGGTGCGCGCCGGTTTTGTGCGGGCACGCTACAGCAGCTGGGCCGTGGCCACGTTCCGGCCCGAGCGCAGCCCCCTGCACAACCTGGCCCGGGCGCTGGCCACGGCCCTGCGCCTGCCCAGCGCTGGCGCCGTCGAAACCGAGCTGGAGCACGGGTTTTCGGCGTTGGTGGAGCTCTATAAAACGTCGGTGCTGTGTCCGGCTTCGCTGCCGCCGGGCCTCTCGCCGGCCGAGGAGCGCCGGCACCAGCGCGGGGCCGCCAACCTGCTGCTGGTAGTCGACCAGTTCGAGGAGTTCTTCACCAACCCCGAAAACTACGACGGCGACACGCCCAACCCCGCCGCCCAAACCGTGGTGAACCTGCTGCTCGAAACCACCCGGCTGGCCCGGGTCGAGGGCCTGCCCATTTACATCGTGTGCACCATGCGCTCCGATTTTGTGGGGCAGTGCGCCGAGTTTCGGGGGCTGATTGAGCAGGTGGGGGCCAGCCAGTATTTCGTGCCCCGGCTGGTGCGCCACGAGTTCGTGGAAGTTATTCGGGAGCCGGCCCTGCTCAGCGGCAACCGCATCAGCGAGCGGCTGGTGCAGCGCCTGCTCTACGACATCGGCCACGGCCAGGACCAGCTGCCGGTGCTGCAGCACGCGCTACGCCGCATCTGGCTGGCCGCTAACGAGGGCCGCGAGGAAATGGATTTGCTGCACTACGCCATGGTGGGCGGGCTGAACGACGAGCTGCCAGCCGCCGACCAGGCCCGGTTTGCCGCGTGGCGCGCTGCGCTGCCGGCGCAGCAGCAGGCATTCCTGTTGGCCAGCCCCTCGCTGCACAACGTGCTCGATGCCCATGCCAACCAGCTTTTTGCCGAAGCCAACGAGCTGTATAACCGCGATTTCACGCCGCCGCTGCCGCCGGGCACTGCCGAGCGGGTGATTGAGCAGACGTTCCGGGTGCTGACGCGCACCGACGGCAAACGGGTGGTGCGCAACCGCCTGACCGGCGCACAAATCACGGCCATTATCGACGATGAAAGCCTGCCCTGGCCGGTGGTGTGCCGCATTCTCCGGCCCTTCCGCGCGCCCGGGGCCACGTTTCTGTCGCCTTTCCTGAACGAGGACGAAGACGACCGCGCCGTGCTGCCGCCCGACACCGTGCTCGACATCACCCACGAAAGCCTGATTCGGAATTGGCAGCACCTGGCCCAATGGGCCAGCGCCGAGGCCGCCGATGTGCGCATTGCCGAAAGCTTTGTGCAACAGGCCGACCGCTGGCAGGCCAACGGCGAAAGCGCCGGCTTTGTGCTGCCCATTGGCCTCTACACGTTTTTCGAGCAGTGGCACCGTGCCAAAAAGGGGGCGGCCAGCTGGCTGGCCTACTACCTCGAGCCCGGCCCCGATACCGCTCTGCGCCAGGAGCACGCCGCCACCCAGAATGCTACCCTCACCCGCTTCCTAAAGGCCAGCCGCCGCCGCCTGTGGTTTTCGCTGCTGGTGGCGCGCTACGGGGCTGGGCGGCTGGCAGGGGCCGTGTCGGCCGCTGTGCTGATAGTGGTGCTGGCGTGGGTGGCGTGCCTGTACCGCCAGCAGCAAACTGACTACGTAGCCTATCGCATTGTGCAGCAGTGTCTAACCCCGCAGGACAGTGGCAACGACAGTACCTCGGCCCTGCAGTCGCCCTACGTGGCGGTGGAGGATAAAGGACATTTTCTGCTCAACACCGACCGGCTGAAAGACCTGATTTACCAGCCGGTATTTGGGGGACGCCCGGCCAGCGAATACGCCTTCCCCCGCGTACTATCGGCCCTGAAAAACGATACCCTGGCCCTGGATATTGAGCTCAGCATGTACGCCTGCGCCAATAACATGGACCGCGACTCGATTGAGCGCGAAAACCCTTACATCCAGCCCATTCTGCGCGATTTGGTGCTGCGGCTCGACAGTGCCGGCCGGCGTCGGCTACCGCGGGTGGCGAGCCGGGCCGGGGCGCCGAGTGAAAAGCAGCGCCGGGAAGCCGTGCTGCGGGCTCGCACCATTATGGCGCTGTCGTACTATCTGGCCTGCGACCAGCAGCACCGCACGGCCGCGCCGCCCGATACGGCGCAGCGGGCCGCCACGCGGCAGTACTTCGCTGAAAAACGGAAGCAGCTGCTGCGCCAGCTGCGCAGCTACCTGTGGCGCGAAATCAACACCACGACCGGACCAGCTCCGCGCCCGGTAGCCGTGGGCTTTTGCCTACGCGTGCTGCTCGGACAGGGCACCGACAGCTCCGCGGAGCTGGCTTTCCTGGATGGCCTGAGTCCGTTTGGCCCGCCCGCCGCCCGCCAGCAGTTCGAGCGGTTCTTTCCGCTCTCGCCCACGCCGTATGCCGGCACCAGCAAGGCTACCCACAGCGGCGGCTACCTCACGGCGGCCATGCTGTTTGCGGCTCGCCGCCAGCCCGCTTTGGTGCGGCAGTGCCTCGACAGCATGAGCCGGCTGCGCCCGCGCATCATCGATGTGAACAGTGGCATCGCCCTGCTGCCTTACCTGGTGAAGTACCGGCTGCTGAAGCCGGCTACCGTGCGGCCGCTGCTGGAATCGTGCGCGCAGGTAGGCGGCTTTTCGTTTAATGAAATGTATGCCGCCACGGTATATAGCCTGCTGAGTGTGAAGCCTGTGCCGGCCATTTTTGAGGAGAGCCTGCCCACCGGCCCGGGCGACATCAGCAAGCAGGGCAGCACCCGCCTGGGGGGCTTCGACCCCGGTACGCAAAACGCAGACCGCGTCAGCTTCGCGCTGCCCGTAGCCACCCGCGACTCGGCCTGGGCCGCCCTGCAGGCTGCTACCCCCGGCATCGCCCACAACCAGACCATCTTCATCGAAAGCGAAGAGCATGACTTGGCCAACGGCATCAAAGAAGAATATTACGACCAGCGCAACGAGCTTTTTCTGACGGCTTTCCTGGCCAAGATGCACGGCGTGTACCTGGCCGAAATCAAGCGCCGGCCCTCGGAAGCCGCGCAGTCGTTCGCCACCTTCAGCAGCAAGCTGACCGCCCTGCAAAAGCACCTGCAGAACCGCCAGGCCCCGCGCAACGTCGCTCCGCAGATTCGCCGCAATGCTCATCAGCTCAATACGCTGCAATGGAACCTGGGCGTGCCGCAGCAGTTGCCGCCCACCACGGGCACCACGCGCTACAGCACTGGGGCGCAGGACCCGATTACCTTCCTGCGCCTGCCGACCCGCCCCAAAACGCTGGCCTTCGAAACGTATTACACCTGCTCGTTCAATACCTTTTTCCACTACGAGCTGCAGCACGAGGCCCGGGCTAAAAAGCCCGACCCGGCCGTGGTGCAGCTCCTCGACAGCGTAGCCTTTGTGGAGGCGGCTTTGCCCGACCGGTTGTCCACTACCCGCGTCAACTCGCTTTTTGCCGAAGCCCTGGCCCGCCCCAAACGCCACCTGCCCAACCTGGCCTGGATACGCGCCGTGGCCCGCACGCGCGTCTCCTTGCCCAACGACAGCCTGCGTCGGCAACGCAACGGCCTGCTGCTCAAGATTGAGGAAGCTCTGCGCGACCATGACCAGCTAAACGACACCCTGGCCATTTCGCGTCTGATACAGGTGGCGGGGCAGGACTCCGGGCCGGCCGACTTCAGCACCATTCCCTTGAAAGTGGCTTTCTCGGACCTGGCCGCAGCCGTAGCGCACGAGGGGCGCATGAAGCAGGCGTTTGCCCTGGCCGATACCCTGGGCGAGCCGATGACGACCATCACCAAAATAAGGGCCGGCGAACAGGCGATGCTGACGAATAACCGCAGCGATGAGGCCCAGATGGCGCTGCTGACTTTTTTGCAGCAATACCTTTTCGATAAGGCCGGCACCATCGATGCCCGGTTTATAGGGCGGCATGTGGGCAAGCCTCAACCAGTGGCGGGCAGCATTATCCCCCTGTTTTACTGGCAACCGTTCACGGTTGACTTGCTGCACTGGTTCGTGCCCGATGCCGGCCGCATTCTGAACAATCAGCTCAGCGCCGGCGAAGTAACGACCGATGCGGGCCTGTACGCCATCTGCAAAGGCCACAGCCTGGCCGACGAGGGCAGCAAGGCGCTGGAGCAGATTCCAGCCTACGAGCCGGCCCACTTTCGCCAGATTGACTACAACTACATCCTACTGGGCATTGCTCACCTCAACGACCGACGGAACAGCCCCAGCCTGCGCGCGCACGACCGCAACGGCTGGCGCGAGTACGATGAAGCCGAGCTGACCCTGCCCGCCGACTACGACGGCCCGGTGGAATAAACCACCGCCGTGGTTCCATCTGCAACTACGCCGACAGGGCTGTGCTGTCGGCGGTGGGTTGGGGCTGCTCGGGCGTACTCAGTAGCCACTCGTGCAGTAGGGCGCGCAACTCGCTGGTGGGCAGGTTGCGGTGCACCTCGCCGTGGCGCACGAGGCTCATGGCCCCGGTTTCTTCGCTCACCACCAGCACCACGGCGTCGGTAATCTCGCTCAGGCCAATGGCGGCGCGGTGGCGCAGGCCCAGCGAGGCCGGCACGTCGGGGTTTTCGCTCACCGGCAAAATGCAGCGGGCGGCCTGCAGGCGGCCGTTGGCCACAATTACGGCCCCGTCGTGCAAGGGCGAAGTTTTATTGAAGATGGCCAGCAGCAGCCGCTTGCTGATTTCAGCATCAAGCCGGTCGCCGGAGTCGGCAAAGGGGGTGAGGTCGGAGGACTGCGTGAAGCAGATGAGCGCGCCGGTAAGCTTATTGGAGAGGCTTTTGGCGGCTTCCACGAACGGGCCCACAGATAGTGGAGCAGCCTCATTGGGGCGGCCCCAGGTCCAGGCGCGCATGCGCTCGATGGCGGTGGCCTTGCCCACGTTCAGTAAAAACCGCCGAATTTCCTGCTGAAACAGAATGATACTGGCCAGCACGCCCACGCTCATAAACTGCCCCAGAATTTTGGTGAGCAGCTCCATGCCCGTGGCCTTCACCACCAGGTAGAGCAGGTAGAACGACACCAGCCCCAGCGCCACATTCAGCGCCACCGAGCCGCGCAGCAGCTTGTACAGCTGGTAGAGCAGCACTGTCACCAGCAACACGTCGGCCGCGTCAATCCAGCCGAAATGCAGGAAGTTGATGGGGAAAGGGCCGGCCATGGCGGTGGGAGAAAGAGAAAAGGAATGGAAGACGGCTGTCATCCTGAGCGCAGCGAAGGACCTTATCAAGCCTGAGCCAGTTGAGTCACTGCAAATCGTTCATCGGTGAATAAGGTCCTTCGCTGCACTCAGGATGACAACAGTAGTTATGCCACAGTTGCATGCCGTGCCCTTGTTTTGTCAAATTACGGCCTTTATTCCGCCAATGGAAAGGTGTTGGCAAATAAATCGACGGTTTGCCGGGCTTCGGCCACGTCGTGGGCGCGCAATAATCGGGCCCCGCCTTGCAGCGCCACCATGTGCAGGGCCGTGGTTCCATTCAGGGCCGCCTCGGGCCCCAGGCCTAACGGGCCGTATACCAGTCGCTTGCGCGAGAGGCCGGCCAGCACGGGCAGGCCCACCGCCTGCAGCTCGGGCAGGCGGCGCAGCAGCTCGTGGCTTTGCGCAGGCGTTTTGGCGAAGCCGAAGCCGGGGTCGAGCAGCACATCGACCACGCCGGCTGCGCGCAGGGCCACCAGCCGGTCGCGGAAGTAGCGCAGCAGCTCCAGTACGATATCGCCGTCGTAATGCGTGAGCTGGGCCATGGTTTGGGGAGTGCCGCGCAGGTGCATCAGCACGTAGGGTACGCGCAGGCGGCCCACCGTGGCAAACATTTCAGCATCGAGGGTGCCGCCGCCTACGTCGTTTACCAGGTCAGCGCCGGCTTGCACGGCTGCTTCGGCCACCCCGGCCCGGAAGGTATCGGCGGAGAGAAAGGCGTCTGGAAATTCCTTGCGCAGTAACTCAACGGCGGGCAGCAGGCGGCGGGCCTCTTCGGGCTCGGGAATATCGTCGGCGCCGGGGCGGGTGCTGTAGGCACCCAGGTCGAGCACGGCCGCGCCGGCGGCGAGCATGGCCTCAGCGCGGGCCAGCAGGTCGTGCTCGGAGGCCACGCGGCTGCCGGCAAAAAACGAGTCGGGCGTAAGATTAAGAATGCCCATCACCTGCGGCCGGCGCAGGTCGAGCAGGCGGCCGTGGGGGCTGCGTAGGGTATGAGGGTAGCAGGGAAGGTGGGTGGGAGGGAAAGCAGACATGAACAGAACTAAGCGGAACCAGGGCTCAATATCCATAGCCGGGAGCGAACTTGCGGCGGAGATAAATATTTGGCTGAAACCCCTCACACCTTCCTGCCCTCATACCCTCCTGCCCTAACTTGACTACTCCCGAACACTACGACCTGCTGCTGGCCCGCTGCCGCACCCTGTTTTTGGCTAAAACCCACGACTACGGCACGGCCTGGCGCATTCTGCGCCTGCCGTCGGTCACGGACCAGATTTTTATTAAGGCCAACCGCATTCGGACCATTCAGGAAACCGGCGTGCAGCTCGTGGCCGACGACGTGAACGAGGAGTTCGTGGCCATCATCAACTACTGCCTCATTGCCCTGATGCAGCTGCACTTGCCCAAAGAAACCCCGCTGGACATGGCCCCCGAGGCCGTAGCCACGGCCTACGACCACGAAGCCGCCGAAAACCGCCGCCTGCTGCTGGCCAAAAACCACGACTACGGCGAAGCCTGGCGGCAAATGCGCGTGGCCAGCATTACCGACCTTATCTTGATGAAGCTGCACCGCGTGAAGCAGCTCGAAGACATTGGCGGCGCGGCCCTGGTGAGCGAAAGCGTGGAGGGCAGCTACCGCGACATGCTGAACTACGCCGTTTTCGCGCTGATTTTGCGCGGGGAGAAGTAGAGGCGTCTGTCATCCTGAGCGAAGCGAAGGAACTCCTCACGGCTGAACATCTTGCAGTAAATCAATCAGGCGCAGCGGTGACAAGGTCCTTCGCTCTGCTCAGGATGACAGGCCCGGGCCACAACCCATTACCTTGTCCGCGCGTTTTGCCCGCAGCTTACCTTTGCTCTCTATGTCTGTTCCCAGCTCTGTTATCGCCGTTGCTCCCGCCTCCCATCCGTTGCGTACCCTCACGCGGGTATGTTGGTTTTTGCTGGGGGCCTTGTTTATCTTCTCGGGCCTCATCAAGCTGAACGACCCGGTGGGCACGGCCTACAAGCTGGAGGAGTACTTCGAGGTATTCGCCACCGACCTGCCCAGCATCGGCGGGTTCTTTTTGTGGCTAAAAGGCAGCGCCCGCACGCTGTCCATCATCCTGAGCTCGCTCGAAGTTATTCTGGGAGCGGCGCTGCTGCTGCGCTGGCACCTGCGCAAAACGTTGTGGGCGCTGCTGGCGCTGCTGGTGTTTTTCACCTTCCTCACGTTTTATTCGGCAGCTTTCAACAAGGTGACGGACTGCGGCTGCTTTGGCGATTTTATCAAGCTCAAGCCCTGGACGTCGTTTTTCAAAGACCTGTTTTTGCTGGTGCTGTGGGGCGTGGTGTTCACGCACCAACGCTTTCTGCGCCATGCGTTTGTGCAGGGCATTTTTGGGGTGATGACCATGACGTTTGTCACGGCCATTGCCATTGGCATTGGGGTGCGGGCACTGGGCCACCTGCCGTATTTCGACTTTCTGCCCTACAAAGTGGGCAACAACATAGGCCAGCTGATGAAGGCCCGGGCGCCCATGCGCTACAAGTACGTCATGGAAAAGGACGGCAAAACGCAGGATTTCACCACCTACCCCGACTCGACCTGGACCTACAAAAGCATGGAAACCCTCAACCCCGAGGACGGCCCCAAAGTCACCGATTTTAAGGTGTGGAACGACGAGGGCGACTACACCCCCGAACTGCTGCGGGGTAACAAGCTCGTGCTCATTATTCAGGACGTCGACAAAGCCGACCGCGACCGGTACGCCCTCATCAACAAGCTACTCGACGATGCTAAAGCTTCGCGTCGGGGCATCACGCCGTTGGTCATCACCAGCAGCAGCCCGGCCGAGTTCGACGTGTTCCGGCACAGTGCCAACCTGGCCGTGCCCTTCTACTACGCCGATGCCACCGTGCTCAAATCTATCATCCGCTCCAACCCCGGCTTCCTGCTGCTGAAGGATGGCGTGGTGAAGGGCAAGTACCACTACCACGACATCCCCAGCATTGGCAAGGTAGAGGAGAAGCTTCAGTAGGACGCAGCCTTTGCTGCGTCGGGCGTAGGCGCGCCGCTATTTATCGTTCACCGATTGACGCAGCAAAGGCTGCGTCCTACTTATGCTTCCCTTCATCCTCCGTCGCTTAGCGCAAGGCCTGCTTGTATTGGTGGGTGTGGCGTGCACGGTGTTTCTGCTGTTCAACGTGCTGCCCGGCGACCCGGCTGCGCTACTGGCCGGCCAACGTAGCGACCTCGCCACCAAGGCCGCCATCACCGCCGACCTGGGCCTCGACCAGCCGCTGCCTGCCCGCCTGGTGGGCTACCTGAATGATATTTCGCCGCTGGGCCTGCACCCCGCCGACTCTGCTGGCCGCGCCCGCTATGGCGGCTTCGCGCTGCTACCGTTGGGCAGCAAGGCGCTGGTGCTGAAAACGCCTTACCTGCGCCGCTCTTTCCAGAGCAACAAGGACGTGCTGCGCATTCTGCTCGATTACTTCCCCGGCACCATGTGGCTGGCCCTGGCCGCTATGCTCATTGCCAGCGTGGGCGGCATCACCTTCGGCGTGGCAGCAGCCCTGCGGCCCCACTCGTGGCTCGATAGGGTGCTGGTGAGCACCTCGGTGCTGGGCATTTCGGTGCCATCGTTCGTGGCGGCCATCCTCATTGCCGTCACGTTTGGCTTCTATTGGAGCCATTTCACGGGCCTGAGCCTTACCGGGCAGCTCTACGAAACCGACCCGTTCACGGGGGAGCGGCACCTGGTGCTGCGCAACCTGCTGCTACCGGCCGTGGCGCTGGGTATCCGGCCGCTGGCCATCATCACGCAGCTCACCCGCTCCAGCATGCTCGATGTGCTGAGCCAGGACTACATCCGCACAGCCCGCGCCAAGGGCCTGAGCCGCACCGCTACCGTGCTGCACCACGCCCTGCGCAACGCCCTGAACCCGGTAGTCACGGCCGTGTCGGGCTGGCTCGCCTCGCTTATGGCCGGCGCGTTTTTTATCGAATACATCTTCAACTGGAAAGGCTTGGGTACCGTCACGTTGCGGGCCGTCGAGAACCTCGATTTTCCCGTGGTGATGGGTGCCACGCTGTTTGTGGCCGCGCTATTTGTGGTCATCAACATTGTGGTCGATGTGCTCTACGCCGTGCTCGACCCCCGCGTGAAGCTGGGATAACTGCCGCCGGAATGGAGCGTCATGCCTCGGCTGCACTCGGCATGACGCTTTTTTAGTCCACCCACTTTCCCAAACTTTGAATTACCTCTCAACCGGCGAAACCCTGGTACCCACCGGCTCCGGCCATCTGAGCTTAGTGGGCCTGCCCGGCTCGGGCAAAACCACGCTGGGCCGCCAATTGGCCGCCCACTTTAACCGCCCATTCCTCGACCTCGACCTCGCCATTGAAGCCCGCACCGGGCGCGGCGTGCGTGAGATTTTTGCCAAGGATGGCGAAGCTGGTTTTCGGGATATAGAGTCGACGGTACTGCGGGCAGCGTTGGCTGCTGGTGGCCCGCCGCTGGTGCTGGCGACGGGCGGTGGCACGCCCTGCTTCCACGATAACATGAGCCTGCTCAACCAAGCCGGCCCTACCCTTTGGCTCGATGTGCCGGTGGCGGAACTGGCTGCCCGCCTCGCCCCCGAAGAGGTAGCCAAGCGGCCCCTGATGGCTGCTGCCGGGGGCGCGGAAGCTTGGCTGCGCGAAACCCTTACGGCGCGAAAACGGTTTTATGCCCAGGCGCGAGTACGCTGCTCGGTGGCCTGCACGCTGCCGGCCGTTGTGGCCCGGTTGGCGGGCGTGGGGTTTGCCCAGCCCGGCACATTGCCCCCCGCCTCGTAAATTTGTCCTTAGATTAGTTCTTTGTTCGTTAGCCTTATGCAGTCAATATCCACCGAAGAGCCTTTCGTAGCCCTGGCCCCTGCCACTGAAGCTGCCCCCGTGCGGCCTAAGCACAAAGGCTCGGCGCAGCTGTTCAAAAATCCGGTGCTGGAGCGGTTGTCGCACACCCACATCGCCCTGCCGGTGGGCATTTTTGCGGCTACTGGCATCGTTAGCATGTATTACGGCCTCACCCACGGCTTTATGTCGGGGGTGTCGGCGTTGGGGCTGTTCCTGGTGGGGCTACTGGCCTTCACGCTGGTCGAGTACCTAGTGCATCGCTACGTGTACCACATTCCGGCCACCACACCGGGCCGGGCCAAGTTCCAATACACCATGCACGGCGTGCACCACGAGTACCCCAAGGACAAGACCCGGCTGGCCATGCCGCCCATCATCACGGTGTTTGTGGCCTCGCTGCTGTTCTTTATTTTCCGGTTCAGCTTCGGTTCCTATGCCTTCGGGCTGCTGTCGGGCTTCACGTTCGGCTACGCCATGTACCTGTTCGTGCACTACGCCATTCATGCCTACTCACCGCCCAAGAACTTCCTGAAAGTGTGGTGGACGCACCACAGCCAGCACCACTACCGGCAGGACGAGGTGGCTTTCGGCGTGAGTAGCACGCTCTGGGACCACATCATTGGCACTATGCCCAGCAAGAAATAGGCTGGTCACAGCCTACAAAAAAGGCGCGGTTCCCAGATGGGAGCCGCGCCTTTTTGCTTTTGATGTTAGTATGAACTAGGGCCGCGGGCCGCGCATCTTGTTCACAATGAAGAACAACAGCGCAACGACGATAAATACGGCAATGATGCCCGTGTAGGCACCGGCCTTGAAGATGCTGCCAATTGCATCGCAGGCGGTGAGGGTAGTGGCCAGTGCAGCCAGCAACATAAACAGGGAAAACCGGGAAGCACTCATGGCGTGAAGAAAGAGGGTGAGGAAAGAATAACCGGGTAGCGCCGCTGCCCCGGTAGGCCTGATACTGTGCCGGCTGCTAAAAGGTTGAGTTGGCCGCCGCTGCCCCGACTGCTGCCGTAATTTGGGGCATGAGAAAATGGTTGTTTCTGGGGTGCCTGGGGCTGTTGGCCGGGGCGGCCCGCGCCCAAGCGCCTGTGGCCGCTTCACACCTTGATGTTGCGGCCCATCAGCAGAGCGTACTCAAGTTTCAGGCAGACCTGAATGCCGAATTCCGCAACCCGCAGGAGTCGCCGCTGTCGGCGGCCGAGCGCCAGGCGTTCACCGGCTTGCCTTTCTACCCCACCGACTACCGCTACTACGTGGAGGCCACGCTGGTACGCGATTCGACGTCCCAGCCATTCGCCATGCCTACCAGCACCGCTCGGCGGCCACTGTACCGCAAATACGGCGAGTTGCGCTTCGTGCTCGATGGGCAGCCCCAGCACCTCAGCGTCTATCAGCCACTGGAGTTGCTGAAGCGCCCCGGCTTCGAGGATTACCTGATGGTACCCTTCACCGACAGCAGCAACGGGCACGGCAGCTACGGCGGTGGTCGCTACCTCGACCTGCGCCTGCCACCTGTTGGGGCCCGCGTGATGCAGCTCGATTTCAACCGCGCTTACAATCCTTTCTGCGCCTACAGCTCCGCCTATTCCTGCCCCGTGCCACCCGCCGAAAACCGGCTGACCGTAGCCATCCCGGCTGGCGTGCGCAGCAGCCACTGAAGCAGCAGAACGGGGTAGGGGCGGGGCTTGCCCCCGCCCGCCATTGAACGATTCGGAAGAGTCGTCCAACGACGGGCGGGGGCAAGCCCCGCCCCTACATCGTTCTGTATAATTACCAACTGCCACTGGCACCGCCGCCGCCACTGCTGCCGCCACCAAAGCCGCCGAAGCCACCACCTCCGCCGCCGCCAAAGCCGCCACCACCACCACCAAAGCCTCCGCCGCCAAAGCCGCCCCCGAAGATGATGGGGGGGATGAACCCCCCGCCGAAGCCGCGGTTACCGCGCCCACCGCCACCGCCCCGGTTGCGCAGCATGGTGAACACCACGACCAACACGATGATAATGGCCCAGAAGGGTATACCCGAGCCCGAGCTGTCGCGCCGCCCCTGGGGCCGGGCATCGGCGGGGTCGGCCTGGTATTCACCCTTGGCCAGGGCAATGAGTTGGTCGGTACCCCGGTCGAGGCCGGCGTAGTACTGGTTCTCGCGGAAGGCTGGCACCAGCGTGTTGCTGATAATGCGCTTGGCCATGGCATCGGGCACCGCGCCTTCGAGGCCGTAGCCGGTTTGGATGCGGGCCTGGTGCTCCTGCTGGGCCACCAGAATCAGAATGCCGTTGTTCTTGCCCTTGCGGCCAATGCCCCAGCTTTCGTAGAGCTTCTGCGCGTAGTCGGCAATATCCTCGCCGTCGAGGTTGGCCACGGTTACCACGGCAATCTGCGAGGAGGTGCTGTCGTTGTAGGCCACCAGTTTGCGTTCCAGCGTCTCAGCCTCGCCCGGCTGCATCAGGCCGGCCAGGTCGTTGACGAGGCGCGGCGGGTTGGGGCGTGGCGGCAGGGTTTGCGCAGGGGCAGCAAAGCTGGCCAGCAGTGCCAGTAGTATTAGTAACCGGGGCCACCACTGCGGCGCACTCAAAGCCTGTGCGGGGGTATTCACGGCGGGCCGCGTCAAAGTAGCGGCGTCAGCCACGGGAGTTTTCATGCGTCGGATGACGGTTTGGGGCCGCCGAAAGAAATGGCATCGTCGAGCTCGTTCTCGTCGGTAGCCGCATTGTAGGGGAAGTAGCGCTTGAGCTGCTCGCCCACCATCTTGATGCCGCGCTCGAGGCCAACCACGTACTTCTCGCCCCGAAAATGTTCGAGCACGGCTTCCTTGGTCGCTTCCCAGAAATCATCGGGCACGGCGGCATTGATGGCAGAATCGCCAACCACTGCAAACTGCCGGCTCTGCCAGGCCAGGTAAAACAGCACGCCGTTGCGGGCGGCCGTTTTGTGCATGTTCAGCTCGCTGAACACCTGCGCGGCGCGGTCGAGGGGCTCTGGGGTGGGGCAGGTGTCCTCCAGGTGCACCCGGATTTCACCCGAAGTCTGCACCTCGGCCGCACGAATGGCCGCGACCAGGGCCGCATCTTCGGCGGGAGTAAGGGGAGATGTCATCAGCTAACAGCTAATAAGGGAGTTAACGATGAGCAGCTAACAGGACATCAGCCGAACCGACGGTCATGTTAGCTGCTCAGGGTTGCTTGAGAACTGGATTTAGAACTGCACCGTTGGCGCTTTGCTCGCAGCGGGGTCGGCCTGGAAGGGAATTTTTTCCTTGAAGCCAAACATGCCCGCAAACAGGTTATTGGGGAAAGAGCGGGTGTAGGTGTTGTATTCGGTGGTGAGGGCGTTGAACTTGTTGCGCTCCACGTTGATGCGATTTTCGGTGCCCTCGATTTGCGACTGCAACTCCTGAAAAGCCGCGCTGGCTTTCAGCTCCGGGTAGTTTTCGGACACGGCCAGCAGCCGGCCCAGGCCCTGGGAAAGCTGGCTTTGGGCGGCCTGAAACTTCTCGATGTTTTCGGGGGTGAGCTGGTCGCCGCTTATTTGTACGGAGCTGGCCTTGGCACGGGCTTCGATGACGCTGGTGAGGGTGCTTTGCTCAAACTTGGCATTGCCTTTCACGGTGTTCACCAGGTTAGGAATCAGGTCGGAGCGGCGCTGGTAGGCGCTTTGCACGTTGGCCCACTGGCCTTTCACGGCGGCGTCGCGCTCAACCATGCCGTTGTAGCCGCACGACGACTGGGTAAGCAACAGGGCCAGGCCCGCGAAATAGAGAAGAAAACGTTTCATGTTGAAAAAGAGAAGGGGTTTGTTGTTTGGTTGGGAAGAAAGAAGCGCCGGCCCATTGGCCAGCCTGAAGGGTGAATCGAAACCCGGCAGCCCCGCTTACGGTTGAGCCCGGTGCGGCAAAGTACGCAGCTTAGCCCGAGTAGTTGTAGCTTGCTGCGTAGCTGGGTACTGGCGGCCCCGCTCGTCCTTCCTGATATCGCCTCATATACTGCTGCATTACAATGAAAGCCGTTATTCCCGTGGCCGGCATTGGCTCGCGCCTGCGCCCGCATACCCACACCCAGCCCAAAAGTCTGGTGCCGGTGGCCGGCAACACCATTCTGGGTCACCTCATCGACCGGCTCACAGATGCGGGCATCACCGAGTTTGTGTTCATTGTGGGCTACCTGGGCGATAAAATTGTGCGCTACGTGCGCCGCAGCTACCCGCAGCTGCAAGCAACCTTCGTGGTGCAGGAGCCCCGCGAGGGCATTGGCCACGCGCTGTGGCTGGCCCGCGAGGAGTTCCGACACGACCCCGACGGCGTGCTCATCCTGCTCGGCGATACCATCGTGGACGTGGACCTGCCCGCCCTAATGGCCACGCCCGGCACCGTGCTGGCCGTGAAGGAAGTGAAGGACCCCAGCCGCTTTGGCATTGTGGAGACCAGCAACGGCGGCCGCGTGAACAAGGTAGTCGAGAAGCCGAAAATTCCGAAATCGAATTTTGCCATGGTAGGCCTCTACAAGCTGGCCTACCCCGAAAAGCTGGCCCAGGCCCTGGAATGGCTGCACGATTCCGACGTGCGCACCCACGGCGAGCTACAGCTCACCGACGCGCTGATGCACCTTATTGAAGAAGGCGAGGTGATGACGACCTGCCCGGTGGACAATTGGTTCGACTGCGGCCGCAAGGAAACGCTGCTCGAAGCCAACGCCCGCCTGCTGAACCGCCCCGAGTTTCTGGACGGCCGCGACTACTCTGAATACCCCGATGCCGTGATTATCCCGCCCGTCAGCATCGGGCGCGGCTGCCAGATTACGCACTCCATTATCGGCCCCAACGTGGCCATCGGCGACAAAACCATCATCCAGAACTGCATTCTGAGCGACTCCATCATCGGCTCGTACTCGGAGCTGCGCGCGGCGGTGATGAGCAACTGCATCGTGGGCTCGGATGCCTCGTTTCGGGGCATGAACCACTCGCTGAACATCGGCGACAACACCGAAATCGACTACAGCTAGGGGCTGCAAGAATGGCCGAAGCGAAAGAAGCCCCGGCTGCTAGTGTAGCCGGGGCTTCTTTTGTGAATGGGCGGCAGAGCGTAAGAAATGGAAAGAACGCAGGATGACAGCTGTCAGCGCATGCGCCACAGCTATCCGGAGGTGGTGGCTAAGCCGATGATTTTCGACAACCAAGCCTCCAATAATGTGTATAAAAACGGCCCGAAAACGCAGGTTTCCGGGCCGTTTGGGCAGTAAATCCGGAATACGTTCGTTTGTTAGATGGCGGGGTTTATGAAACGCATCTCCAACCGGGGTTTCGTGAACGTTGGTTCGTGAACGGGTTTCTTGAACTCCATTTACACCGCTAAGGCTGGTTTCGCATCTGTGCGAGGGAGTTCAGGTAGTAGTTCACGCAAGGGAGCGTTAAACATTAGCGTGTAAATCCACCCGTTTGCAAAAAAAGCTTCTTTGGTCTTAGTAAGGGCTCTTCATGGTTTGCGCATCCGCGGGGAGCGCAAAAAACGTGTTGCTGAGCTTCATGGGGTACACACCGGTCGCCACGCTCTCCATGCTAAATTGAGGGGTGTCAATCACTATCTTCAGGGGGACCGCACCGGCTTTCGAGAGGTAGGCATACCAGTTGCCGTAACGGTGCGCTTTGTACAGGTCCTGGTACACTGGCAGTCGCGGGCTGAAGTAGTATTTCTGCACCCCGCTTCTGCAAACCAGGGTCAACTCGTCGCATTTATACCCCATTATCTCGGTGGTGCCTTTGCGAAGCGTCGTGCTCAGCACGCTGTCGGGGTTCGAGGCACCGTCATTCCAGAGCAGCCTGTTAGAACCGGCGACCTTGCTGTACAGCTTGTTTTCGCTGTTATGGTACAACTGCCAGGCCATCTGTGTCCCGTTGACCTCTGACCGGTAATCGCCTTCTTTTATGTACCAGTTCTGCACGTCTCCCATCATGGCGTTGAGTTGCCCATCGGAGAGGCCCGGGGTTTTGCTCTGGTAGGTGTTGCGGTAAATGATTTTGCCCTCGAAGTTCTGGGCATGGGTGACAAGGCCATTAAATGCCAAGGCAAGGAGGCATAGTATCTGTTTCATGTTGAAAGGGTAAGAGTTAGAAATGATTGGTTTGGAGGGAGTACGCTGACAAGTGGGGGTGTTTGGGCCGTTGTATTGCTGGCTGGGCCCCGATTGCGCCCATTGTGGACGCTGGCTGGAAACAGACCACGCGTTAACCGCCATCATTAGGAGTGGCTTCGAAGCCGGGGCCATCTTCCAGTTCGAGCAGGTTGGATTCCATGTCCTTTATCCTGCTGAAAAAAACAGCCCGGTAGTACCAGTACCGGAGCAGAAAAGAGCAACCGGTCAGGGCCGCGGAAGCCAGGCTGATGGTTGCAAACGATAGGCCGAAGCTGTGGACCTCGAACACCGCGTAGAAGGCCAATGGGGAGACAACCAAGTAGACGGAATTAGCGAACCGGTAGTAATTTTTAAACGCCGCCAGGGTCCGGCGGAGCGCTTCCCTCGAACTGGCGTCGGCGTTTTCCGAGAATATTTCCGCCTGTCGGCGGTAGGTCCAGTTGGAGAACAGGGCGAAACCCACTAGGACAGCGGCCAGGGAAAGCTTCCCGGCCAAGGCGCTTCCCCCCAGGCCCAGGTGGTATTGCCAAACCACGTACCCCACCGCCAGCAGCACCAGCAGAGCGGCATTCCACCCGCCGAACTGGTTCAAGAAGGCACTCTTCTCCCTCAGCTTCCCCAAGGAGCTGGTGTTGCGCTCAATAATCCGGTTTAATGCCTCACGGGAATACCCCCCGTGTTCGACCCCTTCCCTGCGGGCGGTGCCCCAGCTTCTTTTGAATGTGTCCAGTTCCATGCTAAGATATGCTGATAAGTATTCGTAGTTGGGCCTTAATCCGGTGGAGTTTGAAGCCCACGTTGGCCTCTGATATCCCCAGTATCTCGGCCATCTCCCGGTAGCTGCAATCCTCCAGGTAGAGCAGGGTCAGGGCCTGGTCCACCTGGGAGAGCCGCCGAATCGCCCGGTGCATGGCCGCCATTTCCTCGCCGAAGCCCCCCTCCACGGCCGGCACCTGGAACGCCTCGGGGCCCAGCTCGGCAAATCGCTCGGCCTTGGTCTCCTTCCGCAGCCGGGTAATCGCGGTGTTTAGGGCTATCCGGTACATCCAGGTAGTGACCTTGGAGCCTCCCTGGAAAGTGGGGTAGGAACGCCAGAGCTGAAGCACGATGTCTTGAAAAAGGTCTTCCCTGTCTTCCTTGGCGTTGCAGTACATGTTGCAGACCTTTTGAATAAGGCCCTGCTGGGTTTCGATGAGTAGAAGGAACTGCTCTTTCAAGATGGTCGGTATTTCCCAATTAGTCGGTGAAAGCGGGGAATCCTTAGATAACCCCGGTTTTTTTTGCCCTAATAAGAGAAATAGAGGGGGTGAACCCATCGTGCAACGCTTGATTCAGGCCCAGGGGGTGGAATTCATGAAAGATAGAGCCCCTGCTGTCGTTCAGGAAAACGGTCGTGGCTGTTGCAGAACTCGGTGCACCGCTTCTAACAGAAGGATTAGTCGAAATAAACCGCGCTCAGAAGGCTCGTAAACGCACCTTTTTACTCCTGCTTAGCGGCTGGCGCAGGCCGTACTCGCGTTCACAGGCGACTTCTGCAACAGCCACGGTCAAAATAGCAAACGGCAACTTATTGACCCGATTAGCGTCTCGTCAGATTCTCCCGCTTTAACCACCGCTCCGGCTGCTTCGGCAGTTGTAGTTGCTGCCCCTCGAAGCAGCGCACGCCGCAGGTGGGGCCGCTTAGCTCGCCGAAATCCTCCGTCTGCAACACGCGGTAATCGGCGTCAATCCAGTACAAGTGGCGGTCGAAGGCGCGGGGCAGGTTGGGGCACAGCGCGCGGCCGGTAACTTCGCTGACCTTCGGTTCGGTAGGGGGGGCGCCGTGGCTTACGGCCCCTGTCGCGCAGCAGCCAGTCCCGGCTTTTGGGGGTGTAAGGTGGCCTCAGGCGGTGTTCGCAGAGCATTTTGCGCCGCCCAGACGTTTGGGCAGGGGCTCTGTCAATAAAAATTTATATTAGCAGGCCTATTCTTTAGGCTTCGTCCCCGCTTGCTTATGGTTCCCGACGCTACGCCAGATTCTTCCGTCTCCTCGCCCCCCTTCCCCGCTGCCTTGCTGCCCACGCTGCTGGCCGTTTCGCTCTCCGCCGTGAACCTGCTGCGCCCGGTGTACGGACCCGGTGGCCCCGAAATTGTCGATTTCAGCTTCGACTACCTCAACCCCGCCGCGCAGCGAATAACGGGCTTGCCCGAGCGGCCGGGCACCACGGCCCTCGCCCGCTTCCCGGAGATGGTCGTTAACGGTGTCTTCGACTTCTACCGCCGCACGTACCAGTCCGGCGAGCCGGGCACGTTCGACGTAAATCGCCAGTCCGACGGCCTCGACAACTACTTCCGCCTCGCCGCCCAGCGCTGCGAAGACCTGCTCGTCGTCAGCTTTGCCGACACCGCCGACCACCCCCGCACGCCCGTGGAAGAGGCCCTGCGCGCCGCCCAGGCCGCCGAGCAAACGGCTCGCGCCGACGCCGAAGCGCAGCGGCAGCGGCTGCACGACGTCCTGCTGGACTTGCCCGCCTTCGTGGCCACCTACCGCGGACCGGCGCACACGTACGAATACGTCAACCGCAACTTTCAGCAGGCCCTGCCCGGGCGCTCCCTGGTGGGGCGCACCGTGCGGGAGGCCCTGCCCGAGGAAGGCCAGGCGTACCTCGACTTGCTCGGCCAGGTGTACCAAACCGGGGAGCCGTTTCAGGGCCAGGAAGTTCCGTCGCTGGTCGACTACACCGGCACCGGCCAGCTGGAGCAACGCTACCACAACTTTTACGTGCAGGCCACGCGCGACCCCGCGGGCACCATCGACGGCTTGCTCAGCTTTAGCTACGACGTGACCGAGCAGGTGGAGGCCCGGCAGCAGCTGCACCTGCTCAACCAGGAGCTGGAAGCGCGCGTGTTTGAGCGCACCCACGACCTGCGCCACGCCCAGGCCGAGGCCGTGGCCACTGCCCAGCGCCTGCTGCGCATCACCGAAAGCCTGCCCAGCACCACCTTCACCGTCGACCAAGCCGGCCAGGTGCTCTACATCAGCCCGCAGTGGTACGCCTACACCGGCATGGACCCCGGCGCCTCCGTCAACGAGGTCTGGCCCACGCTCATTCACCCCGACGATTTGCCCGTCATTGCCCGGGAGTTCGGCGCGGCCCTGGCCGAGGGCCGGCCCTGGCGCTACGAGTTCCGGCTGCGCGGGGCCGCCGGCCACTACCGCTGGTTTGCCAGCCAGGGCGAGCCCGAGCCGCTGGCCGAGGCCGAGCAGGCCGGCCGGCCCCGCCAGTGGTTCGGCTCCAACCTCGACATCGACGACCTCAAGCAAGCCCAGTATGCCCGGGAGCAGCAGGAGCAGCGGCTGACCAACATTCTCACGTCCCTGCCGGCCAGCGTTGTCACTTGCGAGGGAGAGGAGCTCCGCTTAACGTTTTTCAACGATACGTTTCAGCAGTTTGCGCTTGGCCGGGCCGTGCTGGGCCGCACGCTGGGTGAGCTGTTTCCCGAAGCCGTGGAGCAAGGATACACAGGCTTGGTGCACGGGGTGCTGCGCACCGGCGAGCCCTTCCGCGCCTCCGAGGTTACCTCCTACGTAGTGGACCCACGCACCGGCGCGCGGAAGGAAACATTCCTAGACCTGACCTACCTGCCGCTGCGCCACGGCACCGAGCCCCCGCACGCCGTGCTGACCTTTAGCCTGGACGTGACCGAGCGGGTGCATGCCCGGCGCGAGCGCGAAACCCAGCAGCTGCTGCTGCTGGCCGCCAACGAGGCCCTCACCGAAAGCAACCACCGGCTCACGCGTACCAACAACGACCTGGACACATTCATCTACACGGCCTCGCACGACCTCAAAACGCCCATCTCCAACCTCGAAGGCCTGCTGCACGCGTTGCGCGAAGAAATACCCCCCGAACTGTTGCAGGGCCGCTACGCGCCGCGGCTGCTCGGCCACATGCAGGGGGCCGTGGACCGCTTCAAGCTCACCATTGCCCAGCTCACCGACATCTCCCGGCTGCAGCGGGCCAGTACCCAGCCGGTCGAAAGCGTGGACCTGGCCACCCTCGTGGCCGACGTCCGCCTCGACCTGGCCCCGCAGCTCGCCGCCGACGCCCGCCTGGTTGTGGACGTCGCCGCGTGCCCGCGCGTGACCTTCGCGCCCAAAAACCTGCGCAGCATCGTCTTCAACCTGCTCAGCAACGCCTTCAAGTACCGCCACCCCGCCCGCCCGCCCCACGTGGAGCTGCGCTGCCATTGCGCCGAAGACGGCACCGTGGTGCTCGACGTGCAAGACAACGGCCTTGGCCTCACCCACGACCAGCAGGGCCAGCTTTTCGGCCTGTTTCGCCGCCTGCACGACCACGTCGAGGGCTCGGGCGTCGGCCTCTACATGGTCAAGCGCATCGCGGAAAACGCCGGCGGCACCATCGCCGTGCAGAGTACGCCCGACGTGGGCACCACCTTCACCGTCATGCTCCCCGCGCCAGCCAGGGCAGCATAACGCCCCGCGAATTTATTTCAGTCCACGAACTATTTTTATCCGTGCCATGCGCAAGCTTTCCACTATTTTATTGGTCGACGACAACGAAATCACCAATTTTCTCCACGAGCGGCTGTTCGAGCGCTGCAACGTGTTCGACCAGGTGCTGATGGCCGCCAACGGCGCCAAAGCCTTGGATGTCCTGGCCCGGCAACGGGACCAGTTTGGCTCCGCCAATCCCGTGCTGGTCCTGCTCGACCTCAACATGCCCGTCATGAACGGGTTTCAATTTCTTGAAGCTTTTCGGGCCTTGCCCCCCGCGCACCAGCAGGGCGTGGTCGTGGTCGTACTCACCTCCTCCGAAAACGTTCAGGATTTCGACCGCGCTTCCGCCTTGCCCATCGCCGGCCTTCTCGACAAACCCCTGGACCAAGCGAAAATCGATACCCTGCTGCAGCTCTATTCGGGCCTGCCAACCGCCGCTGAATGACGCCGCTTTTTGCCCCAGTTACCCCAAGGCAAAGCGAGCGGACCATCTGGCTCGCTCGCTTTGCCTTGGGGTAGTATAAGAATGTTGAACAGAAGAAAGACATCTGTTTCTTCTGTGATGACAGCCAAAAAGAGCGGGTCGTCGCCCGGGCAATGACGCAAATAGGCCGAAGCTCTGCGCCTGACTTCTGAGAGCCGGAGCAGCTTCAGTCGGAGCCGAGCATCTTGCCGAAGCCATCGGTCGTGCGGGCAAATCAAGCACCGCCGACGTTGCGTTGCTTCAGCATGTACAGAGTCGGGAAAGGTTCTCGCGCTGGTAGCATCGAAACCATCGTAACTGACGTTACGCCGCGTGTAGCTGGCGCATCTGCGACGCGCTGCCGCTTGGGTTCGAGCCTGGGCTCGGGCGCGAACGACTTGCGGCCGGGCGGGCAAAACGGCCCCAATGCCCGAGCCATAGGCTCAAAGCCAGTCGGCACGCGTCACAGACGCGCGCCAGCACGTTGGTGCGTAACGTCAGATAATAAATAGCGCCCACCACCGTACTTTTCGGGTAAAATCGCGCTGCTTATGACTTTCCGCCCTGCTTTCGGCCTGCTGCTGGCCCTTGTGTTGCTCATTGGCCCCGCCTCGGCCCAAACGCCCCTCGGCCAGCCCTCGCTCGACGAGAGCAAGGTGCAGATGTGGTGCGCCACGGTGCGCTTCGTGTACGACGACGCCGGCCGGCCCAACCTCAAAAGCACCGTGCGCTGCGAAGGCGGCAACCTCGACGCGCTGGCCGCCAGCATCCGGCCCGATAGCCTGCGCGTGTACAGCCTGCTGTACCAACCCATTGAGGGCCGGGGCGCCATTTACCAAGGCAAGAAAGACAACCCGGCCCGGCTCGCGGCGCTGGCTAAAGCCATTGTGAGCAAGCTGAAAAGCTCGCCCGCCCGGCGCAAAGACCCCGCCCGCATGGCCCGCGTGGCCGCCCTCGAAACCGCCCTCACCAACTACGTCACCTCGGGCACACCCATGGGCGAAGTGTCGGCCGCCATGGCCCCCGAACGGGCCGATACCACCGTAGTTGACACCGCACCCGGGGCGCCTGGTCCCGCCGAAGTTGCCGAGGCACAGGCAGCGGCCGAGCGCGATGCCGTGGGGGCCAACCCCAACGCCAGCCCTGCCGCTGGCACCGAGAGCCTGCTAAACCGCTTTGCCGCGCCGCTGGCCCTTATTCTGGGCATTCTAAGCCTGGTGCTGTACGTTATGTTGCGCGTGACGCTGGGCCACTGGCGCCGCCAGCAGCGCCGCGAAACCCTGGAAGCCAAGCAGGCCGCTACCGCCGCCCAGGCCGCTGCTGCCGAAACCAGCGCCGCCGTGGCTGACTCCACCGCTCGCCTCAAACGGGCCGAAGCGCTGGTACTGGCCGGAACTGCTGAGCCCGCTGCGACCCCGGCGCTCGACCGCCTCAGCCCGGCCCAGCGCCTGGAAGTTGAGCGGCTGGTGAGCCAGCGCGTGGACGAGGAGCTGCGCTGGCTGCGTGCCAACCTGCCCGAACTGGTGGCCGAGGCCACGGCGTTGGCTGCAACTTCGGCGGCTGCGCCCGCGACTTTGCCAGACGCCCCCGCAACTGGGGCCGTGGCCGACGATGTGCAAATGGATTAGCGCGGTGGCATGTTGAGTTCTGCCCAATCAGGCCGTCATGCCGAGCGTAGCCGAGGCATCTCGCTGGGCACCACTAATCCTTTCCAACGGTTAGCTTACTGCTGCACGCGAGAGGCCTCGGCTGCGCTCGGCCTGACGTTCTATTAATCTACATCAACCATACTTTGCTATAACCATGAAAGCTGCTTTACCTGTTGTGTTGGTGCTGGCCGCCGCCAGCGCTTGTCGCGCCACCTCGCCCGCCGACCGCAGCACCCTGCCCAACCATCGGCCCATTACCGAAGCCACCGTTCGCGAATACGCCGAGCCCAGCCGCAAAGCCGGGTTGGAGCTGCCTGACCCCCTGCCACCCGTGAAATACCCCGTAACCCGCAAAGTCGACCACGTCGACGACTATTTTGGCACCAAGGTGCCCGACCCGTACCGCTGGCTCGAAGCCCTCGACGCGCCCGACACCAAAGCCTGGGTGACGGAGGAAAACAAGGTGACATTCGGCTACCTGAATCAGATTCCGTTCCGGGACAAGATTCGGGAGCGGCTGACGAAAATCTGGAACTACGAGCGGTTCGGCGTGCCCGAGCAGGTGGGAGAGGAGCTGGTGTTCAGCAAGAACGACGGCCTGCAGAACCAAGCCGTGCTGTACCGCCAGCGCGGCAGCGGCGGGCCGCAGGTGCTGCTCGACCCCAACAAGTTCTCGGCCGACGGCACTACCGCCCTGGCCGGTACCGAGTTCAGCAATGACCATCGCTACCTGGCCTATGCCACCAGCAGCGGCGGCTCCGACTGGCACAAGGTTCAGATTATGGACCTGAAGACCAACAAGCTGCTGCCCGAAACCCTGGAGTGGGTGAAGGTGTCGGGCACGTCGTGGACCAAAAACGGCTTCTACTACGGCCGCTACGATGCGCCCAAGGCCGGCCAGAACGGCTTGTCGGGCAAAAACGAGTACCACAAGGTGTATTTCCATCAGCTGAACACGCCGCAGAGCGCCGACAAGCTGGTGTACGAGAACCCCAAAATGGCCCTCGGCTTCCGCTTCGCCAGCGCCACGGAGGATGAGCGGTTTCTGGTATTGACGCTTACCGACGGCAAGGCCGACGGCAACCAACTGTGGGTGCGCGACCTCGCCGACCCCAAGCAGGCCAGCACCTGGACCAAGTTGATTACCAGCTACGAAGACAACAACAGCGTGATTGGCAACGTGGGCGGCGAGGTGTTGGTGTACACCAACTACAAAGCCCCCAACTACCGCGTCGTTCGCATCGACCCAAAGAAACCACAGGAGGCCAACTGGCACGACGTGCTGCCCGAAAGCAAAAACAAGTTGGAGAGTGTGCAGCAGGTGGGTGGCAAGCTGATTGCCGATTACCTGAACAATGCCAGCTCGCAGGTGAAGGTGTACTCGGAGCTGGGCAAGTTTGAGCACGATGTAACGCTGCCGGCCATTGGCACGGCTAGTGGCTTTGGGGGCCGGCGCGATGCCAAGTCGGTGTACTACGCCTTCACCTCGTTCACCTACCCGACCACGATTTACAAGTACGACCTCGCCACCAACACCAGCACAGTTTTCCGCGCGCCGAAGGTGGACGTGAACCCGCAGGACTACGTGACGACGCAGGTGTTCTACCCGAGCAAGGACGGCACGAAGATTCCCATGTTCATCGTGCACAAAAAAGGCGTGACCCTGAATGGCAAGAACCCGACGTACCTGTATGCTTATGGCGGGTTCAACATCTCGCTCACGCCGAGCTTCTCGGTGGCGCGCATGCTGTGGCTGGAAAACGGTGGCGTGCTGGCCATTCCGAACCTGCGCGGTGGCGGCGAATACGGCGAGGCCTGGCACAAAGCCGGCATGACGCCCAACAAGCAGAACGTGTTCGACGACTTTATTGCCGCCGCCGACTACCTTAAAGCCGAGCACTACACCGACTACGAGCACCTCGCCATTGCGGGCGGCTCAAACGGCGGCCTGCTGGTGGGCGCGACTATGACGCAGCGCCCCGACCTGTGCAAAGTGGCCCTGCCCGCCGTGGGCGTGATGGATATGCTGCGCTACCAGACCTTCACCATCGGCTGGAACTGGGCCCCCGAGTACGGCACCTCGGCCGACCAAAAGCAGTTCGAGAACCTGCGCAAGTTCTCGCCCCTGCACAACCTGAAGCCCGCCGCCTACCCCGCCACGATGATTACCACCGCCGACCACGACGACCGCGTGGTACCGGCGCACTCCTTCAAATTCGCCGCCGCCCTGCAGGCCGCCAACACCGGCCCCAACCCTACGCTCATCCGCGTGGACGTGAACGCCGGCCACGGAGCGGGCAAAAGCACCAAGCTGCAGATTGACGAGTGGGCCGACGTATGGAGCTTCTGCTATGCCAACATGGGCGTGACGCCGGACGTGAAGTAGGCGATTGTTTATGCAGCACCTGAAATGCTACTGGCTCGCCACGGCACTGCTGTTACTAGCGCCGCACCTGAGTTGGGGGCAGTGGAAACTGGTAAATGATGACTGTGCCTTCCCGGCCGGCAAGCGCTATTTCAATTCGGTTGCCGACGACCGGCCCGTGACCAATGCTGACGTGGACCGCCCAGCTACAAGCACGACTAAACTACCCAAGCCCCTGCCTCATGCCGCTGATGTGGCGAAGGCCGAACAGGAATACGCCGCCGGGCAGTATGCTGAGGCCGCAAAGCGGCTAAAGCCATTCATCGCTGAAAAGGTGATTTCGCCCAAAGTCCTCAGCCTCTATGCTCGTTCCTTGTATCGGGTTCCGGGGGCTAAAGACCAGAGCTATGTCGCCTACCAGCGCCTGATTGCCTTGCTTGATGCCTACGGCCGCGAAGACGCCACCACCAGCGTCATTTACCTGAGCTTCGGGGAGTCGTACTACAAACTGGCCACCATGCAAATGGATAAGTCTCAGTGGAAGCTGGCGGCTTACAACCTTTCCCGCTTTCTGTACACGCTCAATGCGGTGCCTTCGTGGAAAACCGATGACATTTACCAAAGCGCCCTCGAATACCAAACTGAGTGCTTTGCCAAGCAAGGCAACGTTGCCTTAACTCGTCATTACGGCCAGCGCACGTTGAAATTCTTTCCTCAGAATCAATACGTGCTACCGTACCTGGCCCGCCTGCCCGCCGCGCCCACCGTCAGACCCTAATCAGCTACTGATATGGTAGTGTAAAACAATCGGGCATTAAAAAAGCGCATCCCATTTCAGATGCGCTTTTTTAATGCCCGATTGCAATTCAACTAATGGGTTGCTTACTGCCCGGCCCCAGCCTTGTCGCCGGCTGGTTTTAGGTTGGTTTCGAAGAGCTTGAGGATGCGCTTGTACTCGTCGGTCCAGGAGGAGGGCTCCAGGAATGCGTGGTCCTCGACGGGGTACACGGCCAGCTCCCAGTTTTCCTTTTTGAGCTCGATGAGGCGCTGCGACAGGCGCACGATGTCCTGGAAGTGCACGTTGGTGTCCACCATGCCGTGGCACATCAGCAGGGCCCCTTTCAGGCCGCTGGCGTAGTTGATGGGCGATGAGCGGGCGTAGGCCAGGGAGTCGTTGTAAGGCTCGTTGAGGATGTTGTCGGTATAGCCGTGGTTGTAGTGCGCCCAGTCCGTGACGGAGCGGAGCCCGGCGCCGGCCTTAAACACGTCGGGCTGCGTGAACATGGCCATGAGGGTGATGAAGCCGCCGTACGAGCCGCCGTAGATGCCCAGCCGCTGCGGGCTCACGCCGTACTTTTCCGTCAGCAGCTTGGCGCCGTCCACCTGGTCGGTGAGGTCTTTGCCGCCCATGTAGCGGTAGATGCCCGTGCGCACGTCGCGCCCATAGCCAGCCGAGCCGCGATAGTCGATGTCGAGCACGGTGTAGCCCTTCTCCACCAGCAGGTTGTGGAACATGTACTCGTGGAAGTAGCTGCTCCACCACTTATGCGCGTTCTGCACGTAGCCGGCGCCATGCACGAATATCACGGCCGGGCCCTGGGCGGCGGGTGTGGCCGGGCGGTAGAGGCGGGCGTACACGTCGGCCCCGTCGCGGGCCTTGAAGGTGATGATTTCCGGGTCGCGCCACGGGTAGCTTTCGAACTCCGGCGTGGTGCTGTGGGTGAGCTGCCGCATTTTGGCGCCGGGCTTGTTGTCCATCACGAACAGCTCCCAGGGCTTGTTGGTGTAGCTGTAGCGCACGGCCAGGGTACGGCCGTCGGGTGATACGGTGACGTCGTGCGCGCCGGGGCGGGTGGTTATCTGGCGCAGCGGGCCGCCGTTTAGGGGCATCTGGTAGAACTGCTGCTCGCCGGGGTGGGTGGCGTTGCTGCTGAGGTACCACATCTGGCGGTCGCGGCTCAGCTGGGCGTTTTGAATTTCGAATTTGCCGCTGGTCAGGGCCTTTTTTTGGGCGGTGGCTACGTCCACGGTGTAGAGGTGGCTGTAGCCGGTTTCCTCGCTCTGAAACCATACCCGGCGGTTGTCGGGCATCCAGCCCACGTTGCCCGGGCCGTTGCCGATGCCGGGGCCGTGAATCCAGGCGTCGTCGTGTTGGCGGTCGAGCAGCTTGATTTTCTGGGTGGCCGGGTCCAGGCCGACTATCCAGCGGTCCTTGTTGTCGGCAGTGCGCATCACCAGGAAGGCCCGCTGCCCATCGGCCGACCAGTACGGGCCAAAAGGCTGCACGCGGCGCAGCTCGGGCTTCTTCGGCTTGCCGGCGGCCGCGGCCTTGGCCGAGTCGGCGGGCATAGGGGCTTTGGCGGGCAGCTGGTATTCCTTGCGGTACGCCGGCTGCTCGTCGAGGCCCTTCAACTCGGAGTAGCCCAGCACGAAGGTGGTATCGCGGGCAATGTCGTAGATGCCCAGCTCGACGGCTGTTTGGGCGGCGCCCACTTTGGGGCGGCTCGTGATGTCTTCCGTGAAGCCCGACGCCGTGACGAAGCTGGGCACCAACGCGACTTTCGCGCCCGCGGGCTCCTGCCGCAGCGTGTAGGTGACGTAGCGGCCGTCGGGGCTGAGCTGCATGTTGACCACCGTTTGCAGGCCGAGGTAAATGGCCTTGGGCTGCAGCCGGGCCAAAGCTTTCTGTTGCTGCTCCTGCGCCAGCCGGTCCTGCTCGCGCAGCCGCACCACGTCGAACAAAGCCAGCTGCTGCGCCCGCAGGTAGCGCTCGGCCTTGTCGGTAGGCGTGGTGCTGGCGGGCTTGCTGCCCTTGCGGAAGTCGGTGCGCTGGGTGGTTTCGCCGGTGGCGGGGTCCCAGGTATAGAGGTTTTGGGCGCGCACGTAGCTCACCAGCTTATCGCGCAGGGCAAAGTCGGGGCTGGTTTCGCGCTCGGCGGTATTGGTCACGCGCCGCACTTTTTGGGTTTTCAAGTCCAGCAGGTATATGTCGCCGTCGCGCTCGTACACCTTGCGGGTATACTTGTTATCGTACGTGCCGCCGCTGGCCGGCAGCGTGCGCTGCTCGCGCTGGGGCACCTTGCGCGGCGCAGCAGTACCCGTGGGCGCCACTTGGTACAGCGAGTCGCGCCGGTCTTTGGTCGGGTTCCAGTTGAAGTAGATGTGCCGGCCATCTTCGTCCCAATACACGCCCGACGGCGAAGTGCCCAGCCACTGCACCGGGTCGCGCATGATTTTCTCGACGGTGAGCGGGGCCAGCGGGCTGGCTGTAGCGGGCGCGGCGGCCGGGGCCTGCGCCAGAACGGGCCCTGCCAACAGCAGCAACCCCAGAAAGTAAAAATTACGCATCACCAAAGCTACTCCGGCAAGCGCCGAAATTGCTGCGAAACAGCGGCTGCTCAAGTGCCTAGTGCGCGGCTGACCATCGGGACGCTGCGCCGGCAGGTGCTTGGGTTCTTATGCCAGGTGCAGTTGCCGGCGAGCGGGCTATTGGCTGTATCATTGCAGAACCGCTTGCCCGTTGGGCAGCCCACAACGCTATCCTATTGGCTCACATGCCCCAATTAGTTTTACCCGCTGCCTGCTTGCTCGTGTTTGGTTCGGTGGCGCTTGCCCAGGCCCAGGCTCCTGCAGTAACGAGCCTGCTGCCGGCCCGCAGCGCCGGGGCCGTGCCGCGCACAGCGCCGGTCAGCATCACGCTGTCGCAGGCCATTACCCCGGCCTCGGCAAGTACGGTGCAGGTGCATTCGGTGCGGGCCGGCGGGCGCAAAGCGGGCGCTTTCAGTACCAGCGGCAACACCATTACGTTTGTGCCGGCCACGCCCTTTTTGCCCGGCGAAACGGTGCAGGTAAGCGTGCCCGCCACGGTGCAGGGCACGGGCGGCACCGGCAGCGTGCCCTACTGCTACGAGTTCACCACCGCGGTCGACGGGTTTGGCGGCGGCACGTTCGCCCCGCCGGCTGCCAATCCCAACCCGGTTTCCGTGCCTCCCGGCCCCGCCAGCATCGTGCTGGGCGACGTCGACGGCGATGGCGACTTGGATATGCTGGTGGGAACGGGCATCAACACGGTGAGCGTGCGCCTCAACAGTGGCCTGAACAGCGGGAATTTTGTGCCTTCAGGAGTCAGTGCTGAATTTCCGTTGGGCGGCAATTCGCAGGGTCTGGCTCGCCTGGCTTTGGGCGACATTGACGGCGACACCGACCTCGACCTACTGGCCACCTCGGCCGATGGCAGCCTGAAAATTCGCCGGAATGATGGGGTGAACAGTGGCTTCTTCGTGCCTGTCTCGCCGTCCAGCGTGGCCGTGGGGAGCGTGGCGCTGGGCCTGGCCCTGGGCGATGTCGATGGCGACGGCGACCTGGATGCGCTCACGGCCAATGCCGGGAGCAACACGGTGAGTATCCGGCTGAACAACGGGCTGAACAGCGGTATTTTCCTGTCCCCGCCCAGCGGCGGTGAAGTGGCCGTTGGAACCGGCCCCAGCCAGGTGTTGCTCGGCGACCTCGATGGCGACGGCGACCTGGACCTGCTGGCCGTGTGCGCCGGCAACACCAACCTGGTAAGCGTGCGGCTGAACAGTGGGCTGAACAGCGGCATGTTCGTCGTTCCCGCCATCAATGCGGATATCAGCACCGGGCTCTTTACGAACAAGGCTGCGCTGGGCGACATCAACAGCGATGGATACCCCGACCTAGTGGTGAGCCGGGGCGGCACGGCCAACAGTGTTGATACCTGGCTTAATAGCGGGAGCAACACGTTTGCACCTTTTCAAAGCACACCGGTTTCGCGCCAGCCCCTCGATGTTGCCTTGGGCGATATCGACGGCGACGGCGACCTGGATATGCTGATAGGCAATGATAATACGACCGGCACGGTCACCCTTCGCCTGAACGGGGGCTTTGGCAGCGGGATTTTCCTGGAGCCCGTGCTGGGGCCCGAGCCGGCCGTGGGGGCCAGCTTTCCGTGGGCCGTGGCGCTGGGCGATATTGACGGCGATGGCAACCTGGACTTTGCGACGGCCAATAACAACAACAGCGGCAGCGGCAGTGGCGCCGGCGGCAGCAACGGCACCGTGAGCGTGCGCCTGAACCAGCTCTCCGGTTTGCGCACGACGGTGGCCCCGGCCAGCGGCCCGGTGGGCACGGCCGTGTTGCTGCGCGGCACCGACGTGACCGGGGCCAGCGCCGTAAGCTTTAATGGCACCCCAGTGCCGGCGGGCGATTTCAGCGTGGTGTCGCCTACCCTGCTGCGGGCCATTGTGCCGGCTGGAGCTACGGCCGGCCCCGTCACCATCACCACCCCTCGGGGCCTGCTCACCAGCAACACCCGGTTTGTGCCCGGGAGCGCATTGGCCGCCACCAGCTGGCGCCCCACGGCCGGCCTGCAGGTGTATCCGAGCCCCGGCCATGGCCAGCTCAGAGTAGTGGTGCCGGCACTGGCCGGGGCCACTACCGGGCAGTTGTCGCTGCTGAATTTGCTGGGGCAGACCGTGCGACGGCAGCAGATAACTCTACTCGCGGGTGGCACGCAGGTGGAGTTCGATGGTGCGCAAGTACCGGCCGGCGCGTATGTGCTGCGGTTGCAGGCCGAAGGACATACCGAAACCCGGCGGGTGACGCTGGACTAACCCGAACCACCGCCCCGGGGCTACCCGCGCCGCTTCTGCGGCTTGGGCGCTTCGGGCTGCCGGGCCATCAGCTCCAGCAGCCGTGCCGGGGTGAGCTCGGTGAAGTCGTTGATGACGGTGAGCGGGGCCTGAAAATCCTTGCCCTTGAGAGTAGTAGCCACGACCACGCAGCGCATGCCAGCGCGGTAGGCGGCCTGCTCGCCCAGCAGCGCATCTTCGAACACAATGCAGTCTTCGGGCTTCACGCCCAACTTGGCGGCAGTGGCAGTGTAGGTATCGGGGTGGGGCTTGCCCTTAGGCACGTCGTCTTTCCCAACGATGACGTCGAAGTAGCGGCGCAGGTCGAGGTGGTCGAGAATGTAGCTGAGGGTGGAGCCGCCCGAGCCGGTGCCGAGGCCGATTTTGAACCCTTCGGCCCGCGCGGCCTGCAGAAACGCCACGAGGCCCGGCAGCGCCCGGCGCTTGCTCCAGTACAGGGTGCGGTAGAGAAACTCCCGCTGCTCGGCGTAGAGTTCGAGCTGCTTTTTGGAAACGGGGTGGCGGAACACCTGCTGGAGAATGTCGCCGGCCGGCATGCCATTGAGGCGCCGGAGCAGGGGCAAGGCTTTGGTCGTGAGGCCCAGGTCGCGGAAAAGCAATTGGAAGGCGCGCGCCTGGATGGCGGTGTTGTCGACAAGCACGCCGTCCATGTCGAAAATGAGGGCTAGTTTCATAGAGATGTAAAGACGCGACCCATCGCGTCTCGGCGTTGAACGATTGAAACGGAACGGTGCCTGCCCAGTCGGTGCGGCCGCCGAGACGCGATGGGTCGCGTCTCTATATCGTTCGCAGGTATCTTTGCCGGGACGTAGTCTTACCTGCTTTCTCTTGAAAAAGATTTTTCCTCTTGCTCTGGCTGCCCTGGCAGCCAGTCCTTCGTTTGCCCAGGCCCCGGCTCGCAACGCCGCCAAAGCGTCTGCCACTACCAAAGCAGCCCCGGCTAACGGCCCGGCCCGGCCGAAGCTGGTGGTGGGCATCGTGGTCGACCAGATGCGTTACGACTACCTCTACCGCTACTGGAGCAAGTTTGGCAAGGGCGGCTTCCGGCGCTTGCTGGGCGAGGGGTTCAGCTTTGAAAATACCCACTACAACTACGTGCCTACTTACACCGGGCCGGGCCACGCCAGCATTTACACCGGGGCCACACCCTCAGCCAATGGCATTGTGGGCAACAACTGGTATGTGCGCGACGAAAACCGCGCCACCTACGTAACCGAAGACAAGACCGTGGAAAGCGTGGGCGGTACCGGCGCAGCCGGCCAGCAGAGCCCCCGCCACATGCTCACCACCACCATCACCGACGAACTGCGGCTGGCCACCAACTTCCAGAGCAAGGTGATTGGGGTGTGCATCAAGGACCGGGGCAGCATTTTGCCGGCTGGCCACGCCGCCAACGCCGCCTATTGGTACGACGGCGGCAACGGCTCCTTCATCAGCAGCACCTTCTACCAGAAAACGCTGCCCGACTGGGTGGTGAAGTTCAACCAGCGCGGGCTGGCCACCAAGTACCTCTCGCAACCCTGGAACACCCTGCGGCCCATTGGCGAGTACACCGAAAGCACGCCCGACAACGTGACCTGGGAGGCTGCCTTCAAAGGCGAAGCCGCGCCCGTCTTTCCGCACAACCTGCCCGCCATCAGCGGCGTGCCGGCTGCCATCGCGGCTAAAGACAACCTGCCCGGCCCCGCCGCCCAAACGGCCGCCGACGGCAAAAACACCTCCACTACGGCCAAGCCAGGCGCTACCGCGGCCAACGCGGCTACGCCCAATTTGGGCCTGCTGCCGAGCACGCCTTTCGGCAACACCATTACCACTGAAATGGCGCTGGCCGCCATTCAGGCCGAGCAGCTGGGCCAGCGCGGCATAACCGATTTCCTGGCCCTGAGCTACAGCAGCACCGACTACGTGGGCCACCAGTTCGGTCCGAATTCCATCGAGGTGGAGGACACCTACCTGCGCCTCGACCAGGAGCTGACTCGCTTGTTCGAAACCCTCGACAAGACTGTAGGCAAGGGCCAGGCGCTGGTATTCCTGACGGCTGACCACGGCGCGGCCCACTCGCCCGCCTTCCTGCAGGCCCACCGGCTGCCGGCCGGCGCCGTGGGCGCCAGCATCATGCGCGACACGCTGCAAAATCGGCTGGTGCGCCGCCACGGCGCCGGCAACTGGGTGCTGAGCTACGAAAACCAGCAGGTGTACCTGAACCGCACCCTGGCCGGCCAGAAGAAAATCAACTTCCATGAGCTGTCCGAGGAAGTGGTGCAGGTGATGGTGCAGCTGCCCGGCGTGAGCCGCGCTCTCACGGCCGAAGACATCCAGAAATCGCATTGGGAGAGCGGCACGCTCATGTACCTCGAAAACGGCTACTACCCCAAGCGCTGCGGCGACGTGCTGGTGGTGCTCGAGCCCGGCTGGTACGAAGCCTACAGCTTCCCGGCCAAAGGCACCACGCACGGCGAATCGTGGTCGTACGACACGCACGTGCCGCTCCTTTTCTGGGGCTGGCACGTAAAGCACGGCGAGTCGGTAGCACCCACCCAAGTGGTGGACATTGCCGCCACGCTGGCGCGCTTCCTGCACATTCAGGAGCCCAGCGGCTGCAGCGGCGTGCCGCTGGCCGAGGTGCTGCGCTAATATCGATTAATCTAACTTTTACTTCACTTGTTTGCTTTACCAATCGCCCGGCACGAGCCGGGCGCAACAACCTATGGCCAATACCCATTTTAATCCCTGGCACGACGTGTCGCGCGGCGACGAAACCCCCGCCGTTGTCCAGTCTATCATCGAAATCCCGAAGGGCAGCAAAGGCAAGTACGAGCTCGACAAAGAGAGCGGCCTGCTCAAGCTCGACCGCGTGCTGTTCTCGGCGGTGCACTACCCGGCGGCCTACGGCTTCATCCCGCGAACGTATTGCGACGACAACGACCCGCTCGATATCCTGGTGCTCTGCTCGGTTGATATTGTGCCCATGTGCCTCGTGGAGGCTAAGGTTATCGGCGTAATGCAGATGGTGGACCAGGACGAAGAGGACGATAAAATCATTGCCGTCGCCGCCCACGACATCTCCGTGAACCACTACAACGACATCAGCGACCTGCCGCCGCACACCTTGCTGGAAATGCAGCGCTTTTTCGAGGACTATAAGGCCCTGGAACACAACAAGCACGTGACCGTGGAGCAGTTTCTGGGCAAGGAGGATGCTTACCGCATCATCAACGCCAGCATTAAGCTCTACGAAGAAACTTTTGGCGACCGCCAGGCTAAATAGCTACGGTCGAGCACTTGGTCCGCAGGGGTGGCTACTGGCTTTGGGCTGGTGGTCGTCTCTGCGGATTATTTATTTAAGCCGCCGGATGCATCTTCACCGGCACATTCAATTTCTGCTTTTATCCGATGCGTTTCCGCTTCCTGCTGCTGGCCTTGGGCTGGCTGATTCATCTGCCCGGCTACAGCCAGACGTTTGTGTACCACCGCGACTACGCCCGGCTGGCTAAAGAGGCGACAAACCCCGGCAGCCCCGGCTACTACCCTGCTTTGCTGCAACAGTTCCGAGCTAATGCCAGCCTGACCGACCCGCAGGTGTGGGCCCTGATGGCTGGCTACACCAGCCAACCCGACTTTGCCCCGTACAAGGACCTCGACACGGAGCGCCACCTCTACCGCCTGAACGACGAAAAACAGTACCAGCAGGTGTTAGACGAAGCCGACCCGTTCATTCACCGCCACCCGCTCAGCCTGCAGGGGCTGCTGGAAAAATCGTATGCCCACCACAAGCTTGCGCAGCCCGATAGCTCCGAGCACTACTTGCGGCAATACAAGCGTCTTATTGAGGCGATGGCTGCCAGCGGCGACGGCCTTTCGGCCGAGACGGCCATTTTCACCATTGGCCCCACCGATGGTCAGGTGTTTATCAGCCGGTATCGGGGCAGAAAACTGGGGAGTATGGGGTCGGGGCGCGACAAGCAGGGGAACTTCCTGGATATTCTTTCGGTGCAGGGCCGCGAAGGCAGCGCCGAGTCGGGCTACGACATGTACTTTCAAATTCAGCCAGCCAGCAGCACCATGCTGCGAGAGTTGCGCCAGAAAACACGTTGAACCGGTGCCGAATCAACTAAAACGGACACCTCGTTTTTCTCGGAAGCCGGCCTTCTGACATGGCCGCCGGCCACTGCCCGCTACCTTCGTTTCGTGGATTCTCCAGCTCCTATTGCGGCCCCAGCGGCCGGCCGGAACCTGTTTCGGCAGTTGCTCGATGCCGTGCTCTTTAGCAGCGTGTGGCTGGCCGGGGCGGCCGCGGCCCAGACGGCTGCCTCGTTCCGGCGCTGGCCAGCGGCCGCGGGTGGCGTGAACGGCCGGGTAGTGGCCTTGGTGTTTGCCGCCACGCTGCTCGTGTACAACCTCGATGCGGTGCTGCCCTTCAAGCACCGGCAGCCCGCGGCGGGCTCGGGGCGCAAGGCCTGGCAGCAGCGGCACCGCCGGGCGCTGGCGGCGCTGGCCGGCGTGGCCGCCCTGGTGGCCGGCTACTTCTTTTTGGGCGATGGCTGGTGGCACTACCTGCCGGCCCTGCTGCCCCTCACGGTGCTGGCACTGGTGTATTCGTGGCCGCTAGTGCGCTGGCAGGGGCAGCGCCGGGCCCTGCGCGAAGTGCCCTTGCTGAAGGGTTTTCTCATTGCAGGCGTGTGGTCGGCCATCACGGTGGGGCTGCCCGCGCTGGCCCTGCACCGCCCGCTGGTCGAAGCGTTGGGCCTGCTAACCCAACGTTTTTGCCTGGTGCTGGCCCTCACCATCGTGTTCGACATCCGCGACCTGAGCCGCGACCGGGCGGCCAGTACCCGCACCTTTCCGGTGGTGCTGGGCGTGGCCGGAGCCCGGGCCGTAGCACTGGCATTCCTGGCCGCGGCCATGACGCTGGGCTACGAGCGCGGAGTGCCGCCGCTGGGCCTGGGCCTCACGGCACTGGCAGCAGCGGCCGTTATTCTGCTCGCCGAGGAGCGGCGCTCCGATTATTTCTTTGCCCTGCTGGCCGATGGTGTGTTGCTGGTGCCAGCCGTGCTATACCTCATCGGAAAGTAGAGCCGGAAAGCTGCCAATCGGTATTTTCGGGCTTTACTGCAAGTAGTTTTTGTATGGCCGTTGTCGACCCTTCTACTGTATTCCCGCTGGCCGGCTACGAGCGGCTGTGCTTCTTAAAAAACGTGGTTAACCACCCGCAAATTACGGTGGGCGACTACACGTACTACGACGACTTCGAGGACGTTGCCAACTTTCAGCGGCGGGTGCGCTACCTGTTCGATTTCACCGGCGACCATCTGTACATTGGCAAATTCTGCATGCTGGCCTCGGGTGTCGAGTTTGTCATGAACGGCGCCAACCACTTGGCCGAGGCTGTGAGTGCGTACCCGTTTGCTGTGTTCGGCGGCGACTGGGCCGGGGCAATGGCCGGCAAAGCTTACCCGAACAAAGGCGATACCCGCGTGGGAAATGACGTCTGGATTGGCTACCGGGCTACCATCATGCCGGGGATAACCATTGGCCACGGGGCTATCATCGGTGCCTGTGCCGTGGTCACGCGCGATGTGCCACCCTATTCCATCGTAGGCGGCAACCCGGCCCGCGTCATCCGCCCGCGCTTCGATGCTGACACCACGGCCCGCCTGTTGGCCCTGGCGTGGTGGGACTGGCCAATTGAAAAAATCACCCGCTTCGCCCCGCTGCTAACCGGTGATGTAACGGCGTTTCTGGATGCGGCGGAGTAACCGTAGCTGCTGTTCGTAGGGTGCGGGGCTTGCCCCCGCCCGTCGTTGAACGATTCGGGTGCGATGCAACGACGGGCGGGGGCAAGCCCCGCACCCTACCTCATACGCCCGTGTTCTAACTACACCTCCGCCAAGGCCGGGCCAATGTGCCGCACGATGTCGCCGGCCACCAAGCCGGCCTGCCCGGTTTGCGCAGCGGCTAAGTCACCGGCCCTGCCGTGGGCGTAGACTCCCAGCCGCGCCGCTTCGAAAGCCGGCAGCTGCGCGTGGGCACGCAGGGCCAGCAGCACGCCCGTGAGCACGTCGCCGCTGCCGCCGGTGGCCATGCCGGCGTTGCCGGTGCTGTTGAAGTGCAGCGCGCCATCGGGCGTGGCCAGGCAGGTGTAGGCTCCCTTCAGCACCACCAAGCAGCGGTGCTGGGTGGCGAATTCGCGCAGCAGCTCCAGGCGGTGGTAGTCGTCGCGGGCGGGCTCGGTGAGGCGCTCAAACTCTTTGGGGTGGGGGGTCAGGATGGCGTTTTCGGGCAGCTGCTTCAGCAGGGCGCGGTGGCTGCTGAGCAGGTTCAGTGCGTCGGCGTCGATGATGAGGGGTAGGAGGTGGCCGGTTTTTTTGAGGGGCTGGGCGGCCGCTTTTAGCAGCTGGCGCAGCACGGCGAGGCTGGCGGGGTCTTGGCTCAGGCCGGGCCCGATGCCCACGGCCTGGTAGGGTTGCAGCTCCGGCAATTCACTGATAAAGTCGGCCTGTTTATCCGTCAGGCACATAGCCTCGGGCTGGCTGATTTGGAAGATGTCGTACCCGCAGCCGGGGATGTGGGCTGTGAGCAGGCCGACCCCGCCGCGCAGGCAAGCCCCTGCCGTCAGCACCGCCGCCCCCATCTTGCCCCGGCTGCCGGCCAGCAGCAGCGCGTGCCCGAAGGTGCCCTTGTGGCTGAATTTCGGGCGCGGCGGCAGTTGGCCGGCCACCGCGGCGGCATCGGTGTAGTGCCAGGGCGTGGCGGTGGCCGCGATGAAGGCCTCACTCAGGCCAATATCCTTTACTTCCCATTCGCCTACAAACGCGGCATTCTGCGGCAGCAGAAAAGCCAGCTTGGGCAGCCCGAAGCTGACGGTGTGCTGCGCCTGCACCACGGCACTATTGGCGGGTTGGGGCGCATCGGCAAACAAGCCGCTGGGCAGGTCGATGGCAATAACCCGGGCCCGCGCCTGGTTGAGGTGCTGCACTACTTTGGCGGCCAGGCCAGTAAGCGGCCGGCTCAGACCGGTGCCAAATAGCGCATCGATTACCAAAGAGTCAACTGCGATTTTTGGTAGGCGGCCGGGCTCGATTCCGGCTACGGCCACCGAGTTGGGAAGCAGCCGGCGGTTGTGCTGCCAGTCGGCCGATTGCTTGTCGGCGGGCAGCAGGGCCACGCGCAGGCGGTAGCCGGCGCGCTGCAGCAGCCGGGCCGCCGAGAGGCCGTCGCCGCCGTTGTTGCCCGGGCCGCAGAGCAGCAGGATTTCGCCGGCTTCGGTGGGCGTGAAGCGGCCGGTAAACCACTGCACGAAGGCCGTGGCGGCGCGTTCCATTAGCTCCGTCGAAAGCAGGCCCTGCTCCTGCATGGTGGCCTGGTCGAGCTGGCGGGTTTGGGCGGCAGTCAGGATTTTCATGGGAAGGAGTGCAGGCTTCAACTGTCGTATAAAGAATGGTAACCTACTTTTGGGCATGCAGGAAAACACTCGCGTCTTCATCGTGCCGGGCCTTGGCAGCTCGGGCCCCGACCATTGGCAAACGTATTTCGAGCATACGCAGCCGGATTTTACGCGCATCGAGCAGCGAACGTGGGACGTGCCCGACCGCACCGAATGGGTCGAACGGCTCGAAGATGCCCTCGACGGCGAAGAGCTAAGCGAGGTGGTGCTGGTGGCCCACAGCCTGGGCTGCGCCACCATTGCGCATTGGGCCGGCCGCTACGGGCACCGCATCAAGGGCGCGCTGCTAGTGGCACCCAGCGATGTGGAAACCGCGCACTATGCGGCCTTCCCTACCACCGGCTTTGCCCCGATGCCACTGGCCCGACTGCCCTTCCCCAGCAAAGTCGTGTTCAGCCAGAACGATGACTGGGTGACGCCCACCCGCGCCCGGCAGTTTGCCGAGGCCTGGGGCAGCGAGCTGGTCGACATCGGCGACGCCGGCCACATCAACGCCGCCAGTGGCTACGGCCCCTGGCCGGCCGGACTGGCGCTGCTGCAGGCCATGCTGTAAGGAAAGCGCAACAGGAGCGTCTGCCTGGAGCGGCCGAAAACCTCCCGGTGCTGGCCGCGTTTATCATATTCCTCCCGCTTTCTCTCAATCATCTCCGCTGATATGCAAACCTGGAACGATGTTATTCGCCTTGCCAACAACCCCACCCCTTCGCCCCGCCGCGTCGATAAAACGCCCGCCGAGTGGCGCCAGCAACTCACTGCCGAGCAGTTCCACGTCACCCGCGAGCACGGCACCGAGCGCGCCTTCACCGGCGAATACTGCGAGGCCCACGAGGGCGGGCTCTACGCCTGCGTATGCTGCGGCACGCCGCTCTACGACTCGCGCACCAAGTTCGAGTCGGGCACCGGCTGGCCCAGCTTCACCGCCCCCGTCGACGAAAGCGCCATCCGCTACCATAAGGACACCAGCTACGGCATGACCCGCGTGGAAGTGCTCTGCAACGTGTGCGATGCCCACCAGGGCCACGTTTTTCCCGACGGCCCCGCGCCCAGCGGCCTGCGGCTGTGCATCAACTCGGCCAGCATCAAGCTGGTGCAGGGAGAGGGCGAAAAACAGCCGGCCGCGCATTAGGCCAGCCAGCACACAGCGCGTAGTTTTGAACCTGATTGGCTCCTTGTGGCCAATCAGGTTTTTTTATTCCTTTCCATGTTGAAACGTTTACTGCTCCTTGCCGGCGCGGCGCTGCTGGCTACCCACGGCTCGGCCCAAACCCTTGCCCCCATCGAAGTGCGCCTGCCCGGCGAGGTGTCGGGCCTCAGCAAGCCAAATGCAGCGCTGGCCGGGCGGCCCGCTGCCACCGTCTCACAGCTCCAGGAAGTGCTGATTCAGAACTGGAACGGCAGCGCCTGGGTCGACCTGCAGCGGCAGACCTACCTGCGCTACGCCACGCCCACACTGCCGGGCACCATTCGGATTGACCGCAAAAACGGCACGGCCTGGGCCATCAATGCGGTGCACCGCTACCGCTATACCTCGGCCGGCGAAATCCTCAGCGACTCCATCGACCAGTACCAGCAGGCTCCCTTCGGCGCGTATTTCGCCGCCATCAATACCTTCAACACGCCCAGCCAGGTGCGCTGGGAGTGGTACAAAACGCGCAACGCATTCGACGCCACGGCCCCCTGGGATTCCATAAAGCGCAACTCGCACAGCTACAACGCCGCCGGCCAGCGCACGCAGGTGCTCGAAGAGTTTTACACCAGCGGCTACTTCTCGGCCATTGCGCGCCGGCTGTGGACGTACAATGTGCTGGGGCAGACAACCGTGTATGAAACCCAGAGCGACAGCGGCCCCACCAGCTGGGACCCGCTGCAGCGCTTCAGCTACACCTACAATGCGGCCGGCAAGCTGCAGCAGTCCATCACCGAGGGCGTGCTGCTGGGCAGCAACACCTACGGCAACTCGGCCCGCAACACCATGAGCTTCGACGCGCAGGGCCGCGAAGCCGTGCTGAACACCGAAACCTGGGACAGCAACAACGCCTGGGCCCTCGCCTCGCAAACCCTCTACGCCTACGCCGCCAACGGCGACCCCAGCACGGCGACTCTGCAAGCTTGGAACCCCAACACCAGCACCTACCAGAACTACCAACGTGCCATATACACCTTCGCCCAGGTAACGGCCAATCAGCGCGCCCAGAACGCGGCTATTGGCCTGGCCGTAGCCCCCAACCCCGGCACTGGGGCCACGGCCACCCTCTACTACCAGCTGCCCACGGCCGCCGCGGTTACGGTAGAAGTGTGCGACCTGCTGGGCCGCCGCGTGGCCACCGCCCTGGCCGCCGAAACCCAGGCCGCCGGCGAGCACCGCGTGGCGCTGGCCGGCGTGGCGCTGGCTCCAGGCCTGTACCTGGTGCGCCTGCGGGCCGGCCAGCAGCAGTGGCAAACCAAGTGGGATAACCGCTAGTTTCTCCCGGCCACGCTACCTGCCCGCGTAGCTTTGCGCCCCGGCCGAAGACACCTTCGGCCGGGGCTTTGCGTTTATAGCCTACACCCGCCTCAATCCCACCCGCCATGTCTTTGCTATTTAATGATTTCGCCTCCTGGGGGGCACACTGCGCCGAAACCGGCGAACCCCTCTACCAACCCGTGCTCGCCTACGAAATCGAGCAAAAGGGCCGCACCGAAGACGAAATCTGGACCGGTCTGCAGCGCGCCTACGACGTAATGCGCGACGCCGTGCACGAGGGCCTGACCGGCGACATGACCTCGCGCTCGGGCATGATAAACAACGGGGCTAAGAAGATAGCCGCCTCGCCCGTTACCGTCCTCTCGCCCGAGTTTAAGCAGCTCATCACCCGGGCGCTGGGCGCCAAAGAAGTGAACTCCTGCATGGGCCGGGTGGTGGCCGCGCCCACTGCCGGAGCCTCGGGCATCCTGCCCGGTGTCCTGGTCACCATCCAGGATTTGCACAAGCTCTCAGACCGCCAGATTCTGGAGGGCCTGCTCGTCGCGGCCGGCATTGCCCTCATCATCGAGCAGAATGCCTCGCTGGCCGGGGCCGTGGGCGGCTGCCAGGCCGAAACCGGCTCGGCCGCGGCCATGGGCAGCGGGGCCATCGTGTACTGCCTGGGTGGTCCGGTCGAGCAGGTGTTTGCCGCCGTGGCCGTTACCATCCAGTGCATGCTGGGGCTGGTGTGCGACCCCGTAGCCGGCCTGGTGGAAGTGCCCTGCGTGGTGCGCAACGCCTCGGCCGCGGCCATCGCCTTCTCCTCGGCCCAGATTGCCATCGCTGGCATCGACCCTGTTATTCCCGTCGACCAGTGCGTGGCGGCCCTCGGTGAGGTGGGCCAGGCCATGGAAACCCGCTACAAGGAAACCGCCCTCGGCGGCCTGGCCGCCACCAAGCGCGGCAAGGAAATCGAGAAGATGGTGCTGGTGCAGGACGTGAACATCCTGCCCGACGACCCCGCCGAACTGTAATTGTTGGTAGCGAGTCACTAAAGCGGGTTCAAAAACAAGCACGTCATGCAGAGCGCAGCGAAGCATCTCGCGTGTAACAGTAAATCAATCGAGTCACGATGCGAGCGAGATGCTTCGCTGCGCTCTGCATGACGGTTCCTTTTGCTTGAGTACTTAAAGCGAGTACGACCCTACCCCTGCATCGTTCAGCCATCGCTCGACTCCGAAACAGTAAACACAAAAAAGCCCCGCCGGCAATGCCAGCGGGGCTTTTTGTTTCGGGTCGGTGCGGTTACTCGCGCACCAGGCGGCGGGTTTCCACGCCGTCGGCGTTGCTCAGGCGCAGCAGGTACACGCCCGTGGCCGCACCCGTCAGGTCGAGGGTGTGAGTGGCGGTACCGGCGTTAGCCGGCAACAGCTGCTGCGATACCACGCGGCCCAGGGCGTCGAGCACCGTGAGCTGGGTGGCGCTGCGGTAGCCGGTCAGCTCCAGCGTTACCTGGCCCGAGGGAGTCGGGTTGGGGTAGAGGCGGAGGCTGGCGCCGGCCAGGCCGGTTTTGGCTGCCGTCACCACCAGCGGAGTCGAGGGCAGCGACACGCAGCCGTTGGCGTTGGTCGTCGTCACGGTGTAGGAGCCCAGCGAGGTAGACGTGCCGTTCACCACGTACGTCTGGCCGGTAGCACCGGTGATGACCGCGCCGTTAAAGTAGAACTGGTTGCCCGTAGCCGCGCTCGAAGTGAGCGTGGTCGTGGCCCCGTTGTAAGCCGCGCTGATGGTTGGCGTGGCCGGCCGCGGGTTCACCGTGAAGGTGGTAATAGCCGTGGCTGCAGCGCAGCCCCCGCTGGCAGCTACCGTGTTGGTCACCGTGTAGGTGCCGGCCGTGCTGCTGCTGAGGGTAATGGCGCCAGTGGTTGCGTTAATCGTCAGGCCCGCCGTCGAGCTGAATGTGCCGGCGGAAGCACCCGTGGCCAGCGTGGGCGTTACCGTGCCGGCGCTGCCTACGCAGCCCGTTGCCGTAGCGTAGCTGAACGTAGCCGTGGGCGCCGCCGTGATGGTTACCTGCGTGTTAGCCGTGGCTGCCGCGCAGCCGCTGTTGGCGGCAATGGTGTTGGTCACGGTGTAAGTACCGGGCGTAGAAGAAGCCAACGTAATGGCACCGGTGCTGGCGTTAATGGTCAGGCCGGTAGTCGAGCTGAACACTCCGCCGCTGGCCCCCGTGCCGAAGCTGGGGGTGGGGTTGGTGGTGCCGCTCACGCAGAAGGTCGGACTGGTGCCGTAGCTGAACGTGGCCAGCGGAGCCGTGGTGATGGTCACCGATTGGATGCTGCTGCTGCCGCAGGGCCCGGCTACGGTGTACGTCACGTTGTAGGTGCCGGGCGTAGTGCTGCTGAGCGTAATGGCACCAGTGGTCGCATCAATCGTTAGGCCCGAAGTCGAGCTGAACGTGCCGCCGGCGGTGCCCGTCACGGTCGCCGTGGGGTTGGTGCCCGTCACGCAGAACGTGCCGCCGCCGTAGCTGAACGTTGCCGTAGTAGCGGGCGTGATGGTAACCGTAGTGGTCGCCGAAACGGCGGCACAGGCCCCCGAAGCTGCCACGGTATTGGTCACGGTGTAAGTGCCGGCCGTGCTGCTGCTCAGCGTTATCACGCCGGTAGCTGGGTCAATGGCCAGGCCTGCCGTCGAGCTGAACGTACCGGCCGTGGCCCCGCTGCCCAGCGTGGGCGTTACGGTGCTGGCCGAACCTGCGCAGTACGTGGTTGCGGCCGGGTAGCTGAACGTAGCCACCGGAGCCGGGCTGATGCTCAGCGTGAACGTAGCCGTAGCCGCCGGGCAGGGCGTCGAGCCCGCCGAAGTCAGCGTGATGGTTACCGAACCAGCAGATACATCAGCCGCCGAAGGCGTGTAGGTAGCCGTCAGGGTGCCGGCATTGGGGCTGAAAGTGCCCGTGCCGCTGCTCGTGTAGGTGCCGCTGGTGGCCGAGCCACCCACGGTGCTGGTCAACTGGTAGGCCGAGGTGCCGCAGCTGCTGCCCGTGGCCGTTGCGAAGGTGGCCGTAGCCGGCTGCGTCACATTCACCTGAATGGCGGTGCGGGTAGCGCCAGCGCATTCGGTGCTCACGTTCAGGTTATAGAAGAAGTAGTAGGTGCCGCTGGCATTGCCAGATAAGATACCACCTGTAATGCTTACTGCCCCGCTAGCCGAATTGTACGGGTAGCTGGACGTGAAGTCGCGGTAGAGCGTGGGCGGCGTGGGCGTAGCCGCCGTTACCAGGCGGTAGGAACCAGCGCCGGGGACTGCCAGGTTCAGCGGCAGCACGGTCGGGATGAGAGCCGTGGTGCTACCAGCCGCTACCGCAAACGGACCGGCCGTAGCGATGACCGCCCCGGTGCTGCTGCGCAGCTCCACGCTCACCGAGCCGGCCGTAGCCGTGGCGTTGTACACCGTAGTCGACTGAATGGTCAGCGCGCTGGTCGTGGTGAAGGCCAGGCCGGTGTTGCTGCCCTGGTAGCCACCATCGGTCTGGAGCGAAGTAGCCTTGCCCACCGTTTCGCTGCTGCCCGAGTAGGCTTCGGCGTAGTACGTGGCCGAGGCCGTAAGCACCGACGTGGTGTAGCTGCCGGGCGTGGTCGTGGCGAGGGCGGTGCCGCCGGTAGCCACGTCGAAGAAGCGGATGCTGCTGCCGGTGCTAGCCGTGGCTGTGAGCGTGGCCGTGCTGCCCGAGCAGATGGCAACCGGCGTGTTGGTCGAAGCCACCAGCGGGTTGTTCACCGTGATGGTGCTCACGTTGGACGTCGCCACGGCGGTGCCGCAGCGCACCTGGGCGCGGTAGTAGGTGGTGCTGGTGAGCACCGGCGTGGTGTAGGTGGCACTGGTGGCACCGCTCACGTCGGTAAACGTCACGTTATCGGGGCTGCTCTGGTACTGGATGGTGCCGTTGGCAGTACCCGTCAGGGTAATGCTGGCGGTGCCGCTCACGCAGATGCTGCTGGCGGCCGGGGCCAGCGTGCCGGCTACCGGGGCCGCCACCGTGCGGGTTACGGCAGCCAGGGCGTCGTTGCTGGTGGTCTGGTCGCCGGTTACCGTGGCCGTGATGGCGAACGAGTAGGTGCCTACGGCCGTCATGTCGAGGGTAGGAGCCAGGGTCACAGTCTGGCTGGCGCCAGCGGCAAGGGTGCCCGAAGTTACGGTGCCCGTCAGGGTTTGCGAGCCACTGGGCGTGGTTACCACGGCGGTTACGGTAGCCGGGTTGGCCGCGAAGTCCAGCGTCTGCGAACCCAGGTTGGTTACGCTCACGCTCACGGTTTCGGCGGCCGAGTAGCAGCCCTGCGTGGCGGTGGGAGTTACCAGGGCCAGCGGACCCAGGTCGATGGGCAACGGGCTGCGTACGTTAATGTTATCGAAGTGGAAGTCGTAGTCGGGGATGTCATCCACGGTGCCTTCCGAAGCGAAGAAGCCCAGAATAATCTGCTGGCCGGCGTAGGCGCTCAGGTCGATGCTGTAGTTTCTCAGCGTGCCGTTCGGGGGCTGGTTGCTGGCGTTGAACTGGGCGAAAGCCGGGATGCGGGCAAAGGTCTGGCCGCAGTCGGTCGAGATGCGCACTTCCACAAAGTCGTCGGTGCCAGTCATGCCGGCCGGGTCGGCCGCGGTGCTGTTGTAGTCCGACAGCCCCGCATCAAAAGTGAGGACCGTAGAGCTGGTAGCCAGAAACTTCGGCGAGACAATCCACTCGTTTTTGCCGGTCGTGTACAGGTTCACTTTGGCCGTGGTATTGCCTGCCGGGAACGTGCCATTGGTCCAGGCCGAGGTGGTGCCGGCCGGTAAAGTCGCCCCGGTAGCCTCGCTCCAGCCCGGGAATACCGTGCTCAGGTTCGAGCCCGTGTAGCCGGTGAAGGTGACAAGCTGGGGCTGGGCCGCGACGCCCACCACCGTGCGGGTGGCGGTCAGGTTGTCGTTGCCGGCAGTACCGTCGCCGGTGGTGCTCGTTGTTACGGCGAAGCTGTAGGTGCCGGGGGCGGTCAGGTTCAGCGTGCCGGGCAGGGTCACGGTCTGGGCCGTGTTGGCGGCCAGTGTACCCGTGCTCAGCGTCGTCGTGAAGGTCTGGGTCGTATTGTCCGGCAGGGTCACCGTCACGGTCACTGTGCTGGGGTTCTGGCTGAAGTCGAGGGCGGTGGTGGAGTTGTTGGTGATGCGCACGGCCACGGTTTCGCTGGCCCCGTAGCAGCCAGCGGCCAGCGGGTTCAGCAGGGCAGTGGCGGCAATGTCGATTACGGCCGGGGTAAACTCGTCGGCTCCAATGTCGGGGGTAGTGGCTGAGCGGGTTTCGCCGTCGAAGTCATCCGTCACGCCGGTTATGGCCACGCCGGCGTTGTTGAGGGCGCTGGCCGTTACGTGCAGGTTGGTGGTCGAAACAAACTGCGGGTTCACGTTTTTCGAGGTCGCCGGGTTGTCCTGGCCGGTTTCGGTGTTCAGCGCGGCGAGCGTGGTGCGCAGCACTCCGGTGGTGCTGAGGCTGCCGGTCTGGCCCACGGCGAAGGTGGCGCCCGTGCCCACGAAGAAGTCGTTGTGGTCCGACGTCAAACCCACGTAGGCGCCCGTGGTGCTGCTGTAGGCAAAGCCCAGGGCAATGCTGTTGGCGCCGGTGCTCTGGGTATTAACCAGAATGTTGTTGCGGATTTCCACGGTGGGCGCGCTGCCGCCGATGGCCAGCGCGAAGCTGGGGTAGTTGCCCCCGGTTTGGGTGCCGGTCATGCTCACCGAGTTGTAGACGATGCGCGTGGTCGAGCCCGCGCCGCCGCCGATGTAGATGCCCGCGCCAAAGTCGCCCCCGGTGCCGTTCGACGACACGCCCGCCACCATGTTGTTGCTGATGGTGGACGTGCCCGATGTAGCGGCCGCCAGCGCGATGCCCACGGCCGAGAAGGTACCCGTCTGCTTCACCTGGCCCACGTAGTTGCGGCTGATGGTGGCATTGATAACCTCGCTGCCCGTGAAGGTGCTGGCGCTGATGCCCGTGAAACCGGCGCTGATGCCCCAGACATCGCCGGAACCGGCGAAGTTGATGCCATCAATCGTGTTCTGCGTAATCTGAATGCCGTTTTCGAAAAGCGCCGTGATGCCGAAGCGCCCAATGGCTAATGCGCCGGTTGCATTCAGGTCGTTCTGGCTGATGACGGTGCCCGTGTTTTTGAGCGCGGCACTCGGCCCCGAGGTGTAGATGCCGTAGATGCTGCCCGAAATGGCGTTGTTCAGCACCTGATTGTTGTTGTTGGCTGCCGTGGCCGCCGTCGTCGACAGCATGATGATGCCCGCCTGTGCCGTGGCCGAACCGCTGCCGGTAATCACCAGGTTTTTGAAGGTGTTGTTGGTGGCGTTGTCGGTGCCCGAGGTAAACACCGTCAGCACAATGCCATTGCTGCCGGTAGCCGTGCTGGTGTTGTTGATGGTCCAGTTGCGGCTGGCGCGCAGGTCGGTGGCCGAAATGGTGCCGCCGTTGCTGCCGTCCAGGGTCACGTAATCGCTGCCAATGAGCTGGAACAGGGTTGAAGCATTGCTGCCCGTGAGCATGGTACTCAGGCCCGTGTTGGGCTTAATGGTCAGGGTGTTGGTCGCCGATGCATCAACGTTGTTCAGAACCTGAATCGGGAAGGTTTCGCTGGGGCCGTAGCTGGCATCCAGCAGCACGAAGGTTACGGCCCCGGTCAGTTGGTTCTGGTTGTAGGCGCTCACGGCCGCCGTGATGGTGGCGTAGGTGCGGGCCGGGTTCGGCGAGGTGCTGGTGCCCACGTAGTACGTTCCGCTCAGCTGGGTCTGAATCAGGAACTGATACACCTGGCTCGGCGGCGTGGTGAAGGTGCCGCCCACCGGGTTGCTGCTCACGTTGTTGTTGGCGCTGGCGTCCTGCGCCACCACGTAGTATTGCACGAAGTCGCCGGGGGCAACCCCGCCCACCAGGGCATAGTCAAACGTGAAAGTGTAGCTGTTGCCGCTCACGCTGGTAGCCACCACACTCTGGAAGGCCCCGCTGGTGCCTTTGCGGAAGAACAGCCGCGGCGCGTTGGTGCCCGTGGCAATGCCGCTGGGGTCGGCAATGGTTACTGTAATGGTGCGGTTGGTGGTGCTGGGGGTGTTGCCCAGGGCTGCTACCGTGATGGTGGGCCCGGACAGGTCCTGGGGCGTAAACGTGCCTTCGTCGGCCCCAATGTCGGGGGTAGTGGCATTGCGCGCATCGCCGTCGAAATCGGTGGTAATGCTGCTAATGGGCGTGCCGCCACTCTCTACCTGCGTGGGTGTGGTGGGGCTGATGTGCAGAAAGGTCGCCGTCGAACCCGTCGTGCTCAGGAAGGGCACGTCTTCGGTTACCGAGTTGCTTTCGCGGTTCGCCACCAAGGCTTTGTAAGCAATAAGCGTCTGTTGAGGGTTGGTCGCCGTGGTGGTGCCCTCCACGTAAATCAGGTTCGTCGCCGAAGGCGTGCCCGCGTAGTAGAGGTTGTTGTTGGTGGTCGTGGCTAGGTTGGCCGGTGCCGTGCCGGCGACGCCGCTCACCCGGCGCAGGGCCACGGTGTAGCCACCAGCGCCGGCCGCGGTGCTTTTGTTCACCACAATGTTGTTGCGGGCGTCGAGCGTGGTTGTGGTCGAGTTGAGGTAAATGCCCGACGTACCGAACGTAGCGCCGGAGCTAGCCGCGTTCAGGTAGAGGGAGTTGTAATAGGCGTTGACGGCGGTGCCGCCGCTCACGTTCAGGCCCGTTACAGCCAGCAGGCCGGTGGCGGCTGGCGTGCGCAGGTCGCCGATGAGGTTGTTGGCCACGGTGTAGGTACCGCCGGCCGAAATCAGCAGGCCGGTTGCGCTGGCTGCCGCGCCGGTTGCGCTCAAGTCATATATTTTGTTGCGGTTGACAACGCTGCCCGTAGCGCCGCCGGAGGGCACCGAAAGGCCCGTTACCGTGCCGCTGCCCGAAGCAATCGACAAGCCGCCAATCGTGTTCTGGTTCAGCGTCTGTACCGAGTTGCTGCTGCTGGAAGCCACAATGCCGCGCAGCACGTGCGTGGTCGCCGTGCTGGTGCCGCTGATGCTCAGGCCGGTTATCACGTTGTTCGACACGTTCTCAACGGTGGTCGAGCCAGCCGTGCTGTTGATGCCCGTAAGGGTAGCCGCCGAAGTGGAAGTGCCCGCCGTTACAATGGTGTTGTTGGTGATGGTGTTGCCGGTAATGGTGGTGGTAGCCGAGCCCAGCGTGATGCCCAGCAGCGTGACGCTGGCCGTGGTGCCAGTGGGCGTCTTGCTGTTGCCTGTAATCGTGTTGTTGCTGATGCTGACCGGCGAAGCGGCCGCAACCAGACTCGAAGCAATCAGCGTCATGGTGCCGGTGCCAGCCGTGGTGTTATTGGTTACCGTGTTGCCATTCAGATTGATGGCCGAACCCGCTGACGACGTGATGCCCGTGAACGAACCCGTGGTAGCCGCCGGCGCCGTCGAGTTTTGCACCGTGTTGCCGGTGATGTTTACCGTGGTGGCCCCGCCCGAGTTCGTAATGCCCGTGATGGTGGCGGTGGTGGCCGTGGCGTAGGTGAGCGTCACGCTATTCCCCGTGATGTTCACCGTGTTCGAAGCAGGCGTGCTGCCAATACCGTTGTCGATGCCGGTCATCAGCGAGGTGGTGGCCCCGCTGGCCAGCGTAATTGTGTTACCCGTGATGTCGATGCTGGCCGAAGGGCAGGCGTTGCCGTAAATGCCGCGCAGCGTGTTGGTAACGGTGCTGGCCGCTACCGCCGACGTGGTGCCGCCGGCGTAGTTCAGCGTGTTGTTCACTACGTTGTTCACCACCTTAAATGCACTCTGGTAGTTGCCGCCGATGCCCCAGCCCGTAGCCGTAGTGCCGAAGTTGTACACCATGTTAGGCGCCACTACCCCAACCTCGTTGCTCACGTCGTAGTTGGCAATGGTCGTCGCCGTCGAGGCCGTGAAGTACATCCCGGTCGCGGAGTTGGTGATGATGTTGCCGTCCACCTTATTGTTGGAGTTGGCGCCGGAAGGCGCGGTAGCGGCAACCGACGTAGACAGCACTGCCGTCGAAGCTGCGCCGTAGATGCCAAAGGTGCCGGTGTTGGTCTTGTTCAGCGTCACCACGCAGTTGCGGATGACGTTGAACTGACAGCCATCAGTAGGCGAGGGGCGGAACAGGACAAAGCCAAATTCCATTTGCGTCGCGGCCGTGGTGTTGGCAGTGCTCTCGGTCAGTTCCAGGCCGTCGAAGGTCACATAGTCGGACCCCGCCAGGCTGATGATGGCATCGAGGGCCGCCGTGCCCACGCCGGCCGTAATAACCGGCCGGGCGCCCGCCCCTGCTTTTTGGAAAACAATCGGGTTGCCTGCCGTGCCCGTTGCCGTAATGGCGCCCGCCGTGGGGCTAGCGAAGGTTTCGGTGTAGCCCGTCGCAATGTTGAAGGTGACGCCCCCCGCCCCCACGCCCTGGGCGTTGAGGGCCGAGATGGCGGCCGCCACCGTGGCATAATCGCCCGGAATGGCCTTGGGCCCGCTGAGTTGGGCCTGGGCCACGGGAACTGCCAGCAACGCCAGCACGACCACCGCCAGCCACCGGCCTAGCCGACTGCTTAGAAAAACTGTGTGCATAGAGGTTTGGAAATAGGTGGAGGGAAAAGGGTGAAAAGTTCGGGAAAACGGGAAACGAGAAAAGCCGTCCGGCCCCCTTGCCAAAGCAGGCAGGGGCTGGGCAGCGGCCTAAGTTACTGCATTTTGCCACCCGTAAAGCAACAGCGCGTAATGCCCAGATAATAATATTTTTGGCCACTGGCCAAAACCCCACAGACGCCGCCATGCGGGCAATTATCGCCCGTTTGTTTATGGTAGAATATTGCCGGCGCTGGCGTTACCTGCCCGGCTGTCCGGCTGATATGCTGCCCGTTTGCTGGCGTTATGGCTCTGGCTACTGCCGAGGCTAGACCGCGGCGTCGTAGCCCGGAGCCATCAGCAAGCGGCTCAGGAATTGCTGGGCTACCGCGTAGCGGCTGCGCAGCTCGCGGTACTGCTGCCAGGCGGCGTCGCCGTCTGCACATATTTTCACGCCTTTGTCGGCCAGCACCTGGCAGGCCTCGTCGAAGTCGTGGCGGCCGGGGTCGGGTATTTCGCTTTCGGGCGTCAGGCTGGTGGGTTCCACACCCGCTTTGGTGTTGAAGAAGCGGTACACCCGGTTCAGGGCCAGGCATCCGGCCTTGAAGGTAATCTGGGCCTGGCGGGGTTGGGGCCCATCCACGGCCGCAAAAAGCAAGGCGGCCGTGTCCAGAATCAGTCCACCGGCCGTTACCCAGGAGCGGCCCGGCTGCGGCGAGCGAAAGAACGAGAGGATGGGCAGTGAGGTGTGGCTTTCCTCAATCTCCACAAACCATTGCTCCCAGGCGGCCCATTGGTGGTCGTCGTTCTGCACCGAGCCGTCGTGGTTGAGCCAGTTCAGCAGGCAGGCGGGCGTAGGGGGCGTGCCGGCCCGCAGCTCCAGGGATGCCACCGTCGCTTCGCGCCGCGAAAAGGCCTGGTAGATGGTGGGCAGGTACGACAGCAGCAGCGTGAGCAGCAACAGCCCCAGGGCTGCTTCGGAGTAGGTGAGGACTCGCACCAGCAGGTGGTGAGCGTCGGCATTGCCCAGGGTGGTGAGTGAGCTGCTGCTCAACTCGTAGCACTGCTGCCAACTGCCTTCGCCCAAGGCCCAGTACACGCAGGTGTAGCCCGCCCCGACCAGCGCTTCCCATACCACCGGCAGCGCGACCAGCGCAATGGGGGCGTAGTGCGCCATAATCTTGTCGCGCCGCTCGTAGGAGTTAGCCGACTTCGCCGCAAAATCAAAAAACACCCGGATACCCGAAAACACCCACACATTCAGCCGCACCACTTCGTTGCGGGGCAGCACAAACGAGCGAATGGCTGCCGATAGCGTGGTGATAACCAGTATAATGCCGCCCAGGCCGGCAATCACACGCAGAGCGACAAATAAATAGTCGGGCATAATCCAGCAAAAACCCTCATACGGGCAACGCAGTGGAAAAGCCGAAGAGCTAAGGTTTAGCTGCCCTAACGTTGGGCAGCCCGCTCCTTCCACAACTCCCGGAACGAAGGCCCGCCGATGTGCAGACTGGCCCGGCGCTTGCTCCAGCCCACCTGGCCCAGCAGGCGGCCCAGGCTCCAGTCCTTTAGCTTCACGGGCAGCAAATCGAGGGCCCAGCGGTGCTGCATGCTCCACTTCCACAGGCCAATGGCTACGTTTTCCTCGGTCGGCGCGTAGCCTTCCTCCACGCTCTGCTTGCGGTTGAGGAGCAGCAGGTTGTGCAGCGGAATGCGTACCGGGCACACCGTGGTGCAGGCGCCGCACAGGCTGCTGGCGTAGCTCAGGTGCTTGTGCTCGGGCAGGCCACTCAGGTGCGGACTGATGACCGAGCCAATGGGGCCGGAATACGTGGTTTCGTAGGTGTGGCCGCCGATGTTCTTGTACACCGGGCACACATTCAGGCAGGCCCCGCAACGGATGCAGCGCAGGGCGGCGCGCTTGTCGGGCTGGGCCAGCAGGTTGGTGCGGCCGTTGTCGAGCAGAATCACCACCATTTCTTCGGGGCCGTCCACTTCATCGGGCTGGCGCGGGCCGAAGTACACCGTGTTATATACCGTCACTTGCTGCCCCGTGCCGCTGGTGCTGAGCAGGGGCCAGAACAAGTCCAACTCTGTCAGTTGCGGAATAACTTTCTCGATGCCAACCACCGCAATATGCAGCTTGGGGAAGGTGGCCGAGAGGCGGGCGTTGCCCTCGTTCTCGGTCACAGCCACAGCGCCTTCTTTGGCAATGAGAAAGTTGCCACCCGTCACGCCCACTTCGGCTTCGGTGTACTTATTGCGCAGCAGGTGGCGGGCCGTGAGCACGAGCTTCTGGGCGTCGTCGGTGCTTTCGGTGCCCAAGTGCTTCACGAAAATGTCGTTGATGTCGGCCTTGCTCAGGTGCATGGCGGGCGTCACAATGTGGTAGGGGCGCTCCCCATTCAGCTGCACGATGTACTCGCCCAGGTCCGTCTCCACCGACTCGATGCCCTGCGTGGCGAGGTACTTATTGAGGTGGATTTCCTCGGTGGTCATGCTCTTGGCCTTCACCACGGTTTTGGTGTTGCGGGCCTTGGTCAGCTTGCCGATTTCAGCCAGCGCCTCGGCCGCGTCGCGGGCCCAAACCACGCGCCCGCCCCGCGCCGTAAAAGCCGCTTCGAATTGCAGCAGGTACTCGTCCAGCTTTTCTAGCACGGTGGCTTTCAGGTAGGCGCCGCGGTCGCGGGCCAGCTCGTGCTCGTCATAAAGCTTCATCCCAGCGCTCACGGCCGCGTCGTACTTGCCGATGTTGAAGCGGATTTTGCGGCGGTGTTCGCGGTCGAAGGCTTTAGCTTCCGAGTCGATTTGGAATTGTTCAGCCTTCATGCGCGCAAAGTTTCGCTAAGTTTTAAAATTAAGTTTCGCAAAGGCGGTACTGGCTCTAGCGAAGGTTGTTGGCTAGGCGGATGATATTGCCTTTGAGGGATTCCACGTTGAAGTTGAACATGAGGCCCAGGCGTAGGTCGGCTAAACGTAGGCAATTCAGTAGTTGCTTCGAATGAATGGGGATAAGCTGTTCGCAGGATTTCAATTCCAAAACCACCTTATTTTCAACCAATACATCCAGCCGAAACCCCAAGGCCAGCTTGATGCCATCGTAGACAACCGGGATGGGCACCTGCGTTTCTACTTCGAGCCCTGCCTTGCGCAACTCGTGCGTCAGGGCCGCTTCGTACACCGATTCAAAAAAGCCCGGGTCCGAGTTCGGTATGTACCCGAAAAGCCGCATCCAGCACCACCTTCGAAATCTCGTTTTCACTCATGAGCTAAACTTAGTGAAACTTAATTTTTAAACTTCGCGAGCCTTTGCGCTCAGGGCTTATTGGAGTCAACTACGATGCGCTGCTCGCGGTTGGCCAGCGCCCAGGCCGTGTGGAACACGAGTTGAGCGCGTTCCGCCAATTTATCGAATTCAATCTTCTCCACGTCGTCGGTGGCGCGGTGGTAATCCGCGTGCTCGCCGGTCGTATAAAAAATCACCGGGATTTTGCGCCGCGCAAAGTTGTAGTGGTCCGAGCGATAGTAGATGTGCTCCGGCTCGCCCGGCACGTTGAAATGGTAGTCCAGCTCGAGGTGCGTGTAGTCGCGGTTGGCCGCTTCGTTGATGGAGTGCAACTCCGACGACAGCTTATCTGAACCCACAATGCACACGAAATGCTTCTTGGCGCTGTGCTTACGGTCGGTGCGGCCCACCATGTCAATGTTCAGGTCGGCAATGGTGCTGGCCAGCGGCAGTACCGGGTGTGCCGTGTAGTATTCCGAGCCAAACAGGCCCTCTTCTTCCGCTGTCATCAGCACAAACAAGATGCTGCGGCGCGGGCCGTGCCCGTCCTTTTTAGCCTGCGCAAACGCCTTGGCCAGCGCCAGCACGCCCACTGTGCCCGAGCCGTCGTCGTCGGCCCCGTTGTAAATCGTGTCATGCTTCACGCCCAGGTGGTCGTAGTGGGCCGAAACCACCAGCACCTCGTCTTTCTTATCCGAGCCTTCCAGAAAGCCCAGCACGTTTTCGGTGGTGAGAGGCTGTTGAGTTTGCGGCAAAAATATAGCTGCTGTAGGTGCCTGAAACCCCGCTGGTACCGGCCGACCAGCCCGGCTCAGGGCGCGCACGTAGTCAATCAACCCGTTCATAGTTGTGCCAGCCAGCGCCAGCCCCATATCCTGCGACGTGTAATACACCCCGATGCCCGGCGGAATATTCTCAGCCACCGTGTCGACGATTTCCGGACCCGGGTCGGGCAGCGAAAAAGCCGGCTCGCGCAGCGACTCGCCGAGTTGGGCAGTCTGCTTCCGGAAAGCATCGGCCGGGGCAAACGTCATCAGGAATATGCTGCGGGCGCCGTGGGCCTTGGCCAGCGCCGCTTTTCGCAGGCCCGAGTCCCAGTAGTCGGCCTTGCGCCCCAGCGGCTTCAGTAGCTTGCGGCCGCGCTCGTCCTGCGGTTCTCCCATGATGACCACCACATCCCGGCCCTTCACATCGAGGCCTACGTAGTCCGAATACGCGCCCTGCTCCACTCCAAACCCGGCAAAAACGGGCTGCGAAGCCGTTTCAGTCAGAAAGGGCGACGGCATCGGCCCGTAGCTAAACCAGTCGCTGAGGTAGTCGTAGCGTTGGCCTCCCACTTTCAGGTAACCGCCCGGAGCATAGATGCTACGCGCCAGCTGGAAGTGCTGCAGATACGGGTTGTCGCTGCCCGTTACAGGCCCTTGCAATCCAATTTCAGCAAACTGCTTCACCAAATATTTCGCTGCCAGCTTTTGGCCCGGCTGGCCTGCTTCGCGCCCCTGAAACGCATCCGAAGCCACTACGGTGAGGTGCGCGCGCAGGCCAGCAGGCTCGATGAGGGCAGCGTAGGTTTGCGATAGGTCCGGAGTGGTGGGGGTAGCGGCCGCACCCTTTGTTTTGGTCTTTATTTTGACTTTGGTAGGCGCATTCTGGGCAGTGGCAGGTAGAGTGCCGGCAAGCAATAGGGTTGCCAGCGCAAAAGGTTTCAGCATGGAGGAGGCAGTGAGCAATGAAAACGTCTGTCATCCTGAACGTAGCGAAGGACCTTCTCACCGCTGAACGATTAGCAGTAATTGACGACTGCATACTGCTCAAACGTGATAAGGTCCTTCGCTACGCTCAGGATGACAGACGGGCTAAATGACGATTAAAACTACGGCTTGTTCGAATCAACGGCGATGCGCCCTTCGCGGTTGGCCAGCTCCCAGGCGGTGTGGAACACCAAGCGGGCTCGCTTCTCCATCTTGCCAAACTCGATTTTGCTGATTTCGTCGTTCTCCTTGTGGTATTCGGCGTGCACGCCGTTAAAGAAAAACGCCACCGGTACCTTGTTCACCGCGAAGTTGTAGTGGTCGGAGCGGTAGTAGAAGCGGTTCGGGTCGTTGGGGTCGTCGAAGCGGTAGTCCATATCGATAGGGCCGTACTGCTTATTCGCCGCCTCCAGAACCACGCGCAGCTCCGACGACAGCTTGTCGGAACCGATGACGTACACGTAGTCGGGCTTGCCTTCGTGCTCCGCGTCGGTGCGGCCAATCATGTCCACGTTCAGGTCGGCCTCCGTCTGGGCCAGTGGGAAAGTTGGGTGCTTCGAGTAGTATTCCGAGCCGAACAGACCCTTTTCCTCACCCGTCACGCTCAGGAACAGTAAGCTGCGGCGCGGTCCTTGGCCTTCCTTCTTCGCCTTGGCAAACGCCTCGGCCATCGTGATAATGGCCGATGTGCCCGAACCGTCGTCATCGGCCCCGTTGAACACTTGGCCGTCGTGTTTGCCCAGGTGGTCGTGGTGAGCTGAAATCACAATCACATCCGCTTTCTTATCCGTGCCTTCGATGAAGCCCAGCACGTTCTGCGTGTCCAGCTTCTCGCGCTTGCGCTCGGCCTTAATCTGCATCGGTACCACCGTGAAAGTGGAAGCCACTGGCTGCTTGGTGCTATTGATTTTGCCCAGATAGGCCTGAATTGCTGCGTCCGTCGTGCCCAGCACGGCCAGGCCCACGGCCGGCGACACGAAGAAGGCCGGTACGCGGCTCGGCCGGTCGTTGCCCACCATCACCATCGACGGCCGCGCCAGAAACGGAGCCAAGCGCGCCGACTGCTTGGCGAAGTTACTGGTTGGGTTGAAGCTCACGTAAAACACCGAACGGGCCCCTTTCTGGCCAGCCAGCGTGGCCTTCGCGCCGCGGCCGGTGTCGGTGCCCCATTTGGTGGGCGCGCCGTCGGCGCTGAGCAGGGCCTTGCCGCCATCGCCAGTGGGCTCGCCCAGCAGGATGAGCACGTCCTTGCCTTTCACGTCCACCTTGGCGTAGTCGGAGTAGCCGTCCTGCTCAATGCCATAGCCCACAAAAACCGGCTTCACGCTGGTTTCCTGGCCGAAGGGCGAGTCGCCGGTGCCATAAAAATCCGTCAGCCAGTCGTAGCTGGTGCTGCCTACTTTCAAGGTGTTGCCCTCGGCCCAAGTCACCTGCTCCACGTCGAAGTGCTGCTGGTAAGGGTCGGTGCCGGTGGTGACCGGGCCCGTCAGGCCGGCGGTTTTGAACTGCTTGGCCACGTAGTCGGCGGCCATGTGCTGGCCCTTCTGGCCGGTTTCACGCCCTTCGTACTCATCCGAGGCCAGCACGGCCAAGTGGGTGCGCATCCGCTCGGCGGTTACCATGTCGGCGTATTTCACGCTCCAGTCTTTGCCCGCAGTCTTGCCGGTGGGAGTTTTGATTTTAGTGGCAGCCGCGCCGGTAGCGGGCTTGGTTTTTACTTTCAACTTGCCCTGGGCCTGAGCCGGAGCAGCGCTGGCCAGCGCAAGAAAGGCCAGTAGGAGAGGAGTATGCTTCATTGATAATGTGAGGTGGGAAATTCGGAACGATGTAGAGACGCGACCTTTCGCGTCTCGGCGTTGAACGATGATAGCATAGCGTTACTGGAATGGCCAAGATGGTGCGGACGCAAGACGCGATGGGTCGCGTCTCTACATCCTATGCCGCACTATCAGGCTTTCTGAATCAGCACACTGGCGTAGGCGGCCACGCCTTCCTGCCGGCCCACAAAACCCAGTTTTTCGGTCGTGGTTGCTTTGATGGAGATATCCTCCTCGGCCACGCCCATCACGGCCGCCAGCACGCGCTGCATTTCCGGAATGTGGGGGTTGATTTTGGGCCGCTCCAGGCAAATGGTCGAGTCGATGTTGCTCACCTCGTAGCCGCGTTCGCGCAGCAGGCGCATCACGCCGGAGAGCAGCTTTTTTGAGTCGATGCCCTTGTACTGCGGGTCGGTATCGGGGAAGTGGAAACCAATGTCGCGCAGGTTGGCCGCGCCCAGCAGCGCATCGCAGATGACGTGGATGAGCACGTCGGCATCGGAGTGGCCCAGGGCACCGTGCGTATGGGGCACTTCAATGCCGCCGAGCCAGAAGGGCAGCCCTTCCTGAAGTTGGTGAACGTCGTAGCCGAAGCCGGTCCGGATTTTCATAGGAGCAAATGCAAGCGGGCCACCACGGCCCGGCGCAAAAGTACCCGCGCCCGGCTCTTCCGCCGTGCGCCTGGCTATGCACATGTTCACAAATAAATAATACGGTTCATGAATATTATTAGGCTAATTATATTAGCTTTGATGTGCCAACAAAATTAGTTAGTCATGCAAGCAGTTGAATACTCTTTTTCGGATTAGGCTAAAGTAAACCGGGGGTGGGTGCGTCTTGCCACGCGCAAAAGGGCCCTGCACTGGTTGCAGACCGTAAAAATGCGTTGGAAACTTTGAGCACGATTAAAGTTTCCGTTGTATCTTTGCGGCGTTACTTATGGAAATCAAAGACCGCATCCTCAACCACGCTCAGTCGCTTTTTATGCGCAACGGCATCAAAAGCGTGAGCATGGACGACATCGCCGCCGACCTGGCGATGTCGAAAAAAACCCTCTACAAGTGGTTCGAAAACAAGGACCAGATTGTGCAGGCGACCATGACCCGCCACCTCGAAGGCACCCAACTCGACTGCAACGCGATGATTGATACGGCCACCTCGGCCATCGACGAGCTGTTTCGGATGCTGGAATGGGTAAAGCAGGAATTCAGCAACGTGCACCCCAGCATCTTCTACGACCTCCAGAAATTTCATCCCACCACCTGGCAGCTCTGGATGGTGCACAAAAACCAGTTCATCCTTTCGCAAATCGTCCAGAACCTGCAGCGGGGCATTGCCGAGGGGCTGTTTCGGGCCGACCTGGACATTGATGTGATTGCCCGCCTGCGCCTGGCTCAGATTGAAATGCAGTTCGACCCTCAGGTATACCCGCATCGGGCTTTTGCCAACGAGCGGGTGTCGGTAGCGCTGCTCGAACACTTCATGCTCGGCGTGGCTACGCTCAAGGGCCACAAGCTCATCAACGAGTACCGCCACGTCACCGACGAAGAATAACCCGCTTTTCCCCGCTTACCCGTTTCTTTTTGCTGTTTATGAACACGCTGTTTCGAACCAGATTCCTGCTGGCAGCTGCCCTGAGTGCGGCCGTACCCCAGGCGTTGCTTGCCCAAACCCAGCCCAACGCGGTGTTGGTGACTACCCCTACGGCGGGAACCATGCCCCTGACCCTGCAACAGGCCATCAGCTACGCCGTGCAGAACAAGTCGACGCTACTGGCTACCCGCCTGGGCGAGGCTACGGCGGCGGCCAAAGTGGGCGAAATCAAGAGCGCCGGCCTGCCGCAGGTGAACGTGGGCGCCACGCTGTCCGACAACTTCAAGCTGCAGAAGAGCCTGGTAAGCTTCCCACTTTCCCAAACGGTGCTCACGCAGAGTGACTTGGATGCCGCGCAGGGCGGGCAGAAAACGGTGCTGGGAACTCAGCAGTTGGCGTTGCCGCCGCAGCCGTTCGCCTTTGGCCTGCAATACGCCGGCAACGCCAGTGCCTCGGTGTCGCAGCTGCTGTTCGACGGCTCGTACCTGATTGGTCTGAAGGCGGCTAAGGTGTATACCGAGTTGGCCAAGAAGCAAACCCAGCAGGCCGAAATCGACGTGGTGGAGCAGGTGAGCAAGGCCTACTACAGTACGCTGGTGGCTCGCTCGCGCCTGGGCTTGCTGGCTCGCAACGTGCAACGCCTCGACACGGTACTGAGCCAGACGCAGAAAGTTTACAAAGCTGGTTTTGCCGAGAAGCTCGACGTGGACCGCCTGCGCGTGCAGCGCAACAACCTGGTGGTTGAGCAGCAGAAAGCGCAGCGCCTCACGGAGCTGAGCCTCGGGCTGCTCAAGTTCCAGATGGGCCTGCCGCAGCAGCAAAACATCCAGCTGACGGACTCGCTCGGCGCGGCCGTGGTGGATGCCGGCGCCCTGCGCCAGCGCCTTGGCGTAGCCAGCCTGGCCAATGGTGGCGGCGTGGATGGTCTTAGCGCCGTGCCCACTGCACCGGCTACGCCCGGCGGCGACAATACCGCCGCCCAAAACCGCCTCGACCAGCAAAACGCGCTCTCGGGTGGCCTGCCAACAGCGGCCCGTGGGGCCATCAACTACAACAACCGCATCGAATTCTCGACTCTGGAAACCCAGCAGGCCCTGGCTGGCCTCGACCTGCGCAACCGTCAGGCCGGCGCTTACCCACGCCTCATTCTCACGGGGGCTTACGGCTTCACGGGCTCAGCGAAAACGGGGAGCGAGCTGTTTGCTTTCCGCGGGCCCGACTCGCGCAACTCGGCGGGCTTTGCCAACCAGAACTGGTTCGGCTTCGGCAACGTGGGCCTGAGCTTGCAGGTGCCGGTGTTTGATGGCTTCCGCCGCAAGTACCTGGTGCAACAGACGCGCATTCAGCAGCAAGCTATTGAGCGCGGCTTCGAAACGCTGAAGCAGAGCATCGACCTGCAGGACGCCCAGAGCCGCACCACGCTCATCAACGCCCTGGATGTGCTCGACAACCAGAAGGCCAACCTCGACCTGGCTACTGATGTGGCCCGCGTTACGCGCATCAAGTTCAACGCCGGTGTGGGCTCCAACCTGGAGGTGATTACGGCTGAAACCGACCTGCGCTCGGCCCAAACCAACTACTACGGCGCCGTGTACGACGTGCTGGTAGCCAAAGTCGACCGCGACAAAGCTACCGGTGAGCTGTTCAACCAGGTCAAGAAATAACTCATCACAGCACGTCATGCAGAGCGCAGCGAAGCATCTCGCTCGCATTGTTCGCTCGATTTAGTTGCTGCACGCGAGATGCTTCGCTGCGCTCTGCATGACGACCTCTCCAAAAAACACCCCGCTTACCCATGCGTTTCTCCTCAACCCAACCCGCCGCGCTGCTTTTCGCCGGCACCCTGCTGCTCGCCTCCTGCGGCGGTTCCAACAAAGACCCCAAAGCCGAGCTGGCCAAGCTGAAAAGCGAGCAGGCCGCTACGCAGGCCAAAATTGCTGAGCTGGAAGCCAAAACCGGCGGTCCGGCTACCGTGGCCGCTACGCCCGTGTCGGTGATGAACGCCAAGCCCGAGAGCTTCAAGAGCTACCTCGAGGTGCAGGGCCGGGTCGATTTCGACCAGAATGCCACCGTAGGCAGCCGGGCGGCGGGCTCGCTCACCAGCATCCGCGTACAGCGCGGCGACCGGGTGGGCAAGGGCCAGGTGCTGGCCACCATTGATGCCAGCATCCTCGATGCCAGCGCTGCCGAGCTGCGCACCCGCATGGACCTCGCCAAAACCGTGTACGAGAAGCAGAAGAGCCTGTGGGACCAGCAGATTGGCACCGAAATCCAGTACCTCACGGCCAAAAATAACTACCAGGCCCTGCAGCGCAACCTGGCCACCCTCAACCAGCAGCGTTCCTTATATAATGTGGTGGCGCCGTTCTCGGGCTCCGTGGACGAGGTGCTGCCCAAGCTGGGCGAAATCACGGCGCCGGGTGCGCCGGTGGTGCGCCTGACCAGCGGCACGGGCAGCAAAATCCTGGCCGAGGTGTCGGAAGCCTACGGCAACAGCATCAAGGCTGGCGACAACGCCGTGGTGACCATCCCGGACCTTGGCGGCGAGGAACTGCCCGCCACGGTGCGGGTGGTAAGCCGTAGCATCAACGCCACGAGCCGCACGTTTACAGTAGAGTTGCGCCTGAAAGGTGCCAAAGCCGCCGACCTGCGTCCCAACATGGTAGCCACGGTGCGCATCCAGAACTACGCCCAGGCCAACGCCACCGTTATTCCGGTCGACATCGTGCAACACGACGAGGAAAACAGCTACGTGTACGTGGTGGGCCAGGAGGCTGGCAAGGCCGTGGCCAAAAAGCGCATCATCAAAACCGGCAATACCTACAACGGCAAAGTGGAAGTGACCAGCGGCCTCACCGGCGCTGACCAAATCATCTCAGCCGGCTACCAAAACCTGAACGAAGGCCAGAAGGTGGCCGTGCAGGGCGCGTAGGGTGCGGGGCTTGCCCCCGCCCGTCGTTGAACGAAGCCGTTGAGCGATGCCGCTATTACCATTCCATGCAACGATTCGGGCGGGGACAAGCCCCGCCCCTACAAAGCAAATCAAGCCATGCAGGACATAGAGAAAGAATTTGGCCCAACCAGTTGGTCCATTAATAACAAAACCAGCATTTACATCATCACGGTGCTGCTGTGCGTGGCGGGCATTTTCGCCTACATCAAGCTCGGCAAGGAGAAGTTTCCGGACATCGTGATTCCGCGCATCATCGTGGCCACGGTGTACCCCGGCACGTCGCCTACCGACATCGAAAACCTGGTGACGCGCCAGCTCGAAAAGGAGATTAAGGGCATCAACGGGGTAAAGCACATCAATTCTACTTCCAACCAGGACTATTGCATCGTGGACGTGGAGTTCAACTCCAGCGTGAAGGTGCCGGAAGCCAAGCAGCTCATCAAGGATGCCGTAGACAAAGCCCGGGCCGAGCTGCCCAACGACCTGCCCGCCGACCCCACCGTCAAGGAAATCAACATTTCCGAGCAGCCCATCATGTTCGTGAACCTAAGCGGCAACCTGCCCGCCGCTCAGCTCAAGAAGTTCGCCGACGACTTCCAGGACAAGATTGAGGCCCTGCCCGAAATCACCCGCGTCGATATCGTGGGCGCCCTCGACCAGCAGGTAAACGTGGACGTGGACCTGAACAAGCTGCGCGCCTCGCGCCTGAGCTTTTCGGACATTTCCCGCGCCATCGGTGCGGAGAACGTGACCGTATCAGGCGGTAGTATCGACGTGGGCGGGCAGAAGCGCGCCGTGCGCGTGGCCGGCCAGTACGTGCGTGCCGAAGACATTGCCGACATCCAGGTAAAAAACCTCAACGGCGCGCCCGTGCGCCTCGGCGATATTGCCACCGTCACCGACGGCTTCAAGGACCGCGAAAGCTACGCCCGCCTCGACGGCAAGTCTGCCATCACGCTGAACGTGGTGAAGCGGGCCGGCGAAAACCTGATTGAGGCGTCCGACAACATCAAGAAAATCATCGCCGATTCCAAAGCCAACCTCCCCAAAGAGCTGAACATCACGGTAACCGGCGACACCTCGAACGACACCCGCGTTACGCTCCACGACCTCATCAATACCATCATCATTGGCTTCCTGCTGGTGACGTTGATTCTGATGTTCTTCATGGGCACCACCAACGCGCTGTTTGTGGGCTTATCGGTGCCAATTTCGATGTTTTTGGCTTTCCTGGTTATTCCCGTGTTTGGCTTCACGCTGAACATGATTGTGCTCTTCGCCTTCCTGCTGGCCCTGGGTATTGTGGTGGACGACGCCATTGTGGTGATTGAAAATACCCACCGCCTGCTGCACGAGCACCCCACCCTGACCACACCCAAAGCCGCCAAGTTCGCGGCCGGCGAGGTGTTCATCCCCGTATTGGCCGGCACGCTGACTACGGTGGCGCCGTTTGTGCCGCTGCTGTTCTGGCCGGGCATTGTGGGCTCGTTCATGTACTATCTGCCCGTTACGCTCATCATCACGCTCATGGCTTCGCTCATCGTGGCCTTCATCATGAACCCGGTGTTTGCGGTGAGCTTCATGCAGCGCGAAGAGCATTTCGAGAATGACCTGCACGCCAAGCCCAAGCTCACCCGCGGGTTCCTCATTTCCATGGGCGTGCTGCTCGTCATTGCCATTATCGGCTACGTGGCGCACTCCACCTTCGTGGGCAACCTCGCCATCACCATCATTCTGCTGTGCTTCCTCAACACCTTCGTGTTCGTGAAAATGATTGCCTGGTTCCAGACGCGGGCCCTGCCGCGCTTCCAGAACGGCTACGCCGACCTGGTGCGCTGGTCCATCGGCCACCCGGCCATTGTGATGGTGGGCGTGCTCGTGCTGTTCATCGGCTCGTTTGTGGCCGTGGGCATCCGGAAGCCGCACGTTGACTTCTTCCCTAAAGGCGACCCCAAGTTCATCTACACCTACCTGAACATGCCCGTCGGCACCCGCGTGGAAGTGACGGACTCGATAACGCACGTGCTCGAAAACCGCGTCTACAGCGTGATTGGGCGCGACAACCCCGATGTGGAATCGGTGATTAGCAACGTGGCCATCGGCGCCAACGACCCCGGCGACGCCTCGTCGGGTGGCGGCGTGTCGCAGTCGCACATGGGCAAAGTGGCCGTGGCCTTCAAGGAGCTAAGTGAGCGCAAAGGCCCAAAAACCCGCGTGTACATGGATAAAATCCGCGAGGTGGTGAAAGGCATTCCCGGCGCCGAAATTTCGGTGGACCAGGAAGCCAGCGGCCCGCCGCAGCCCAAGCCCATTGCCATCGAAGTAGCAGGCGACGATTATAAGACCTTGGCTGCGCTGTCGAAACGCGTAACCCGCTACGTCGACTCGCTGCACATCGGCGGCGTCGAGGCCCTGCGCTCCAACCTGCAGGACCGCAACCCCGAAATCGCCGTGAACATCAACCGCACCCGCGCTAACCGCGAAGGCATCAGCACGGGCCAGATTGGCATGGAAGTGCGCACCGCCATTTACGGCACCGAGGCCAGCAAATTCAAGACCTCCGACGATGAATACCCCATCCAGGTGCGTTACGCCAAGTCGTACCGCTCCGACGTGGACGCTGTGATTAACGCCCCGCTCACCTTCCGCGACGCCACCGGCGCCATCCGCCAGGTGCCCATCTCCTCGGTGGCCGATGTCACCTACGGCAGCACCTACGGCGGCATCAAGCGCAAGGACACGCACCGTGTCATCACCATCAGCTCCAACGTGCTCAACGGCTATTCGGGTCCCGACGTGGCGGCCGCTGTGCAAACCGCCCTCAAATCCTTCCCCACGCCCCCCGGCTACACCATCGACATGGGCGGCGCGCAGGAAAGCCAAAAGGAAACCACCGACTTCCTGCCCATGGCCGGCATTGGTGCGCTGGGCCTCATTTTCCTGATTCTCGTTACGCAGTTCAATTCGTTCAGCAAGCCGGTTATCATCCTCTCCGAGGTGCTGTTTTCGATTGCCGGCGTGTTCTGGGGGCTCGCCCTCACGGGCCAGAACGTGAGCATCGTGATGACAGGCGTGGGCATCATTGCCCTGGCCGGCATCGTAGTGAAAAACGGCATTCTGCTGGTCGAGTTCATGGACATGCTGCGCTCACAAGGCATGCCGCTGCGCGAAGCCATTGTGCTGGCCGGCCGTACCCGCCTCAACCCGGTAATTCTCACGGCCACGGCTGCCACGCTGGGCCTCATCCCGCTGGCCATCGGCCTGAACATCGACTTTTACGAGCTATTCAACTCCGGCAACCCGCACTTCTTCATCGGCGGCGAATCAGTTACGTTCTGGGGCCCCTTGGCCTGGACCATCATCTTCGGTCTGGTGTTCGCCACGGGCATTACCCTGCTGGTGGTGCCGGTTATGTATTTGCTGAGCGAAAGCCTGAAAGCAAAAATTTCTGGAAAAAATGCGGACACCGTTGCAACCAATTCGGATGAGGTGGACTCTGAGAAAATACAGGCGGCTACGCCGCCTGTACTGGCATAGCGCCTAAGGCGTTGTCGGTGTCCGCCGGCCGGCAGCTGTTGCAGCAGCTGCCGCCGGCGGGCACCTGGCCTGTGCCACTGCCTGCTCTCACTCACCACCTTTTTTCGCCTCGTTATTATGTACGTATCCACTACTAGCCTCGCCCATACCCCCACTATCGAGCAGCAGGTGTTTCGCATTATCAGCAAGCGCAAGGCTATTCGGGCCAGCCGCGTACGTAAAACTGCCCGCCTCGCCCGCGACCTGCGCTTCGATACCGTCGACGTAGTGGATATTATCCTTGAGCTGGAACGCAATTTCAGCATCACCATTCCCGACGAGGTACCGCTGTATACTGTGGGCGACTTCGTGCGCTTCGTGCGCGACCACGCTGTGGCTGCATAAGTAGGCCACCTGCCGCCTGCCTTACTGTTATAGATGCTATAAATGAAAAGCCCCCGCAACGAGTGTTGCGGGGGCTTTTATGTAGTGCACTATCGACCCTGCACTACCAAAAACAAGGCTTAACGCACGTTGCCGCCAGTATCGAGGCGGCCAGCATCGCCTTCGTTGCGGCTGCCCTCCCAGGCGCTCGTCGTGGGGCCGTTGGTAGGGCCGGTGGGCTGCGCGTCATCGCCGGCTTCGTGCACGGGGCGCGGGCTGCTGCTTTCGGGTGAGCCCAGGCCAGAGTCGGTATTGGACTGCTGATGCGATGAGGGCGTGGTGCCGGATTCGGAGTGCGTGCCGTGCTGCTTAGCCGATTCCCGTGCCGGGTACGGCTGCTCTGGCGCGGCGGCCGATGCTGGACCAGCCGCCATGGAAGATGCCATGCGCTCCGCGGCCGACTTCTGGCTGTCAGTTTCCGAAGAAGCACTTTCGGTGGCTAGTGCCGGGCGCGTGAGCTCCCACTCGTGGAAGCGGTCCATCTCGTGCTTCAGCGTAGTCGAGAACCAAGCCACCAGGGCCACGTCATCAAGCAGGCCTAAAACTGGGATGAAATCCGGAATCAAATCAATCGGGCTAATAAAATAGATGAGCACGGCCACCGCTGCTGCTACGGTACTGGTTGGCACGCCTGTGTATTCACCCGAAATCGACGCTTTGATAAGCCGAAACATGGTCTGGAGCGTCTCCCAGGCTTCGTGAGCCAGGGTACCGACTTCATTTTTGTCGCTGGCCTTCTTGTAGGCGTCGGTCAACAGCGATTTCAGGCGGGTGGGCTGCTTGATGTAGCCCTCGGCCGTGCTGATGAATTTTTTGAAGAGGGCCGAGCCGGCAACGTCGTTGCCGGAGGGCGGGGTTTGTTGGTTTTGAGCCACGGAGTTCAGGGATTAATAAGTAACGGGATAGAAGCGCGACAACGGCCGCGTAGCTGGGCTTAGATACTAGGTTTCGGCCTGCAAGGTTATTTGCGGCCCGGCTCAATCCATTACAAAATCGGGTGCGAAAGTATCGTGAAACAAAAATATAGCCTCTGGCTGACTGACCGAAAATAAAACGCCCCATTCCGGTAGGAATAGGGCGTTAATAAAACTTGGTGGCGCGTGGGCCGGCGTTAATCTTTCTCGTACACCTTCACCACGAACACGTAGTCCTGCAGCTTCTTCAGCTGTTGGGGGCGGCCCGAGCCAGCTAGTTGGCCGTAGCGGGGCAGATGATAAGGCGCATCGACTTTGGCAGTAGCAGCCAGTGAATCAACCAGCCGCACCAGGTACGACGACTTGGTCGCAAAAGCGGCGCTTTGGGCGTCGTTCTGGCGGCCGCTTACCACGCCAATCAGGTTGCCACGCTCATCGAGCAGCGGCCCGCCCGAGTTGCCGGGGTTTACTGGGATGCTCACCTGGTAGAAAGCGGTATCGCCTTCGAAGCCCGAGCGGGCACTCAGCGAGCCTTCGCCATACACTATATCCTCACGCGGGTAGCCGAGCGTGAATACCCGCTCGCCCAAATCGGCTTGGCCTGGCTTGATGGCGTAGGGCAGCCGGCCGAAACCGTTGAAGCGCTTGTCCGTGATGCGCAGAATTGCTAAGTCTCGCTTAATATCAGAAAATACCGGCTCAGCATGGTAACGCTGATGATTTTTTCCTTCAATCAGCAAGGAATCAGCTCCCTGAATAACGTGGTAGCTGGTTACAATATAGCCTTCCGAAGTGAGCGCGAAGCCAGTACCGACTTTGCCTGCCTTGTTACTCGGCATTGCAGGCGTGCTGATTGCACCAATCTGATTGAGGGTTCGCGAAAGGTCTTTCTGCTTATTCTTTAGTTTATCGACTTCACGGCTTAGCACCAAGTAACCATACATTGATGGTTTCGTTTTGGCTGTCTGCCACACCTGCAAGCCCAACAGCGTGGCAAACACCGCCATCACAGCTACCGAGGCAGCGACGCCCACCGTGGCGCGGTGCCCACTCCAAAATTCGCGCAGGCGGCGCTCGGTGCGCGAAATGCGCAGCATGGGGTTCACGGTGTGGGTAAGCTTGCCGGTGGCAACATCCAAGGCGGCGGGTGCATCGGCGGCCAGCATGGCGGCGTGGATGCCGCGCAGCTGCTGCCGGGCCTGCAGGCGCTGCCCGTGGGCGCGCAGCGTGTCGGTGAGTTCGGTGAAGTCGGCGTAGCGCAGGGCTAGATTCGGGTCGGCGCTCAGGCGCGCTTCGAGGTCGGCGCGCGCCGGCCCAACCAGCTCGCCGGTCGAGTAGGCTTCAAATAAGGCGTAATAGTCTGCTTCAGTCATCATGGCATTAGCTACCGGAGGGGTGGGCGGCAGCGGTAAAACACGGAGGAGTTCCAGCGGCGAAAGGCCGGCGGCTAGCGAATAGCTTAAATAGGTTCTTCCTTATAGTGGATAAAAAACAACTTTTTGAGGCGCACGAGGCACTTGTATTTCTGGTTTTTGGCATTGTCGGCGTTGGTGTAGCCGAATTCTGCCGTCAGGTCCTGCATCGATTTGTCGAGCAGGTAAAAGCCTTCTAAAAGCGACTTGCAGGGTTCGCCGAGGCTGTTCAGTGCATCGCTCATGGTGGCGAAGCGACGGTCCTGCTCTTCGGCGGCCAGCACGTCTTCTTCGGCACCCGTATTGAGATACGGGCCGTGCTCCTCGTCGTCGAGCAAGCGCACGCCGAAGCGGCTTTTGCTGGTCAGGCGCTTGAGCCACAGCCGCCGGCAGACGGCGTAGAGGTAAGTTTTAATCTGGCAGCTTAGCTCCAAAGAACCGTTGCGCACCTTTTCATAAAACACCATCACGCCTTCCTGATACACGTCCTGGGCATCGTCTTCCGAACCGCTATTTTGCAGTACGAAGTGCGACACCATGGGCCAGTGCAGCCGGTAGAGGTGGGCCAGGGCCCGCTCATCGCCGCCGCGAATGGCGGCAATAAGTGCGTCGTCAGTAGGAGTCAACGAAGAGGAAGTAGTGGGATTGCCCCTGCTCATTCACTTTGGGGGTTAATACAAACGAAGGGCCTAAGTAACCCGTCGAAAAAATATTTTTCTGCCGCGGGTTACCTTTCCCGGATACCAGCATAAAGGGCGTTTTTAAGTTAACCCATTCTCAAAATTACCCCCAAAATGAACAACCTGTTCAAAGTTGCTGCCCTGGGCCTGGCCCTGACCGCTGGTCTGTCGTCGTGCGAGTCGAAGACGACCGAGTCGACCACCATCGAAACTCCTGCTGCTGGCACCGAGTCGACCACTTCGACCACCACCACCACCGACACCACCGCAATGGCTCCTGCTCCCGCTGCTGATGCTACTGCTCCTGCTGCTGATGGCGCTATGGCTCCTGCCGCTACCACCACCACCACTACCACCACCGAAGAGAAGAAGTAATTGGCCGCTGGCCCTCGTGGCCAGCTCCAATGCTTTGGCATTCGCCAACAGCCCGGATTTTCCGTCAGGAAAGTCCGGGCTGTTTTGCGTTTGGGGCATTTGTTACGGTGCGCGTAGCGCCGCCATTGCTGTTATTTAACCAGCGCCAACAAATCGGCTGCAATGCCCGCCCACGGCTGATGCAGGTTGAGGGTAATGACGCGGACCGGGTGCCCGCCCAACGTGTAGCGCAGGTCGACGGCTTGGGTATTGGCCGGATAGAGCAATACGCCTTCCAGCGCCTGGCCCGGCGCGGGGCGTTGGTTCTGCAGGTAGGCGTAGAGCTGGTAGAGGTGCGGCGCGATGAGGCGCTGCCGGTCGTAGCGCGGGCGCAAGGCCGCCGCGTAGTACTTGGTGTCGAGGATGATTTTGCGCTCGGGGGCTTCCAGCGTAGTATCCGTGAGCATGGTGGGTAGCAGGGCCAGGTCGTCGGGTGCGGAAGCTTCGGCCTGCCAGGCAATGGTTTCGGCGAACACGCGGAAATGGCGCTGCTCGCGGCGGTAGAAGTTGCGCACGAACTGCTCGAAAATGCGCGCCATCAGCCCCTCGTCGCGCCGGAAATCGGTGAAACGCCGGCGTCCGGCGGCCGTAGGTTCGGGTAGCGCCACCTGCCACACCAGCTCGCACACGTGGGCCAGGAACCGGGCCGAGCTATCGAGCCGCTGCCGCCGCAGTTCACGAAATGTGGCGGCCGTGGGCACAGTTTCGGGCCCTGGCACCACTGGCAGGCGCTGCTGCACTTGGCGCAGCTCACGGCGCAGGCCTGCTGGTACCTCGGCCGCGTGCGAGAGCGTTGCGAACGTGTGTGCCAACAGGCGATGCAGGGGCGAATCCACGCCCAACTCGTCGAAGGTGCACACGGCGCGGCCCTGACTCAGCAAGCCGCGCCCGAGTGTGGGCGCTAATTCGATGCGTCCGCGCAGACTGGCCAACTCAGCTTCCTGCGTTTGAAAAGTGAGGGGGAGGCCATTGCGCAGCAGGCGGCGGGTGCCGTGCAGCAGCACCTGGGCCAGCAGCGCCAGTGGCTTGGCAAAAGGGGTGCTTTTGCTGGCCTGCAGCACGGCGGGTTCGGGCAGCCGGTTCCAGGCGTAGCAGAGGAAGTAGTAGAGCGTGGGCAGCGGTATCACAGCGGTTGGCAAAGAACGCCTCGGAGCAAGAAGCAGCTACTTAATTGTTTCAGGACGCACGCTGGCTGTGGCGGCAGTGCCTGTTCGCAGCGAAGAAGCGCGCACGCACAAATTGGGCTGCAACACCACGTGCCGGGGCGGCAGGTGCTGGCCTTGTTCCTCCATGGTTTGCAGCAGCAGGTGTGTAGCTGAACGCCCCAAAAGTTCGCAGTGCTGGTCGATGGAGGTGAGCTTGGGCTCGGTGAGGCGCGAGAACAGTTCGTTGCTGAAGCCCACCAGGCCAACGTCTTCGGGTACGCGCAGGCCGTGTTCCTTCAGCACTTCCAGCGCGCCCACCAGCGTGAAGTCGCTGGCGGAGAAAACGGCATCCGGGGGTTGGGGAAGCTGCAGAAATTGCCGCATGCCCGCACTACCATCTTCCATTTTCATGTCGCAGATGCATACTAGTTCCTCCGCCACAGGTAGGCCGTGCTCGCGCAGGGCATCTTCATAGCCCTGGCGACGGTGTTTGTAAATATTCAGGTGTTGTGGGCCGCCAAAATGGGCAATGCGCCGGTACCCCTGCTCGAGCAGGTGCTTGGTGGCCCGGTAGCCGCCGGCCCGGTCGTCGATGACCACGGCGCTGACGTCGTGGCCTTCGAGGATGCGGTCGAAGAATACCAGCGGAATGTCGCGCTTGCGCACTTTGTCGAAGTGGCGAAACTCGCGGGTGGTACGCGAAAGAGAAACCAGTATGCCGTCGACCTGCGCGTTCATTAGGGTTTCGAGGTTCTCGCGCTCGTGGGCCACGTTTTCGTTCGACTGGCAGATGAGCACATGGTAGCCGGCCTTGCTGGCTGCAGCTTCGATGCCCTTCACTACCTGCGAAAAGAAATTGCCATCGATGTGCGGGACTACCACGCCCAGCATATTGCTGCGGCCCCGGCGCAGGCCCGCCGCGAGGTTATTGGGTTGGTACCCCATCTCCTTGGCCAGCGTGACGACGCGGCGCGTGGTGGCTTCGCTGATGGTGCGGTGCCCACTCAGGGCGCGCGATACCGTCGAAACGGAAACGTTCAGTTGCTGAGCGAGGTCGGTAATGGAAGCGCGTTTCTTGGCCACGGAAGAGTATAAAGCGCCGCCGGATATCCCGGGCGGCAACAAGAATTAACGCAAATGTTACGCAAATTTTGCGTAAAAAAGCCAAAGGGTTTTAGATATCATCCTAACTACAACGCAAACGTTTGCGTAGATTGCGGCTCAGGAGTCAATCTGTGCGAGAAATGGTCCTTGATGTTTTTTCATCTTCCGCGGCCTTTAGCGCTGCCTGCAACGCTTGTTTTATAAACTCACTTTTTCCAATTCTATGTCTCATTTCTTGCCCTTTGGCCGGGTGGCAGCTGGGTTGGCCAGCTTGCTACTGGCGGCTACTGCCTGCAACCACCAGTCCGAATCCAAGGACGGCACCGAATCCACTTCTTCCGCAACTATGGCAACCGACTCTGCCCAGACCCGCGCGGCGGCTGCGCCCATGGCCGCACCATTCGGCAAAACCCCCGATGGCACCGCTGTGCAACTCTTTACCCTGCAGAATGCGCACGGCCTCAAGGCCACCATCAGCACGCTGGGCGGCACGCTGACGAGCTTGCTTGTTCCCGACAACAAAGGCGAGCTGGGCGACGTGGTGCTGGGCTTCGATGACCTCGCCGGCTATACCAGCGACTTATTCATAAAGGAAAACCCCTATTTCGGGGCGCTGATTGGGCGCTACGGCAACCGCATCAAACTCGGCAAGTTCACCCTTGATGGCAAACAATATTCGCTGCCCATCAACAACGCCCCAAACTCGCTGCACGGCGGCACCATGGGCTACAACCGCCGCGTGTGGACGGGCACGCCCGGTACTTCGGCCGACGGGCCTACACTCACGCTCACCTATCACAGCCCGGATGGCGAGGAGGGTTACCCCGGCACCCTCGACGTGAAGGTTGTGTACACCCTCACCAACACCGACGCCCTGTGCCTCGAGTACACAGCGACCACCGACAAGCCCACGGTGCTCAACCTGACCCAGCACACCTATTTCAACCTGAACCACGGCCACAACCGAGACATTTTGGGCCACGAACTGACGTTGAAAGCCGAAAAGTTTACCCCCGTCGACAACACGCTGATTCCGACTGGGGTGCTGCAAAGCGTGGCCGGCACGCCCATGGATTTCCGGCAGCCGCACGCCATTGGCGAGCGCATCAAGCAGGTGCCCGGCGCGGCTCCCGGCGGCTACGACCACAACTGGGTGCTGGCCGATGCCATGCGCTCCGGTATTGAATTGGCTGCTAACGTGTACGAGCCAGAGTCGGGCCGTACGATGGACGTGTACACCGACCAGCCCGGCATTCAGTTCTACTCCGGCAACTTCCTGAAAGGCAACCTGAAAGGCAAGGGCGGCGTGGCTTACCCACAGCATTACGGCTTCTGCCTCGAAACCCAGCACTTTCCCGACTCGCCCAACGAGCCCAAGTTCCCAAGCACCGTGCTCCGGCCCGGCGAAACCTTCCATTCCGTGACCGAATACCGGTTCGGCGTACGCAAGTAGATTGCCGAAAGGAAGGCTTTCCTTGCCTCATACTCCACAAAAAAGCCCTTGCTGCAATTATGCGGCAAGGGCTTTTTTGTGGGTCAAAAACAGTTAAGCACTGGCCTATTTCTCGTTGTTCAACTCGAAGCGTTCGAAGGTGGCTGTAGCGGTGGACGGGCCCTGGGCCACCACGCCGACGCGTACGCCGCGGTCCCAAGGCGGCAGGAACTGGCCGTTGGCCGTTTCGCTGGTGGGCAGCATGTCGGTCCAGGTGGTGCCATCAGGGCTCCAGGCGAAGCGGAACTGGCCGTTGCCGAGGGCCCGTACGCGCAGGCGCAGGGCAGCCGCGGCCGGCAGCGCGGTTTCGGCCAGCGTGCGGTCTTTGCCATCGCGGCGCTCCCAGAGCCGGAGCTTGTTGTCGCCGGCGCTCAGGTTCAGCGAGTTGTTGGGGTCGCCAAGAGCGGCTACGCCGGCGACCGTACCGGCTGGCAGCGCGGCAGGAGCCAGTAGGGTAGTGGTAGCCTGGTAGCGGGCGGCGAGGGTGGTTCGGCCGATGGTGGCCCCGCCACCGGTGGGCTTAGCCGTGAGGCGCAGCTGGCCACCACTCAGCGCAAACGCCGGCTTATCCTCCACCGGCCATTCCCAGTCCGGACTTAGAGCGGTAGTCTGGAATTCGTCGGCAACCACTGCCGGCACCAGAGCAGGAGTGGCCGGGGTAGTGTGGTTGTTCAAAAACTTGGGCCAGCCGGTGCCTGTCCATTCAAACTCGCTGAGCACGCCTTGGCGGCCCACCTGCGCAAAACCGTCGGTGCGGTAGGCATGGTGCAGCATATACCAGTGGCCGTTGCGCTCCACGGCGGTGCCGTGGCCGGGGCAGGTCCAGGTGTCGTTTTTGGTAAGGATGGGGTTTTGGGCAAATTTCTCCCAGGGACCGAGCAGGTTTTTGGCGCGGGCCACGCCGGTGGCGTAGGTACAGCCAGTGCCGCAGCAGCCATTGGCAGCATAAAACAGGTAGAAGTAGCCGCCGTGGCGCACCACGCTAGGCCCCTCCACCAAGTTGCCTTCCCAGGCTGCGGTATTGCGGAATAGGTCAGTTTTCTCCCCGATGAGAGCCGTGCGCTCAGCGTTCAGGCGCTGCGCCCAGATGGGGGTTGGCTGCTGCACGCTGTTGCCATCCTCCTTCCAGATGAGGTAGGGCTGGCCCTTTTCGTCCTGCATCGGGAAGCCGTCAATCGAGCCGGCGGGTTGGCCCACCAGAGGGCCGTGGTCGGTGTAGGGGCCCTCGGGCTTGTTGGCGCTGGCCACGCCCACGCTCAGGTTGCCGCCGCGTTTGTGGGCGGTGTAGTACACGTAGGTTTTGCCACCAGACTGGCTGATTTCGGGAGCCCAGAAGTAGTAGTCGGCCCAAGCCGGCCGCTCACCCGGAAACACGTGGCCCACCAGCGTCCAGTGCTGTAAATCGGTCGATTTCAACAGCGGAAATGTCGGGCCCCAGTTCGAAGAAGTGGCCGTAGCCCAATAGGTATTCCCAATTTTCGTCACCGACGGGTCAGGGTAGTCGCCGGCCAGTACGGGGTTGGCAATGGGCAGAGCGGCCTTAACCGCTGGAGCATGCTTAGCAGGCGTCTTTTTTGCCTGGCCTGCCGCCGTCAGCGGTGCAAATCCAATCAGGGCCAGCGCCACCAACAGAGGAGAAAAGCGTAAGGATTTCATAGGAAAATTAGCCGAAAAAAGCCGGTCTGCACGCAGCAGACCGGCCAATTAGTATTCGTTTATGAAGTAATGGCGCGCATATTACTCGCCACTGGGCCGGGCCAGAACGGCGCCAACGGCCACGGGTGTGCCGAAGTTCGGCGAGCCGTCAGCGTTCCAGGTGAACTTCTGCATGCGCGGGTTACGGGCATTGCCGCAGCCCTGATTTGGCCCCGTGTTGGCGTGGTAGATAATCCAGTTTTCCTGCCCGTCTTTCGACGTAAAGAAAGCGTTATGCCCCGGGCCGTAAGCATTGTTAGTTGGGTTCTTGGTGAAAACCGGCGTGGCCGTCTTCGTCCAGGAGGCCAGCACCATAGGGTCTGCGGTGCTGCTGGCCGTGAGCAGGCCCAGGGCGTAGTCGTCGGTGCTACAGTGGCTGGCCGAATACACCAAGTTGGTTTTATTGCCGTGCTTGATAATTTCCGGCCCCTCGTTCACCTTCGGGAAACCGTTCAGCTCCCAAGGCAGTTGCGGCGCGCTGAGTCGCACTCGGGGCGCCACCAACATGGTGGGCGAGCTCATGCGGCAGATGTAGATGTTCTGCTGGTCCGAGCCAGCCTCCTGGCCCGACCACAGCAGGTAGCGGTTACCGTTCTGTTCCAGAATGGTGCCATCAATGGCCCACAAATCCTGCCCGGGCACGGCTATTTGAGCGGGCGAACTCCAAGTACCAGTAGTGGGGTCAGTCGCCGCGTTTTCCATTACCCACATGCGCTGGCCGCCGCAGCAGTTGCCGGGGCCCGCCGTGAAGTACACGTACCATTTGCCATCTAGAAAGTGCAGCTCGGGCGCCCAGATGTCGTGGGAAGTGGCCCCACTAGTGGGCGGCGACCAAATGATTTTGCTCACGGCTGAACCCAGCTCGCTCATCTTGGCTGTTTTCCATAGCGTCAGATTCACGCCGGTGGTGTGCATGTAGTAATAGAAACCATCTTTCTGGGTCACCCACGGGTCGGGGCCGGTGCTGAGTAGCGGGTTGGTGAAAGTGGTGGCCGTGGTGGGCGGCGTCACCGGTGGGCTCACCACCGGGTCGGGGCTTTTATTACAGGCCGGGAAGGTCAGCAGGCAGTACGCCAGCAGGAAAGCACGAAGAATGGACATACTGAAATTAGAATAGGTGGAAAATAAGAATCCCTAGGCAGGGAAGGCGGTGCTATATACCTTACAAACAGCCTCTATTTTAAGCAAAACAGCCGCTATGCCGAAGGCACAGCGGCTGTAAATACGGCCATTGGCCGGTCAGCGACTAATTAATAGCCTGGGTTTTGCTGCAGTTTATTTAAGTCTACGTCGCTCTGAATGAGTGGCAACAGGCGCGACTTGCCCATCATGAAGTTGTTGAAGTCGGGGTCGTTGGCTTTAAGTTGGTTGATGCCGGCCGCGTTATCAAGCAATCCCCAACGCTGAAGGTCAAACCACCGCACGCCTTCGCCGGTCAACTCGGTCACCCGCTCGTGCATAAGCTGGGAGCGTAGCATGGCTTGCGTGAAGGTGGCAGTTGTGAGTGGTGCCAGTCCCGCGCGCTGCCGCACCTGGTTGATGAGCGGCACCGCATTGGCCGGGCCGCTTACTTCGTTGATGGCTTCGGCTTGCAGCAGCAGTACATCGGCGTAGCGCATCACGCGCTGGTTGATGGGCGAGTCGAAGTCTTCGAACGTGCGGTAGTAATCGGTTTGGTACTTGCGCCAGAATACACGGCCAAGGTCGCGGGAGTTGCCGGCGTAGCGGGTTTCAAAGTTGCCGGTGCCGTACACGCCGCGGTCGTTGTCGGGCGGCAGGGCGGTGGGAAACTGGTTCTGGTCGAAGCGGTTATAGAATACGGTAGCTGCCAGGCGCGGGTCGCGCTGGCCAGCAACCGTGGGCTCGCGCAGGAATTCGCGCACCACCCAAGGCCGCACTTCGCCGTCGTTGAAGCCAAAGCCGGGCACGCCCCAGAACTGCGAGCGCTGCCCGCCCTGCGAAGAGGTGGCATCGGGCCCGCCGCCGGCGTCGTTGCCCCCTTTCTTCTCATCCGAAAATTGCACCTCGAAAATGGATTCCGCGTTGTTTTCGGTGGTGTGGCGGAAGTTATCGGTGTAATTGGCCGTCAGGGAATATTTGCCCGAGCTGATAACGGCAGCAAACTGCGTTTGAGCATCAGCCCAGCGCTTGTTCTGCATGTAGGCTTTGCCCAGCAGTGTAGTGGCGGCGCCGCGGGTGGCGCGGCCCACGTCGTTGCCCGTGTAGGAGGGGGGGAGGTCGGTTTGGGCAGCCTGCAGGTCGGCAATTACCTGCGCCCACACCTGGGCCTCGGTGCCCTGCGGGGGCACGGTGTTTAGGTCGGTGGTAGGAGCCAAGGCCAGCGGCACGTTGCCATAGAGCGACACTAGGTTAAAGTAGCTCAGCGCGCGCAGGAAGCGGGCTTCGGCCACCACGCGCTTTTGCAGGGTCGCGTCCATACCCTGGATGCCGGGAACGTTGGCGATGACTTGGTTGCAGCGGTAAATGGTGCGGTAGTGGTCGCGCCAGATGTCGCGCGACACCTCAAAGTTGTAGTTTGTCTGCACGAAGTGCGTGAAATCAGCCAGCTCGCCCCAAGGGCTTTGGCTGAAACCGGTGTCGTCGCGCAGGTCGAAGGCGAAATTTAGCCAGCGCCGGTACATGCCCAGCCCTTGCAGGCCAGCGTAGCAGGCCGTGGAGGCTTTGACGGCGTCCTCACTGGTTTTGAAGAACGACTCGGTGGTGGGCAGGTTGGGGTTCACCTGGTCGAGCAGGTTCTTCTCGCAGGCCGTAGCGCTTAGCAGCAAGGCACCGGCCAGCCCCAGTCGGGTTAGAAAATTAACTTTCATATCATTAGTTGATTAGTTCTGGAGAAAAAGCCTAAAATCCTGCCTGAATGCCCACCGTGAACGAGCGCAGGTTGGGATAGGAACCCTCATCTACGCCTCGGCTTAGGTTGTTGCCCAGCGAGTTGAACGAGCCGCTGCCCACCGTTTCGGGATCGTAGCCGCTGTACTTGGTGGCGGTGAAGACATTCTGGCCAGTCGCATACACCCGCAGCGAGGCCACGTACTTGCTGCGGGTGAGCACGGCCTTGGGCACTGTGAAGCCAAGCTGCAGGTTTTTCAGGCGCAGGTACGAGCCGCTTTCCAGCCACCGCGTCGAGTTGAATCGGTCGTTGTTGCCAGGCGCATTGCCCGCGTTGCCGCCCGCAATAAGGGCGCGGGGCGTGGTGTTCGACGGGTTGGCAGGGGTCCAAGGACTGAAATTAGCGAGGTGGTTGCCGTTGTCGTCGGTGCGCTCGAGCCAGAATTTGTCTACGTTGAACACGTCGTTGCCCTGCACGCCCTGGAAGAAGGCCGACAAGTCAAACGGCCCGTAGCCCAGATTCAGGTTGGCGCCGTACTGCAGCTTGGGAAACACGCGGCCCACGTGCACCCGGTCTTTGTCGTCGATGACACCGCTGTTGTCAGTGTCCTTGTAGCGCACGTCGCCAGGCTTCAGGCCGGTCGGGATGTTGGCGTCGCCGGTTTGATAGATGCCATCAAACTGGTAGAGGTAAAACGAGCCAATTTCATAGCCCACCTCCGTCCGGGTGATGTCGTTGGGACCGCCGTTGAAGAAGTTTGGCGCGCCACTAGCATCGCCGCTTACGGTGCCCAAGTCCAACACCTTGTTCTTGATGGTAGTCAGGTTGACTGAAGCACCGTAGCGGAACGGGTGGCGGTCATCGTTGTAGCCCAGTTGCAGTTCAACGCCGCTGTTCTCCAACTTGCCCAAGTTGCGGAATGGGTTGGGGCCAGCGTTGCCAAAGGTGTACGGTACCGGGGGGTTGATGAGGGCGTTGATGGTCTGCGACACGTAGTAGTCGGCCGATAGGTTCAATCGGTTGCTCATAAAGCCCAGGTCGACGCCCACGTTGGTGGTGCGCCGGTCTTCCCAGCGAAGGCTCGGGCTGGCATAGGCGGTCTGAATGGCACCGTTCTGGATAGTGCCGCCCAGTACGTAGTTGGCGTTGGTATTGATGAAGCCCTGGTAGAGGTAGGAACCGCCGTAGGGTCCGTTGACCAAGTCGTTTCCGAGGCGCCCGTAGGAGGCGCGGAATTTCAGGTCTGAAATGGCCGTGATGCCTTCAAAGAACTTCTCCTTCGATACGCGCCAGCCAATGGAAGCAGCGCCAAAATTGCCATACTTCTCGGGACTGAAGCGCGAAGACCCGTCGCGTCGGTAAGCCGCAGTGAGCAGATAGCGCTGGCCGTAGTCGTACGTCAACTGACCGAAATACGACTGCTTGGTCCGCTCAAAAGTCGAACCAATAACCTGCGGGTTCTGGCTGCCGCCGTCCAGGGCCCAGTAATACGTCGGACCGCGGCCATACTCAAAGTTCACGCCGCGCGTTACTTCCTGGCGGAAGCGCTGCTGGCTGTATCCTACCACGGCCGTGAGGCTATGTTCGCCAAAGTTCTTGTCAAAAGTCAGCGTGTTTTCGGCCATGCCGAACACCTCCGTGCCCTGGGTTTCGCCAAACGCCGACGGCGTGGTGGGGTCGTTGCGGCGCCACACGCCAAACTGCCGCTTCTGCTGGTCGTGGAAGCCGTGGTACTCGGTGGCCAAGTTCAGGCGGTAGCGCAGAAAGTCGAAGATGGATACTTCGCCGTACACGTTGCCTTGCAAGCGGCTCGATACTCCCGTGTCGTTCAATAAGCTTTGCAGCGCAATGGGGTTGGTTCCAAAGGTGATGGCGTTGTTGTTGCCAATACCGAAGCCGCCCGGTGTCGTATTGTCGTATACCCCAATTACAGGCAGCATCCGCACAATGTCGATGAACGGCAGGCCGTTCAGCCGCGTCTGGTTGGTGCGCGTCAGTAGCAAATTCTCCCCAATCTTGAAGCGGCCGCGGTTAAAGCCTGTGTTGACTCGCATGCTGTAGCGGTCAAACTTGGGGCCTTGTACCGTGCCATCCTGCTTGAAATAGCCGCCCGAAACGTTGTAGTTCGAGTTGGGCCCGCCGCCTGAAAAGCCCAAGTTGTAATCCTGGACCGAGCCCTGCTTGAAGAATTCCTTCTGCCAGTCGGTGTCAATGCCCGGCAGGTTGGCCGCATAAGGCTGGCGCGGCTGGCCGGCGTTGTCGTACGCCTGGTTGTTCACCGCGGCCCACTGCGCCGCGTTGGCCAAGTCTAGGCGCTTCACAAGGTTTTGTACCCCGCCGTTAGCACTGAATGTGATGGCAGGCACGCCCTGCTTGCCCTTTTTAGTGGTAACGATGATGACGCCGTTGGCGCCTGAAGAACCGTAGGGTGCCAATGCCGCAGCGTCTTTCAGCACCTGTATCGACTCCACATCGGCGGGGTTAAAGTCGCGCTGACCGCCTAGACGGTCACCTTCAATCCAAAGCCCGTCGATAACATAGAGCGGGCCGCTACCGCTGGCCATCGTGCCCAGTCCGCGAATGTTGATGCTTGGAGCCTGCCCCGGCGCGCCGGAGTTGTTTACTTGCACGCCCGCCATGCGGCCCTGAATGGCCTCGCCCACGCTGGCCACTGGCGCGCGGCGCACCTCCTGCGCACCGACTGTAGCTACGGCACCAGTCACATTCTGGCGCTCCTGCACCAGATAGCCCACTACCACCGCTTCGGAGAGTTGCTGCACATCCTGGCGCAGTGTTACGCTTACCGTCGACCCTGTTACTGCTACTTCCTGGGTAGCGTAGCCCACCGAAGAAATGACGAGCGTGGCCCCAGCGGGCACATCAAGTGTGAATTCACCGTTGGCGTTGGTGCTCACGCCGTTGCTGGTCCCCTTTACGAGCACTGTTGCGCCGGGCAAGCCTTCGCCTTTTTCATCGGTAACGCGGCCGGTGACTGGGGCTGCTGGCTTGGTGGTAGCTATAAAGGAAGGCGCCGCAGAGGGTGCCGCAAGCGCGTTGCTCAGCGGCAAGCAGCACGCCAGCACCGGCAACAACAGGCGCCGGGGGGGGAGTATTAGCTTGTTCATGGGTGGGAAGTGAAGTGAAAAAACAGGTAAAAGACTGGTTTATCACGCAAACGATTGCATGATTCTGAAAATTTATTGCCTTGTTTACAAGGCTAAAGTAGCTTTTTTTGTTTTGTTAATGCTATACTGTTGAGGTCTGGGCACAAAATTACGTTGGCAAAGCACAAATTCTTCAACTTGCACGCAAACGTTTGCGTTTATAAAAGGTTATGCTCACTTTTGAGCGGCATGCCAAAAGGCTTCACCTCCGTTCTAGCATTAGCTCCTTCTTTGAAGAGCCTTTGTTCTTTTTACTCTTTGCTATCTATGTCTTCCCGCCGTTTTTTCATAAAAGGAACCCTCACCGGACTGGCGCTGCTGGCCGTGCGACCCAAGGCGGCTGCGGCCAGCACCTACACCAACCCGGTGGTGGCCCGCAACTTCCCCGACCCGTTTGTGCTGCGCCACGGGGGCAAATACTACGCCTTTGGCACCACCGGCCAGGGCCGCACCGCCGATGGCCGGGTATTCGCGGTACTCACCTCAACCAATCTGGTCGACTGGCAGCCGGCCGGCGGGGCTCTCACGCCCCCGGCTGGTTCCGAGGGAGCCGATTTCTGGGCGCCCGAAGTGGTGCTGCACAAGGGCACGTTCTATATGTACTACTCGCGAGGCGGCGGAGCCATTGCGGCTACGGTGGGGCACCAACTGCACGTAGCCACCAGCTCGCGCCCCGAAGGGCCCTACACCGAAGTAGCGGCCCTGCCCGTGCCCGACAGCCAGTTCACCATCGATGCGCACCCCTTTCAGGACACGGACGGGCAATGGTACCTCTTCTACGCCCGCGACTTCACCGACACCGATAACGGCTACTACCCCGGCACCGGCCTGGTGGTGGACCGCCTCGTGAGCATGACCCAACTGGCCAACCAAGCCCGCACCGTGCTGCGCGCCCGGCACAAGTGGACGCTGTTCGAGGCCAACCGCCTGATGCCGCTTTACGGGAACCGCACCTTCGCCCAGTGGCACACCCTGGAAGGCCCGTTCGTGCGCCGCCACGCGGGCAAGTACTACTGCTTCTTCAGCGGCGCGAATTTCCTGACCGACCGCTACGGCGTGGATTACTGCACGGCCGAACGCATCATGGGCCCTTACGCCGATTCCGGTTCCAATGCGGGTGCGCGGGTGCTGCACTCGGTGCCGGGCCACGTGCGCGGCCCCGGCCACCACTCCCACGTGCTGGGCCCCGACGGCCGCACCGAGTACCTGGCCTACCACGCCTGGAACGAGGCCATGACCGAGCGTCGCCTCTGCATCGACCCCTTGGCCTGGACGGCGAAGGGACCCCGCTGCCTCGGGCCGACCTACACCCCGCAGCCTCTGCCCAAGTAGCCTTTTAAAAAGAATCTTTTTCTGCTCGAATCCTTACTGCTTATGAAAAAAACTGCCCTCTTCCTGCTGCTATCCCTGCTGGTGTCGCCTAGCGCATTTGCGCAAAAAACGAAGGTCAAAACCAAGGGTGCCAATGCGGTAGCCATGGCCGGCGACCCGCGCTGGCCCGTAGCCAAAGCCACGGCCTGGTACCAGGCCCACCTATGGATGTCGGGGGCTAACTTTACCCCCAGCACCGCCATCAACCAGCTGGAAATGTGGCAGGCGGCTACTTTCGACCCCACCACGATTGACCGGGAATTGGGCTACGCCGAGGGCATTGGTTTCAACACCATGCGGGTGTTTCTGCATAGCCTGGCTTGGCAGCAGGACCCGGCTGGCTTCAAGCAGCGGGTAGATACTTACCTGGGCCTGGCCGACAAGCACCACATCCAAACCATTCTGGTGTTTTTCGACGACTGCTGGAACAAGACCCCCCAGGTTGGCCCGCAGCCCGCCCCCAAAACCGGCATCCACAACTCGGGCTGGGTGCAAGACCCCGGCGACCCCGCCTCGCGCGATTCGGCCACCTTCGTTAAGCTCAAACCCTACGTAACCGATGTGCTGACGCACTTTGCGCACGACAAGCGTGTGCTGCTCTGGGACCTGTTCAACGAGCCCGGCAACTCGGGCAAGGAAGCCGCTTCGCTGCCGCTGGTGCGCAACACGTTCGCCTGGGCCGAAGCCGTTCGCCCCGACCAGCCCCTGAGCATGGGCATCTGGAACGGCGGGTTCGAAGCTCTGAACCGCTACCAGGCCCTGCATTCCGACATCATCACCTACCACAACTACGACGACGCGCCCACCCACCAGCGCCAAATCGAAATGCTGAAAACCCACGGCCGGCCCCTCATCTGCACCGAGTACATGGCCCGGCCCCGGAACAGCCGCTTCGCCACCATCATGCCCATGCTGAAAAAGCAGAACGTGGGCGCCATCAATTGGGGCTTGGTCGATGGCAAGACCAACACCAAATACCAGTGGGACGTACCCCTAGCCGACGGCAGCGACCCCATTGAGTGGTTCCACGAGGTATTCCGCCGCGACGGCACCCCGTACCGGCAGGACGAAGTCGAGCTGATTCGGAAAACCAACGGTAAATAGGCCGCTACGCTAGCAGCTTGCGCAATTGGGCGGCGGCCGTAGCCGGCTGCTCGCGCCAGTAGTCGGCCAACAGCGGGCCAATTTCCTGCTCGAAAATCAGGCGTAGCCACCCTGCAGCCTCGGCCGGACTGGCGGGCGGCTGGCAGAAGTAGCTGTGGCCAATTTCGAAATCCGGCCCCAGTTCCGGGTCGTCGGCAATGGTTTGATTGAGGGCCACCATGCGGGTGCATAGCTGCTCGATGAGCATCTCCGGGACTTGCCGCGCTGCCAGAAACTGCTGCAGCGGCGCCCCAAACTGCGGCTCTAGGGCCACAAAGGCGAAGGGGCGGCGCAAGGCGTAATCGAGCGGGCTCAGCGAGCGGTCGGCCAGGTTGAGGGTGCCGATGACATACAGGTTCTCGGGCACGAAGAAACGCGGGGCCTCGGCGGGGGCGTAGGGCAGGCGCAGGGCGTGGGCCGCGCCGCGCTTGTCGGCTTCGAGCAGCAGCAAAAGTTCACCGAAAATGCGCGGCACGTTGCCCCGGTTCACCTCATCAATCAGCAGGAAATAGGGCCGGCCGGGGTCGGCGGCCGCGCGCTGGCAAAGCAGTGGCAGCACGCCGGGCACTAGGTGGAAGCGCCCCTGCGCATCGGGCCGGAAGCCGAGCATGAAATCCTCGTAGCCGTAGCTGGGGTGGAACTGCACCAACTCAATGCGGCTTTCATCGCGTGCGCCCAGCAGTAGCCAGGCCAGCCGCCGTGCCAGAAACGTTTTGCCGGTACCGGGTGGCCCTTGCAGCAGCAGGTTGCGCCGGCGCTGCAGGCCAGCCAGGGCCGCATCCAAATCACCTTCGCTGATAAATAATTCAGACAACGCTTCGGCCCGTGAGTAAGCAGATGCAGGGGCTGAATAAGCCGCGTTGGGTTCGGCTGCGGTGCTGTATTTCGGCTGGATTTCGGCCACTGGCGGCAAGCCCGTGTATAAATCCTCCGCCTGTTGCTGGTCGGTTTCTTCGCCGTCGGTGGCCGAGCCGGGCGTGAGTACTGGCCGCCGGGTGCTGATGGTAAAATCGAGCTTTTCGAGCACCGCGTTGGTGGGGGCGCCGGCGGGGCGGGGCCAGCGGGCCTCGGGGTTGCCGGTGGCCAGGCGGTAGGCCCGCTCCGCCACGGCGCGCGGCGGGTAGCGCTTGCCCCGGTACACCAGCTCGTACACGGTGCCAAGCGGTAGGGGACGGCCTTCGCGCGCCAGCTGCTTCAGGGCGCGCAGCACGTGCTCGCGGGTGAGCAGGGCCGGGGCCGGAGTAGTAGCGGCAGAAGCAGATGAAGCAGCAGACATGGTGGGCAAGGTAGTGCCCGTATACCAAACGGCGGGCATAAAAAAAGTCTCCCAGGCTGGCCGGGAGACTTTTCAAATAAACAATAACGTCATCAAATGATAACGGCTAAAGGCAATTAGGGAGCAACCGTGAAGGTGCGGGTTACCGAGTTGAACGGGCCGGGAATCATGGTACCGCTGCCGTCAACCAGTTCCAGTTTTACGGTGTTTTCGCCAGCGGGCAGGCCTTCCATCATGTAGGGTAGCCATTTGTCGAGCATGAACTCGGTGCCGTTGATGGTGGCGCGGACGCGGTTGCCGCCGGCTTCCAGGGTGGTGTTCACCAGGTAGAAGTCGAGCATGATGCGGCGGGCATCGGCACCGGCGTAGGTGTCTTTCGGGCGGCTGTAGAACAGGTGCGGCGCCTTGGTGTCGATGGGCGCGGCGGTGATGGGGGCCGAACCTACCTTAATCACGCGCAGGTCGTAGGCACCGCGGTGCTTCAGGCTTTCGTGGTAGGAGCGCGACAGGAAGGAGAGCACTACGTGCTGGCCATCGGCCACGGGCTTGCTGAACTTGGTGTCGTAGTGCGCCGTGTAGGGCTCGTTGTCGATGATGTTGTGAATGTGCTGGCCCTTCATTGAGTTGGCCATCTGGGCCATATGGGGGCCGCCGCTCATCTTAGTGAGCTGGAAGTTGGTGATTTGGTAATCGAACGCGACTTCGCCGCTGGGCAGGGTAGCACCGGCAATGGGAGCGCGCATCTGCATCTGGGCTTCGGGAAATTTGGGCGAGTCGCTAAACGGAGTCAGACGAATACCGTTCGACTCCATGGCCTCGTTGCTGGCAACGGTAGTAGCCGCTGGGCTAGTAGTGCCGGCCGTGGCGCTAACTTCGGTGGCCTGCTTGCTCGATTCGCAGCTCGCCAAAGCGCCGAGGGTCAGGGTAGTGCTGCACAGCAGCCACAGAGAACGTTTCATATGTAGGGTTCAAAAAGAAAGAGAGAGTAGTATCTGGTTGGCCGGAGCACAACCAACCCCTGTACGTAGTGGGTACGGTGCGGGGTTTTGCTTAACTTGCGTCGTTGCCCACCTACGAGGTGTACCGGCCTCAAAGTAAATCTAAAAATCCTTATGCAAGACCAACTCCTTGACCAAATTCCCTCGCTCGACCTCGCCGACTTTCGTTCCGGCGACCCCGAGCGCAAAGCCCGCTTCGTGCAGCAGCTCGGCGAGGCTTACCAGAACATCGGCTTTGTGGCCTTGAAAAACCACGGCCTCAACGACGAGCAGACCAAACAATTGTACGCCGACGTGCAGGCATTCTTCCAGTTGCCCGACGATGCCAAGCAGCGCTACGAGAACCCGGAACTGGCCGGCCAGCGCGGCTACATCAGCAAAGGCAAGGAACACGCCAAGGGCCGCAACACCGGCGACCTGAAGGAGTTCTACCACGTGGGCCAGGAAGTAGAAACCGAGGACCCTATTAAGAACGAGTACCCCGCCAACATCTGGCCCGAGGAAGTGCCGAGCTTCCAGAAAAGCACCTTCACGGCCTACCGCACGCTCGAAAGCGCTGGCCAGGACGTGCTGCGCGCCATTGCGCTGTACCTGCACCTGCCCGAAAACTACTTCGACGACAAGGTGAAGCACGGCAACAGCATCCTGCGCCCCATCCACTACTTCCCCATCGAAGACCCGGACGCCGTACCATCCGACGCCGTACGCGCCGCCGAGCACGGCGACATCAACCTGATTACCCTGCTGATGGGTGCCAGCGCCGATGGCCTGCAGGTGAAGCGTCGCGACGGTAAATGGATTCCCATTACGGCCCTGCCCGACCAGATTGTGGTGAACGTGGGCGACATGCTCCAGCGTCTCACCAACGGTGTGCTGAAAAGCACCATCCACCGCGTGGTGAACCCGGCCCGCGAGAAGATGAACACCTCGCGCTTCAGCATCCCCTTCTTCATGCACCCGCGCTCGGAAATGAGCCTGGCTGCCCTGGAGCACTGCGTTACGCCCGAAAACCCCAAAAAGGAGGCCGACATCACGGCCGGCGAGTTCCTGAACGAGCGCCTGATTGAGCTGGGTTTGAAGAAGAAGTAAGGTCTCAGGAAGTCATTAAAAAATAGAACGTCATGCTGAGCGGAGTCGAAGCATCTCGCTTGTGTAACTAATTCAATCGATTGGGTTACTGCTGCACGCGAGATGCTTCGGCTGCGCCCAGCATGACGTTCTATTTATATGGTTGTTCCAACAATACCGCCAGATAATACCCCGCACCCCGCTGCTCCCGTTTCGCTCGCGCCGCCTCCCCGGCGCTCGGGCAAGCGGACGCGGCGGGTGCGGGGTATTATTTTTCTGAAGGACGTGGCCGGGCTGTCGCTCACGGCCTTTGGTGGGCCACAGGCGCACCTGGCCATGTTTTTCCGGCTGCTGGTGGAGAGGCGCCGCTACCTGAGCGCCGCCGAGCTGCTGGAACTGCAGGCGCTGTGCGCCCTGCTGCCGGGCCCTACTTCCACCCAAACCATTACCGTCATCGGCTTCCGGCTGGGCGGGCCCAACCTGGCCTACCTTACCCTATTGGTTTGGATAACGCCGGCGGTGGTGCTAATGACCCTGGCAGCCCTTACGCTCAACCACCTCGACCCGCAGCGCATGGCCGCGCTGGTGCAGTTCGTGCAGCCGGTGGCCGTGGGCTTTGTGGCGTTTTCGGCCTACAAGATTTCGGAAAAAGTTATTCACACCAAAACCTCGGTGGGGCTGCTGGTGGCCGCTGCCATGCTGGCCTATTTCTTCCAGCTGCCCTGGATGCTGCCACTGCTGCTGCTGGCCGGCGGGGCCGTGACAACCGTACGCTACCGTAAGCACGCCATCGTGCAGGAGAAAAAGCCGCTGCGCGTGGAGTGGGCCAACTTTTTCCTGTGGTTTGGCACGCTGGCCGGAGCAGCGGCGCTGGGCCATTTCACGCAGTGGCTGCCGGTGCGGCTGTTTGAGAATTTTTACCGCAACGGCTCGCTGGTGTTTGGCGGCGGGCAGGTGTTGGCCCCGCTGCTTTATGCCGAGTTCGTGGAGTTCAAGCACTACCTCACGGGGGCGGAGTTTCTGTCGGGCCTGGGGCTGGTGCAGGCCCTGCCGGGACCTAATTTCTCGGTTGCGGCCTACATCGGGGCGCTGGCTATGCGGCCAACCGGCAGTACCAGCATGCAGGTATTGGGGGCACTGGTAGGTGCGGCGGGCATCTTTCTGCCGGGCACCTTTCTCATTTTCTTCGTCATTCGCTTCTGGGACCGGCTGCGGCAGTACCGCGTGGTGCAGGCCTCGCTCGAAGGCATCAATGCGGTGAGCGCGGGGCTGGTGTGCGCGGCTACCTTCCTGCTCTACCACCCGCTGCCCGACCGGGAACTGGCGTTGCCTTTCCACCTCGGACCCATCGACTCGTTGCCGCTGAACCCGCTGCTGGTGGGGGCCACGTTTCTGCTGCTGCTCTGGGAAAAGGTGCCGAGCGTGGTGATTGTTCTGGCTGCGCTGCTGGCGGGGGCGGTTATCAAGGTGGGCTAAATCGGTCAGTCGACCAGTTTGACCTGTCGTTATGCGTGCCTTACATAGGAGCATTGCGCGGTGCGCATGACATAAGCCGGGGCGAACCAGAAGATAAATTGCGTGCTAACAATGGCCCTGAGTCCGCTGCCTGGCTCCTGCTCAACGATGTGCTCGGCTTGGTGAACGAGCGGGCAAAAGCAGGCCAGTACACCGGCGACGACGGCAAAACCGACGACGGCTCGTCCATTACCAATGTGTATGGCAAGAACAACGTCCGGCTGCTGAAAATCATGTTCAGTGGCAAGGAAGACCGACTGGTGCTGACGTTTTATCAGCCCTAGCCAGCTAGAAAAGGTAGCTCGTGATGCGGGAGCATCCGTGCTGGTACGCAGTTGGAAATACGCGGCACCCCGGATTGTACACCTGCAGTGCAGGGAGAACCTTTGTCTTTGTTCCAGACAGAGCTTTTTCTCCACCTTTACTGCACTGCATCATGCTTAACAACCGACTCGTTCCGCTGGCTTTGCTGGCCGTTTTAGCCGCCTCGCCAGCCGCCCACGCCCAGTTTGGCGCCCTCAAAAATATGAAGGACAAGCTGGTCAAAAAAGACGCCCCTACAGACGCCCCAGCTTCTGCAGGAACAGCTGCCGTCGCCGCCGGGCCAGTTTCCAAGGGCAGTGTTGTTCCTACCTGGACCATGAAGTTCAAACAAGCCATTGCCTGGCAAAAGCTGACCCCAGCGGGGGTATTCGTCGTTTCCTGCTCCGACGCGCTGTATGGCATCGACCCGCAAACCGGGGCCGAGAAGTGGAAGATTGTGGATTTCAATGGCCTGAAGCAGGAAAACTTCGACCTGATTCCGGGTTCGCCCTTTGTGGCGGTAGTCGACAAAGTGGGCGGCAAAGGCATGGGCAAGCTGGGTACCAAGTTCGTGATTCTGGACGCCTACACCGGCAAGGCCGTTGTCAACACCAAAGAGTTGGGCTTGCTCAATGCCAGCAAGCGGGCCTTTGTGCCCGAAACCGGGTCGTTCCTGCTTTTTGGGCAGGCGGAGGTCGGTGGAATGCTGATTGCCACCGACGCCAGCACCGGCGCCGAGAAGTGGCGGACGCCCATTGTGAGCAAGACCAAAGTGCCCGAAACGGCCATCTCGCAGCCGTACCTCGTGGATAGCAACAAAGCCTTTTTATGGGCTACCAACCTGGCCCTGTACAAGCTCGATGCGGCCTCGGGGCGCGTTATCTGGCGCACCGCCAGCCTTACTGCCGACGATGCTGCCAAGGTGGGCGCTGCCGTTGCCACGGCCGCCGCTGGCCCGGAAAGCGCCGGTTCGAAGCTGTTGGGGATGAGTCCGTTGGGCGGCTTCAAGGGCATGGGTTCCGCTTTTGGGGCCCTGAGCGGCACTGCGGCCCTCGATGCGGGTGCTTCGGCCCGCGCCACCTACTCTTCCATCAACTACCTGGAAGCACCGCAGAGCCCCGGCAAAATCTTCGTTTTCTCGAATGACTACCTCACGGCATTTGATATCGCCACGGGCAAGGAAATCTGGGAGCGGGAGCCGCTCAAGTCGCCCATTTCTAACATCATCTACAACGAGCGGGGCCTGATTGTGGCCACCTCGGAGTTCGATGACGATGCCAAGCGTAACGGCAAGCTCAAGGGCGGGCTTTCCCGTATCAACCTGTACAATTATGCTACCGGCGCCCGCACCTGGGGCAAAGACGGCGTTGAGACCGACGGCACGGTGGGCGCTTATTCTTTCGCTGGCAAAGACTTTATCGTGGCTACGGCCCGGGCCAGCGGCCGCAACCGCCTCGACATCATTGACCTCGACCGTGGCACTTCCAAACTGAAAAGGGCCCTGACCGTGGACGGCTCCATCAAGCGGGTAATGCTGGTGCCGCAGGGGCTGCTCTATGTAACCAACCAGGAGATGAACATCATGAACCTGGAAACCGGCAAGGACGACTGGGCCAAGAGCGTGAAGTTCAACAAGGAAAAAGGCATTGTAACTGCCCTAAAAGGCGACAAGTGCTACATTCTGTCCGACACCAAGCTGCTGGCGCTGGACTGCAAGACGGCTGAGTATAAGCTCGTGGCCGACAACATCCCGTTCCAAGGGAAGGAAACTCCTACCGACTTCGAACTGATGCCCGACGGCATCTTGCTGAAATCGTCGCAGAACCTGCAAATGCTGGACTGGAACGGCAAGCCGCAGTACAGCTACTTCACGCCGGCGCCCGGTCGCAGCATGGCCGGCAAAATCTTCTTCGGCACAATGGGCGTGCTCAACGCCGCCGCCGGGGCTGCTGCCGCCGCCAATGCTGCCGACGAGGGCTTCCGGGCCGGCGCGAGCGGCTACGGCACCGCTTCCTACAACGACCATATGACGCTTTCCGACCGCAGCAGCGACCTGGCCGCCGGCTTCGCGGGTGGCGTGGGCGAGTCCATCCGCCAAATGAACAAGCGCTTCAAGGCCACCAAGGACGGCACCAACCTCGTGACCATGCTCACCACCATCAAGGGCGACGAAGCCAGCGGCGTAGGCATCAAAATGGTGGACAAGCGCACCGGCAAGGAAGTCACCAACCTGGTGCTCGACAGCAAGAAGCCCGACTACATTCTGGATGATATTGGGCGCATGGTGTTCTTTAAAGTAGCCAGCGACGAACTCTATGGCTACCAGTTTTAGGCCGCTTGCCGAAGCCAGCCCCTGCAAACCTGTAGGGGTTGGCTCTGCAGCGCGCCTGTGTAAAGCCTCAGTGCAGTAAAAATAAAATGCTTACACGCTCCAAGGCAGCTTCATTCGACCTCTCACCTTTTCACCGAGCCGTTAAATACGCTTCCCGCGCCTCCTGCAGCTCGGCTACCAGCCCGGCGCGCTGGGCTAGCAAGGCCTGGCCCACGGCCGGCGCCCGGCGAAACAGGCGCGCCACCCGCAGCCGCCGCAGCCGTGCCGAAAGGGTGCTCCAGTAGCTTAGGGCGTAGAACCCGGTGAGGGGCAGGCTTAGTCCGTAGAGCAGTGTCAGGCGCCAGTCGTGGGTGAGCCAGTGGTGCACAGCGGCAATTTGTAGGGCGTAGGCCAGCGGGAAGGTAATCATGCCCACAACCAGCATGATGGGAGCCACAAATTCGGCCTCTTTGGTGGCGCGCTTGGCCACTGCCGAGGGCAGGATGTAGGGTAAATAGTTGTTCAGCACCCCATACAGCCACACCGGTGCGCCCAGCACCAGGTTCAGCAGGCCTGCCATTGAGCCGCGCCGCTGGTCGTCGAGGGCTTCGTCGCTGAGGCCGTGGCGGCGCAGCTCGGTCAGGTAGTTTTCGAGGCGGCCCTTGGCTTCGGCCAAACGCTCGGGAAACTCCTGTTCGGCCCAGAGCAGGGCCTGCAGCAGTGTGCGGGTGAGCTGAAAGTTGTCGTAGAGTGTGTTGGGGTCATCGTCGGGGTTGAGGTGGTCGCCGAACGTGCGCTCAATCTGCTGCACGAAAGCATCGTCGGCCGCGTCGCGGCTGATGACGAGGCGCCGCTCCAGGGCCACCCGAATGGCCTCGGTGAGCTGGTCGGCGGCTTCGTCGGGACTGCGGGCGTAGGCCGCGGCGTAGTCGGCCACGCGAATGGGTGGGGCCACATTCAGCAACACATCCGAGCGAAATTTGCTGGGGTCGAAGTAGTTGGTAGCCACCGGCACCACTTGCAGCCCCAGCTTAAAATCGTGGCGCGCTTCGGCTCCCAGCGCAATGCGGGCAGCTCCGGTTTTGAGCGGACGCAGGCGGCGCTCGCTCACACTGGTGCCCTCCGGGAAAATCATGATGGTGCCGCCTATGCCCAGGTAATCGTAGCAGCGGCCGAAGCTGGCCTCGTTCTGGGCAGTGCGCTCGGCGGGTGTGGCCAAGCCGCCCTTGCCTGTGTCCTGCGCCCGGTAAATGGGGATGGAGTTGCCCGACTCCATGATGGCCCGCAGCACGGGGTTCTGGAAAAACGTGCTTTTGGCCAGAAAGGCAATGGGCTGGCTGCGATTCACCGCGGCCAGCAGCGGGTCCATCAGGGTGTTGGGGTGGTTGCCGGCCAGCAGCAGCGGGCCGGGCAGGTGCATGCGCTCCGGGTGCCGCACTTCGATGCGGCGGAAAAACACACGCAACGCCACCTGCACCAGCGGCTTCATCACAGTATAAAAGAGCATGGGGCGTGATACGTAAGGGCCCGAAGATAGGGCGAACCAGCCGCCGCCGCACTGCCCCGAAAACACAACCGCCGCCCCCGGCAAAGGGGCGGCGGTTAATTGTAATGCGTGTTGAGCTTATTTCCTGCGCCTTGCAGCGGCCTTTTCCTTGGCTTTAGCTTTAGCTTCGGCGGCCTTTTCTTTGGCTTTGGCCTTTTTCTCGGCTTCGGCTTCCATTTTCTTGCGCTTACCGGGATGCAGGGCATCAAAAAGCTGAATCTTGGCGATGCTGTCGGCCGCTACAATGTCCGACCGCGAAGTGATGCGGCCTGACAGCGATACCAGGTCGCCTTCCATCATCTGGGCAGTGGTGCCGTCGGTGCCGGTTACCACGCCGGCGGGGGTGATGATGGTGCCGTTGACCAGTTTCTTGTCGGCCACCAGCGGGTTGCTGATGCCGAGTTCGGTGAGCACTACGCGGCCCTTTTGCATGGAAAGACCGTCCTTAATACCCTCTGCCTTTGCGACGGTCGTGCGGGGCTTGGGCATTACCCGACCCGGGCGTGGGGTTGGTGCAGGAGGTGCGGTTTGGGCCTGGGCGGCGAAGCTGCCGAGCAAAATGAAGAATAGCGAAGCGCGAAAAATCAGAGTAGCCTTCATGGAAAAGTTTAAAACAGAAATCGAAAATAACAGTACTATATACCTTTGAAGAGCAAGTTACGGCTTTTTTGCATATTGCTATTCACGTATCTAATCGTGGTAGTGCAAAATAAGGGCCACATTTTCCAGGATTTGAAATCAGCTTTTTCTGATTTAGTCCCGTTCAATTATGCTCTGCCACACAAAACCGTTACCCTGCTGCTGATGCCTTCGTACGTAAGCCAACCCGCTGCAGATTGGGGCGAAAGCGCGTAATTGGGGTATATCGGCATTAATATTCATAAATTTCTGCATCAAGTGGACTACAAAGACTATTACAAAGTGCTGGGCCTGGAGAAGAGTGCCACGCCCGAGCAAATCAAAAAAGCCTACCGCAAGCTGGCCCGCCAGCACCACCCCGATGTGAACCCCAACGACAAGGGTGCGGAGCAAAAGTTCAAAGAGATAAACGAGGCCAACGAAGTTCTGAGCGACCCCGCGAAGCGGAAGAAGTACGACCAGTTTGGGGCCGACTGGCAGCGCTACCAGCAGCAGCCCGGCGGTGCGGGGCGCGGCGGGCAGCCCGGCGGCGGCTTCGACTGGAGCCAGTACAGCCAGGGTAGCGGGGGCGGGGGCAGCCCGTTTGGCGAAGGCGAAGACTTTTCGGATTTCTTCGGCTCGCTGTTCGGCAACATGGGCGGTGGGGGTGGTGGGCGCACCAGCCGCCCCGGTGCGGGCCCCGACTACCAGGCCGAGCTTGAGCTGAGCCTCGAAGAAGCTTACCAGGGCGGCCCGCGCACCATTACCGTGAACGGCAAAAACCTGCGCCTGACCATTGCCCCGGGCGTGGCCGACGGCCAGAGCATTCGCCTGCGTGACCAGGGCGGCCCCGGCCGCAGCGGTGGCCCCAACGGCGCGCTGCTCATCACCTTCCGCATCCGGCCCGATGCCCGCTACGCCCGCACCGGCGACGACCTGACCCAGGACGTGCCCGTGAGCATCTACAAGGCCCTGCTCGGCGGCGAGCAAACAGTGGAGACCCTCAGTGGCCAAGTCAAAATCAAGCTCAAACCCGAAACTGCCAACGGCACCCGCCTGCGCCTGCGCGGCAAGGGTTTCCCGGTGTATAAAAAGGACGGCCAGTTTGGCGACCTCTACCTGCGCCTGAACCTGACGCTGCCCCAGCACCTCACCGAGCAGGAAAAAGAATTGATTCAGCAACTGGCTGCGCTGCGCTCCGCCGAGTAACAGCCCGAAGCCTAACCAGTAGTTCCTTTCGCTATGGAAATGCACGTTCTCACCCTAACGTTTCAGGAGTGCTCGGCCCGCTATGGGTTGGCGCCAGCTGCAGTACACGAGTTCCTGCAGGCCGGCCTGTTGCGCGCCGCGGCCACCCCCGATATGGTTATCATCGACGAGCCCGACGACTTACCGCGGCTGGCGCGCTTGCATCACGAGTTGGACCTGGCTCCCGAGGCACTGGACATTATTCTGGCCATGCGGCAGCGGCTGGTGCGGCTGCAGGCTGCCCTGGCCCACGAAACCGCACGCGCCCGCCAGCTGGAAAACTTCCTGCTGGGTGGAGCCGTGGAGGATTTTGGGTAGGGAAAGGAGTGTCATACAGGGTGCAGGATGACGCTGGTATTTGGAAAGACAAGGCGGGCCATGGCACCTGGCAAGATGCAAGCATAGACGGCCGGGTGCACCCGGCCCGAGCGGTTACAACGCAGGTTTTAGCAAGTGCATATTCCAAGAAACAAGCCCCACCCACAGCTCCCAATTTCGCGTTTCCTAAACTCGCCCGGCACTCCACTAGCTTGCGGGCCCCCTGGTGTCGGGCTTCCATTCGTGGTTCATTGAAAGGAGGGTTCGAATAGCCAACCGGTATTACGGTACTTTTGTGACCCTTGCTTCTTACAAGCGTTTTAGAAATATCGTCGGCCCGGCTGTACTATTCACCTTCTGCGCCTTGCGGCTTCCATTCTGCCTTCAACACGGACATCACGATTTTGTCGTGAAACACGCCTTGCCGACAAGCAGCCTGCCGTAGCCGCCCTTCCACAACAAAGCCGGCTCTCGTATAGGCTTTCAAACCGCCCGTATTCGATTCGGAAACCGTGAGCATAATCCGATTGAGTTGGTGGCTGGTGAAGGCGAGGTCGACGATTTGCTTCGTTACGGCCGTACCCACGCCCTTGCCCCACGATGCTTTCTCGCCGATAAAGATGAAGTATTCGCCCGATTGATTCGTTACTGAAATACCCGAGAGGCCGGCATAGCCAATCAACGCGTTGGTTTCCTCCAAGTAGATGCCCAGGTTCAGGGTGTTCGCCTGTTGTAAGGTGGCCGCATACCACTGGTCAATCTGCTCCGTGGTCTTCATGCTTTGGAAAACCGAAAGCGAATACTCGATGACTTCGGGGTCGCGGAGCCACGTGTAAAAGTGAGCAACGTGTTCTGGTTGCAAAGGCGCGAGCTTCACCATGGTCCTCTATCGTTTACGTGCCGCGGAGTAGGCCGACGCCAAAAGTAAGCATGGGGTAAACCCAAATTTGACTTTCGGACCAAAGAACCAATTTTATCGTGTGGCGGCCCTATCTGGCATTTACACTATCAAATTATTTGTCAAACGTTTAACCAATGCCAAGGGTGATGCGTGGGGGTAGCGGGCTACCCGCCCAATTGCCCTAACAACTGCCTCCAGCCAACAGCACATAGGAGGCAACGAATACATTCATGGGCCAAAGAATGAGCAAGACTAAAAGCGGATACCAAGTGCTTACCTTTTCTAAAAGTCCAGGAAAAAGGTCGTGGCTGTTGCAGAACTCTGTGCTTGGCGTCTGGCAGCTGTTGAACAAGCAAAATAGCAAACAGAAAGCCCGCCCTAAGCGCATTTCACATTACTGAGGGCTGACTATCCTCTCGGAGCGCCCGGCAGAGAGTTCTGCAACAGCCACGGTCCTTTTGATAAACTACGCCACCGCTAGTGCCAGCAGCAGCCCCGCCAGCGTGGCCGCCAGCTTGGGCCAGTTGAGCCGGTGCTCGGGGCTGGTTTCGAAGAGAATGGTGGTGGACACGTGCAGGAAATTGCCGGCCACCAGCCCCAATAGCGCCGCATACCAGCCACTGCTCAGCAGCTGCGACAGCACCACGTAGTTGCTGATGATGATGCCCAGCGGCGAGGCCAGGGCGAAAATCAGCAGGCCCGGCCACACTCGCCGGAAGCTGCCCAGCCGCAGCCGCAGCAGGGTGGCCAGGGCAAATGCCGCCGGCATGTGGTGCAGCGCGATGCCCACCACAAGGGCGTAGAAACTCTGGCTGACCTGCCCTACTTCCGGGCTGTGCACCAGAATGCTGCCTTCCAGAAACGAATGCACCACCAGCGCGGCCAGCAGCAGAAAAGGAACCCGGCTTATTCCCTCGTGGGGGCTATGCGCCGCTTCGTGGTGCACGTGCCCATGCTCTACGCCCTGCGAAAGCACCTCCAGCAGCAGCTGCCCGAAAAAGCCGGCCAGCACCCAGTAGCCCACGCGCGTGGAGTGGCCAGGCAGCAGCTGCAGCGCCTCGGGCAGAATGTGCGTAACGGTGAGCGTGAACAGGTACGCGCCGCTAAAGGCCAGCAGTGGCTTCAGCCATTGCCCGCCGCGGGCCACCGGTACCCAGGCGGCCGCCGCACCCGCACCCAACACCGTGAGCAGCAGCAGAAAAATAGCAAACCCCATACAGAACGAATGAGGAACGAGGAACGTGGACTGAGTACTAGGAAGTGGCCAGCGCGTGTGTCCATTTCCCGTTTACTAATTCCGCATTCCGCATTCTGAAATGACGCAAAGCGGCAGCTCTGCGACCGCCAACCGGCGGGCAAAGCTGCCACTTACGAGGAAAATAACCGAAATAAGGCGCCGCTTAGCGCTGAATCTGGTGGCCGTTTTCGGCAGTATCGGCCTGGGTCGATTTGCCGGCATCGTTGAGCTTGCCGCGCTTGCGCATGCCTTCCTCGGCATTGGCCGAGATGGCCGACTCGGCCGAAGGCACGTGCGCCGTGTTGGTGCCGTGCGCTTCCGCCTGGGCGGCCTGTATCAGGGGCGAGTTCACGTCTTCGATGGAGCCGTTGGGCACCGTGTGGCTGAAGTTTTCGGTATCGCGGGTGCCGGGGGCTACCAAGTCGGCCGATACTTTCTCGTCGGGGCGCCAGTCGGAGGGCTCGCTGCTGCAGGAAGTCAGGGCCAGTGCAGCGGCAGTAACGGCCAGCAACAGGGTGGAGGTCAATTTCATCGGGGTAAAATTAGCAGAGGTTAACGTTTAGGCGGTAGGCGCGCCGGCTTCGGCGGGCAGCAGGTTTTTGCGGCGCAGCATCGACTCGAACAGTTTGCGGTCGTTGTCGGCGTTGAAAATTTTGTACGGCAAATGTAAAAACACGGGCACATCGAACGTGCGGCCCAGCCACAGGCGCCAAGCGGCCATGCCCTCGGGCGGCGTGCCGGGCTTCAGGTAGAGTACGTAGGCATCGATGTCGCGGCGGGCGCGGCCAATCATATCCCAGTTCAGCTGCATGGCTTTGCCTTCCTTTTCGGGGCCCACGCGCAGCAGAATCTGCTTGTTGTCCATCTCGAACGCCATGCGCTCGAACAGCGGCTTGCTCTGCTCCATCTGCGTTACGCCCGTAACCTGCGCCGAGCGGAACAACACGAACAGAATGGTGAGCACCACGGCCAGCACCAGCCACCACCACGAATGCACGAAGATGGCCGGCAGCAGCCCCAGCGCAAACGGAATAAGCGCATACACCCAGTCTTTCTTCCAGACTTCGCCCATCACCATCTTGGTGTAAGCGTCGGTGGTGAGCTGCGATTTCTTGGTACGGATGGCCAGCGACGGCATCTGCTGGGCCTGGCGGAAGCCGCCACCGCCGCCGCGTTGGTTAGGTTGGTTCATGGGTTGGAATAATTGCGACGCGGAAACGTCATGCAGAGCGTAGCGAAGCATCTCGCGTGCAACAGTAAATCAATCGGTTGGGTTACTTGAGCAAGCGAGATGCTTCGCTGCGCTCTGCATGACGTTCTGTTAATAGGCTTTCAAACTCAAATCGAGGCTTTTGACGGAGTGGGTGAGGGCCCCCACCGAGATGTAGTCGACGCCGGTGCGAGCCACTTCGCCGATAGTTTGCTCGGTGATGCCGCCGCTGGCTTCGGTGGGGAAGCGGCCGGCAACCAGGGCCACCGCCTCGCGGAGCTGCTCGGGGGGCATGTTGTCGAGCATAATGCGGTCGATGCCGCCGGCATCGAGGGCCTGCTGCACTTCAGCCAGCGAGCGGGTTTCAATTTCGATGGGCAACTGCAGGCCTTTTTCCTGCAGGTAGGCGTGCGTGGCGGCAATGGCCGCCCCAATGCTGCCGGCGTAGTCAACGTGGTTATCCTTCAGAATAATCATGTCGAACAGCCCATAGCGGTGGTTTACGCCGCCGCCGATGAGCACGGCCCACTTCTCGCAGAGGCGGAAATTAGGCGTGGTTTTGCGGGTGTCGAGCAGCTTGGCGTTGGTGCCAGCCAGCAGCGTGTTCAGGTGCGCGGTGTAGGTAGCAATGCCACTCATGCGCTGCATGCAGTTGAGCACCAGGCGCTCGGCCGTGAGAATGCTGCGGGCGGGGCCCTCCACGGTGAAGGCAATGTCGCCGTGTTTCACGCGGCTGCCGTCGGGCAGTAACGGCGTCATAGCTAGGGCGGCGTCGACTTCGGCGAAGATGAGCGGGGCCAGGGCCATGCCAGCCAGTACGCCATCGCCTTTCACCAGCAGGTGGGCGCGGTTGCGGGCATCGGCCGGAATGGCGGCCAGGGCCGAATGGTCGCCGTCGCCAATGTCCTCGGCCAGAGCCGTGCGGATGAAGGTCGTCAGCGCCTCAGGCGTGAGATAAGGGGCGGGAGGGGTTTGCACGGCGCAAAGGTACGGCCCCTGCGGCGGCGGCGAAAGCCGGGCAGCAGGGGCCGTTGGAGTTGGTTGAAAAGAAAGAGGTAGGAAAAGAAAAAAGAACCTCAGGTAGCAGCCTCCGTCATGCAGAGCGCAGCGAAGCATCTCGCATGTGGTAGTGACTCAATCGTTCACATAGGCGTGCAAGATGCTTCGCTGCCCTCTGCATGACGTTCTGTTATCGAGGTTCTGCTGCTACCAAATCACCACGCGCGTCGAATCGGGGCGGTACAGCTTCTGGCCGGGCTTGATGCCGAAGGCTTCGTAGAAAGCCGGCACGTCGGCCATCGGCCCGTTCACGCGGTACTGCGCGGGCGAGTGCACGTCGGTGAGCAGCCGCGAAGCCAGACTTTCGTCGCGCTGGTGGCTCTGCCAGCCCAGGGCGTAGCCCAGGAAATAGCGCTGCACGGGCGTAAGGCCGTTGACTTTCTTGCCTTCCTTGTACTGCTTGGTTTTCTTGAACGCATCGAGGCCAATGACGATGCCGCCGAGGTCGGCAATGTTTTCGCCGGCGGTAGCCTTGCCGTTGATGTGCATGGAATCGAGCAGGGTGTAGCCGTTGAACTGCTTCACGATGCCGTTCACGCGCGCGTTGAAGCGCTTGCGGTCTTCCTTGCTCCACCACTCGTGCAGGTTGCCGTGGGCGTCGTACTGGCTGCCCTGGTCGTCGAAGCCGTGGGTGAGTTCGTGGCCGATGGTGCTGGCCCCCGTGTAGCCGTACACCATGGCGTCGTCGGCGTCGGCGTCGAGCAGCCCGGGGATGGCAAACTGCGCGGCGGGCAGCACAATCTCATTGTTGCTGGGATTGTAGTAGGCGTTGTAGGTCTGTGGCGTCATGTCCCACTCGGTGCGGTCCACGGGCTTACCCAGCTTGTTGAGCTGGTACTGGTATTGCCACTGGTTGGCGCGCATCACGTTTTCGGCCAGCGAGCTGCGGTCAATTTTCAGGTTCGAGTAGTCCTTCCACTTGTCGGGGTAGCCCACCTTGGGCGTGATTTTGTGGAGCTTGTCCAGGGCCACCACTTTGGTGGGCGCGCTCATCCAATCTACTTTCTGAATGTGCTCGGCGAAGGCCGTCACCATGTTTTTTACCAGGGTATCGTAGCGGGCCTTGGCTTCAGGCTTGAAGTATTCCTTCACAAAAAGCTGGCCCAGGGCATCGCCGAGGGCATCTTCCTGCATATCCAGCACGCGCTTCCAACGCGGCCGCAGGGCTTTGGCGCCGTTCAGTACCGTGCCGTAGAAGTGGAAGCTCTCGTTCACAAAGCCGCTGCTGAGCGTGGGCGCAAACGTGCGCGCCACCTGCCAGCTCAAGTATGCTTTCCAGTCGTCCAGCGGCGCGGTTTTCAGCAGCTTGCCAGCGGTTTGGTAAAATTCCGGCTGGCCCACGATGACGGTGTCGGCATTGGGCACGCCCATTTGGGCAAACCAGGCTTTCCAATCGGTGCCCGGCGTGAGCTGATTGAGCTTCGCGATACTCATTTTGTTGTAGTTGGCATACGGGTCGCGCAGGGCTTCGAGCTTGCGCGACGACTTGGCCAGGGTGGTTTCCAGGGCCATCACACGAGTGGCATTGGCCACGGCGGTGGCGGCGTCCTGGCCCAGCAGCTTGAACGTATTGGTCACGTGCTTGAGGTACTCGGCCCGAATGTTCTTCGTGCGGGTGTCCGTGTTGAAGTAGTAGTCGCGGTTGGGCAGGCCCAGGCCCGACTGGTACAGCGAGAGCACCATCTTGTCGCTGTTCTTATCGTCTTGGCCCACGCGCGGGCCGATGAGGGCGCGCACGCCCAGCGGAATTTCGTGGGCGATGACGCCCGGCACTTCGGCCACGGTTTTCATGGCCGCGATGCGGTCCAGCTCGGCCTTGAGCGGGGCGGCGCCCAGCCGGTCGGCCTTCACCGAATCCATGCCCACAGCCCAGAAATCGCCGATTTTCTGCTGGTTGCTGCCGGCAGTGGCCTTGGCATCAGCTGCTTCGATGCTGGTTTGGCGCAGGCGGCCGTAAATCTCGTCCTGGACCTTTTTGCCGATGCCCATGCTGCTTTCGGAGGCCGGAATGGGGTTGTTCTTAATCCAGGTGCCGTTGGCGTAGGAGAAAAAGTCGTCGCCGGGCGCTACCGTGGTATCGAGGGCGGCGTGCAGAATATCGGGCTTGCCATCGGCCGAGCCGGCGGTTTTCAGGGAATTGGAAGGGCAGCCGGCGAGGGCCGCGCCCAGCACGGGCAGTAAGAGGAAGTATTTTTTCATGCCTTGAACGAGGAGGGAATAACTAGCGGGCGAATGTCGGCCTTTGGTGCCCGGTATAGACCAGTAGCTGCGAAAATGGTTGCCCGGCCGTGGTGCCAGTATTTGTATAAACGGCTACAAGTCCAAGACGATGTCTTTCTCCTGTGCTGAAGCAGCTATTCGCTGTACTTGAAGATGATGTGGATAATGTGGTTAAAAAATTGACTTATTCATAAATAAGTATTATATTTAGTTTTTAGTCTATTAGGCAAGCTTCCGGCCGATGGCCTGGTATCGAGGGACTTGCTGCGATGGGTGTTTCTCACTTTCCAGCCTGTATCATGGAAAAGTCTGCGCCGTCAATGCTCAAAGGGAAAGTAACGCGACCCGCTATCATCGAGATGGGTGTGGCCGATGCTGCGCAACTCGCCAAAACCAAAACGTTCTACGAAGCACTGCTGGGCGAAACGAAGTACCCGTACCGGCTATTGACCGATATGGCGCTGCTGTGCGTGGTAACCAGCGATGGCAGCACGCAAACAACTATTTATTGGGAGGTGCCAGGCGATGGCACTGACTTGAAGAAGGTGTACGACGACCTGATTAAGAACCATGGCTGCGAAGGAGTGCATCCACCCCATAAGCCACCCAAGGAAATGCTGTTGAAGGGCGACCTGGAATTGGCTACGCTGGCTGATGCCGCGGGAAACGTGCTGGGGCTAGTGACGAACCCGCCGTATCCGCCATTAACTTGAAATGAATTGATGATTGGTAGCCAATCCGATAGATACATTACACCGCTTTTTTGACATTCTGGCTAATGAGCAAGCACACACATTCTCTACATACCCAAGACTGGATAAACGGTCAGGTTGCATCGATTGGCTACCGATATTCCATTTGGCAGGAGTTTGAAAAAAGAGTTCAAGACGAATCCCGCCTTAGAGGTTTTAACGTGCCAAAAGTTGTGCACAGGCATCCTTATTCGTTTCAGGATACAAAGAATCCAGATAAAGAAGAGCTAATCCTGTGGCAGCCAAATAAAAAATGTCTAACCCAGACGAAGCCCGGGATACCATTAAAAATCGAATACAAATACACGGACAGAACTAAGCTTGATGATTTCAATCAGTATTACGATGTTCTCACTGGTCCAGGTAAGCATCATAAAGCTGAAGATTCGGAGGAAACCTTTTACGGCAATTACGATGAATTTGAGACATATCGGGCTGTCTATCGGCTGGAGGAGGCACTTGCCCCAGGCGATTATGAGGGCATCATCACCAATCCACCCTATCCCGCTATTTTCGGTCACAACACAACTCTCAGATATCTCCGTTCTGCGCTAGTGGCGGTAGCCAGCTTGGCGCTAATACCTCTTGCAATGGCTTTCGGCGAACTGCTACGTCGACAGCGCTGATGGCTTAGCTCGTGCGGCCGAGCTTTCCTAGCTTCTGTTGCTCATGAAACGCTGGTTCTTTCTGCTGCTGCTGAGCAGCCTGTGGCCCATTCGGCCGCTGCCCGCCCAAAACCGTGAAGCTGACAGCCTGCGCCGCCTGCTGGCCGCCGAAACGCGTCCGGACACTACCCGGGCCCGCCGCCTGCGCGCCTTGAGTGTCGCCCTGCTGCTGACTGATGCCGCACAGTCGACTGCCGCGTTGGAGCAGGCATTGGCGCTGAGTCGCCGGTTGCGCGACTCGGTCGGGCTCGGCCCGGAGCTGCTGGGGCTGGGCACGCGCTACCGTCGGCAGGCCGACTATGCCCGGGCCCGGGCCAGCACCCGAGAAGCCCAGGCATTGTTCACGCGCCGCCACGACACGCTGGGACTGGCCAATGTATTCATGCAGTGGAGCTTGATTGAGAACGAGCAGGAAAATCCAGCAGCCTCGCTGCGGGCCGCCTTACAGGGCCTGCCATACGCCGAAGCTTCGCACAACTTGATAGCCGTCAACCGCCTGCGCGTGTCAATGGCCAATGTGTATGTGCAATTGCACAACTATCGGGACGTGCTGCTGGTGCTCCAGCCGATTTTCCGGAACCCGGCGGCCCTCGCCGACGAGCAGATGGTGGCCTCGGCCCTGACGCTGATGGGCAACGCTTACCAGCAACTGCACGACCGGGCCAAAGCCATGCGCTACTTCCAGCGCTCGGCTCGCCTGAACCGCAAGCTGGGCGACTCACTCAGCGTAATCATTGACGAAATCAGTATGTCGGCGCTTTATGCCGAGCAGGGGCGACTGGCACCCGCCATGCGCCATGCTGCGTTGGCCCGCGCCGTGGCCTATGCTACCCATGATGTATACAATGAAGCGCCGGCTGCACTGGCTGTAGCGCGGGTGTATCTGCTACAAGGCCAAGTTGATAGTGCCTTGGCGCTGGCTCAGAATGCCTATGCTCTTAGCCTGCCCACTCGCAGCAACGAAAGCCTGCGCAGGGCTTGTGACCTCTTGGCCCGGGCTTACGCCCAGCAAGGCAACTTCGCCCAGGCTTACCGCTATCAGGGGTTGTGGGCGGCATATGAGGATTCTGTTTCGGGCGTGCTCACGCAGCAGCGCAGCAGTGCCTTGCGCTACGGGTATGAACTGGCCCATAAGCAGGACCAGATTATTTTGCTTAATCAGCGCCAGCAGCTGCAGGCGCAGCGGGCTTTCCGGCAACACCGGGAAATGCTGGGCCTGCTGGCGGGCCTCGGCGGAATGCTGCTGCTGCTGGCCCTGCTGGCCCGCAACATCTTCCTGAAACAGCGCGCCAATCGCACCCTCAACGAGAAAAACGAGGAAATTGGCCACCAACGCGACCGTCTCGACCAAACCCTGACCAAGCTTAAAGCCACCCAAACCCAGTTGGTGCAAAGCGAAAAGATGGTGGCCCTGGCGGCGCTTACTTCCGGGGTGGCCCACGAAATGCAGAACCCGCTCAATTTTGTAAACAACTTTGCCGAGGTGAGCCTGGAACTGGTAAATGAGCTGGAAGAGGAGCACCAGCAGCCCGCTCCCGATGCGGGCCTGACCACCGAATTGTTGGCCGACCTCAAGCAGAATTTACTTAAAATAAACCAGCACGGCGGCCGCGCGGCGGGTATTGTGAAGGGTATGCTGGAGCACGCCCACGCCGACCCGGGCCAGTGCCAGCCCGTCAACATCAACAACATGGCGCAGGAATACCTGCGGCTGGCCTACCACGCCCTGCAAACCAAGCATCAGAATTTCGAGGTGGCCCGCCGCTTCGACCTCGACCCCGCACTGGGGCCGCTGCAGGTGGTGCCGCAGGAGCTGGGCCGGGTGCTGCTCAACCTGTTCGCCAACGCCTTTTATGCGGTGCACGAGAAGGCCGCCCTGCTGGGGCCCGACTACGTTCCTTCGGTTCGGGTACGCACCCGGCGCATCAGCGGAGCGGTGGAGCTGCACGTGCGCGACAACGGCTCCGGCATCCCGCCCGGCGTAATGGACAAGATTTTTGACCCCTTCTTCACCACCAAGCCGCCCGGCGAAGGCACCGGCCTGGGCCTGTGGCTCACCTACGACATCGTGACCAAAGGCTACGGCGGCTCCCTCACGGCCCGCTCCGAAGTGGGGGCCTTCACCGAGTTCATCGTGACGCTGCCGCAGGACCAATGCGTGCCGGTAGCGGCACCAGAGTTGGCCGAAGCAGCGGGGGAGTAGGAGGATTAGGGTTGGGTCGGGACTGTCATGCTGAACGCAGTGAAGCACCTTATAACATCAGAACAAATTGTTCGAACGTGATAAGGTGCTTCACTGCGTTCAGCATGACAGTCCCGACGATAACAGTCGCGGCTCTACAAAATAAACCGCGTGCTCAGGAAGCTGCTTTCCTGGCCGTCCACAATCTCGTTCAGGAGGTGCTTGTTAGCGTCGGTGAGCTTGGTGGCCACTACCGTGCGGATGCTGAAGGAGCGCAGGGCGTCGTTTACCGAGAGGGTGCCCTCGGCCGAGTCCTTGCGGCCGGTGAAGGGGAAGGTGTCGGGGCCGCGCTGGCATTGGGCGTTAAGGTTGACGCGGCTGACCTGGTTCACAAGCTGGTCGATGAGGCCGGCCACTTCCTGCGATTCGGAGCCGAAGATGCTCACCTGCTGGCCGTGGTCGGAGTCGATGAGGTACTGAATGGCCTCCTCGGCTTGGGCGAACCGGGCCACCGGCACCACCGGGCCGAACTGCTCCTCGCGCCACACCTTCATGCCTTCTTTCACGGGGTAGAGCAGGGCCGGGTACACCAGCGGGCCGGCGGCCAGCCCGCCGCCCTCGTTCATCACGCGGGCACCTTTTGATTCGGCGTCGGCGATAATTTCGGCGAGGTAGGCAGGTTTCTGGGGCTCGGGCAGCGGGGTGATGTTCACGCCCGCGTCCCAGGGCATGCCGGCTTTCAGTTTGTTGATTTCGATGGCGAGGCGCTCCACGAACTCATCGGCAATGCTTTCGTGCACTAGGAACATCTTGAGCGCCGTGCAGCGCTGGCCGTTGAAGCTGAGCGCGCCGAGCAGCGACTCCTGCACCGCCACGGCCAGGTCGGCATCGGGCATGATGATGGCCGCGTTCTTGGCGTCGAGGCCCAGGATGGCGCGCAGGCGGTTGCTCTTGGGGTGCATCTTCTTGAGCGAGTCGGCCACGCGGCTGCTGCCGATGAGGCCCAGCGCATCGATTTTGCCCGAGGCCATGAGGGCCGGCACCACGGTGTTGCCGCGGCCGTACACGGTGTTCACCACGCCCTTGGGGAAGGCTTCGGCGAAGGCTTGCAGCAGCGGGAAGTGCAGCAGGGTGCCGTGTTTCGGGGGCTTGAACAGCACCGTGTTGCCCATGATGAGGGCGGGGATGAGCATGCAGAACGTCTCGTTCAGCGGGTAGTTGAAGGGGCCCATGCAAAGCACCACGCCCAGCGGCGAGCGGCGAATCTGGCCGATGATGCCTTCTTCGATGATGAAGCGCGACGAGTCGCGGTCGAGGTCCTTGAGGGCGTCGATGGTGTTGCGGATGTAGTCGATGGTGCGGTCGAACTCCTTGTTGGAGTCGGCGGCCGACTTGCCGATTTCCCAGAGCAGCAGCTGCACGATTTCCTGCTTGCGGGCCACAATCAGGCGGGTGAATTTCTCGACCGCGGCAATACGCTCGGCTACCGACATCGTGGGCCACTCGCCGCGGCCGTAGTTGTAGGCGCGCACGGCGGCGTCGAGGGCTTTGAGGGCTTCGGCCTCGTCGAGCAGCGGGTAGGAGCCGATGACGCGGGGCTTCAGCGAGCCGTCGGGCTGGCGCTCGAACATGGGCGACACCACTTCCTGGGTGGGGCCGGCCCACTCGCGCAGCTCGCCGTCGAGCAGGTACTGGCGCTGGTGCAGCGGCGCGGCCAACCGCCAGGCGTCGGGAATCGCCGCCGCGTCGGGCGGGAAAAGGTGAGTCAGGCTTTGGGTGCTAACAGACATGGAACGGGCAAAAGGTGCGGTGCGAACCTACGCACCAGCAATTGGGCACGGAAATAATGCCCTGCCTGCCCCGCCCAATGGCTTTCTTTACGGGAACGTTTGCGTGGCGTGCAAGCCCTCAAAAACCGCTATGTTTCGGCCGGAATTATTTTTCAATTCATGACACTTCACTTGCTGCTGTTGCTCAACTTCGCCGTCGCGGCCTACCTCGCCGGGCTTATCTGGACGGTGCAGGTGGTGCACTATCCCAGCTTCGGGCTGGTGCCCAAGGCGGCGTGGCCGGCCTTCCACGCGGCCCACACCCGCCGCATGAGCTTCGTGGTGCTGGCCCCGATGGTGCTGGAATTGGGCCTCGCCATTTGGCTGGCCTGGGCCGGCCGCGCCGGCCTGCCCGGCGGGGCCGGCTGGTGGAGCCTGGGGTTGGTGGGGCTGCTTTGGGCCGTTACGTTCTTCATCTCGGTGCCCTTCCACAACCGCCTCGAAAACGGCTTCGACTACATTGCCATCGATGGCCTGACCCGTACCAACTGGCTGCGCACCCTAGCCTGGACGGCGCGGGCCCTACTGCTGGGCTGGCTGCTGGCAGGATAGGAGGGCCGGACGCCGGCGTCCGGCGCTTCTCAAGGGGGTAAAGTAGCCTGGACGTGCGCGTTCGGTGCTTCTTAGGGGGGTAAGAGAGACCGGGCAGCGCTGCCGGGTGCTGCTTAGGGGGGTAAGAGAGGCCGGGCAGCGCTGCCGAGGGCTTCCCAAGCAGCTAAGAAGCACCCAGCAGCGCTGCCCGGCCCCAAAGTGGGCGGCCGGGGCTACTTTTAGCCGCATGAAGCAGCTATTGTTCCTGGGGTTTCTGCTGGGGAGTTTATCGGGTTGGGCGCAGCCGACCGCCAGTCCCGGCCCGGCCGTGAGTGTCGAAGTCAGCCGGGTGCATTCCCTGGTGCGATTTGTAGAAACAATAGCCGGCAGCAACAACAGCTACCGCGGCAGCCGACGAGCCTTCGAAGCCAGCCGCTTCAACACGCCCGAAGCCCGCCGCTGGCTGCGCCGCTATCAAAGCCTCGACCACGACCCCGGTTTCGACCGCGACGGCTTCCCGGCCGGCCGCCTGGGCAGCGTGGGCTCCATCGAGCCGTCCTATCTGGCTGCCAGTGCCGACGCCCAAGACCTGCCTGACTTGCAGCGACGTACCGCGGGCCTGTTACCCAACGAGGTGCTGGTTAGTCTCGACAGTGCGTACCGCTACTTCACGCCCGCCTTCGATACCCTGGCCTGGCAGCCCAACGCCACCGAGCTGGGCCGATTGCGCCCCGCCTACACTGAATTTCTTGCCAAAAGCCAGCTAATGCAGAAGTTCGGCCGGCTGCGCACCTTCTACGGGAGTGTGTGGCCCGATGCACTGCCATATCGTATTCTGCTCACTCCGCAACTGGATGCGAAGCAGGGGTTAGGAGGCCTAATCTTTACCAATCATGCTACTGCCATGGGCAACCTGGTGTTGCTCGACTGCCACCCGGTTTCGCGCACGTTCGTGGACGGCACGGCCGTGGTGTTTCACGAAATGAGCCATACGCTCTCGACGCAGCAACGCCTGGGCTTGCAGCAGCAATTAGAAGGCTGGTACCTGCACCACCCTTCGCCCAACCACCGCTACGCCTACAACCTGATGGAAGAAGCCCTGGCCACCGTGGCCGGCGAATGGATTTACGCCCAGCAAACCGGACGCCCCGAAAGCGGCGAGTGGTACTACGACGACTACATCAACCGTTACGCCAAGGCCATTTATCCGTTGATGACCAGCTACGTCGAGCGCGGTAAGACCATCGACAGCCTCTTTGTAAACCAGGCCATCGACCTTTTCGACACTACATTTCCCCAGGCCGCCACCGATTATGTGAACCTGTTCCGCAACATTCTCTATTGGACCGATGCCGATGATTTCCAGGCGGCCGTGCAGCCGTTTCGGGACCGGTTCCGGAGCACGTTCACGTACTCAACCTCACCCATCCTAAACTCGGAAAGAGCCCTGAAACGAGCCCAGAGCGGCGAGGTCTTATCCGTTATTCTCGTCACGCACGAGCATGCTGCCACGTTGCGCTACCTGCGCGAGCACCTGCCTGCCCTGCGCAAGCAGCGTCTGCGCCCCGAGCAAAGCTTCGTGCTGAGCACTACCGGTCCGAGCGGTGCGTTTATTCTGGTGAATGCCCACAACCTCGCTCAGCTAACTGCGGCGGCCAAGCTGCTGGAGCAGCAAGGCCACATGAACCCGAAGGTGCCGTTGGTGCTGCTGCAGGAGGCGAAGCTGTAAGTGTTGTAAACAACACAGTAGTTTGCGGTCGCATTGGTGGCAATAATTGAAACAGGCGCTAACGGCTACCCTATGATGTGGTTGAATGGGCTTCTGGCCACTATCAGTATTGCTTGTACAGCCTTGAGCTTGGTTGCCTACAAGCAATCGCAAATAAATCGGGCTGTTGGGCTGTTAATAGGAGCGGCCCTGAGTCTGCGGCTTTTGCTCATTGGGCTCGACCCTTTCTTGCACGATTGGGACGAACGGTTTCATGCCTTGGTGGCCAAAAACCTGCAGGCCAATTTCTTGCTTCCTCAGTTGCGGGCCCGACCGGTGTTGCCCTACGACTACCGCTTGTGGACGAGTAACCACGTTTGGCTGCATAAACAGCCCTTGTTTCTGTGGCAAATGGCACTGAGCATGCAGCTGTTCGGCACTAACGAAATGGCGTTGCGCCTGCCCAGTGCCTTGCTGGGGTCGTTGCTGCTGTGGCCGGAGTATCGATTGGGCCGCCTCATTTTCTCGGCTGTCATCGGCTACCGGGCTGCGTTGCTGCTAGCCTTCGCCTACTATCAACTTGAGCTCACCACCGGCTGGCAAAGCGTCGACCACAACGACGCCGCTTTCCTGGCTTACGTCACGGCCAGCATGTGGGCGTATTACGAAAGCCGCACCAGCACCCGGCCGTGGCGCTGGTGCATGCTGGCTGGCCTGTTTGCCGGAGCAGCGGTGCTGTGCAAGTGGTTGCCGGGCCTCGTGGTGTATGCGGCATGGTTCATCGAGCTGCTACTGGATAAAAAGCGTCGTTCGACAGTGCAGGAGTGGGCGCGCTTGTCAGGTGCCTGTGCCCTCACGGCTGTAGTCGCACTGCCGTGGCAGGTGTATAGCCACTCCCAGTTTCCGCTCGAAAGTGCTTTCGAAGCGCGGTATGCCGCCCGGCACTTTGGCGAGGCCCTGGAAGGGCAGGGCGGGCCGTGGTATTTTTACCTCACGCACAACATGTGGTACCAATACCAGTGGCTGGTGGTGTTCGTGGGGATTGGGTTGGCGCTTGTGTTTACTGCCGCAGGGCGGGGCCGGGCGTTACGTCCGCTGCTGGTCAGTTGTGGGCTAATATTCGGATTCTATTCGTTGGCAGCCACTAAAATGCCCTCGTACACATACGTCGCTGCGCCAGTAGTGCTGCTGCTGGCAGCCTTGGCGTGGGTGAAAATCGGCGCTCGCATCAGCCCGGCCACCAACCGTTGGCCGGGCCTTACCGAAGGCCTGCTTTTACTACTGATACTAGCCCTCGACTTGAGGCCGCTGTCGCTGCTTAAGCACCATACCCTTCGGTTTGCTGCTGCCAGCACCGAGCAGGAGCGGCAGGTCAAAATGCAGCGCAGCGGCGTTTACCGCCACCTCGATGCAGTAGTACCGCCGGGCTACGTGGTTTTCAATGCCCCGCCACTAGCCGAGGTAGAAGCTATGTTCTATTCTCACCAGAACGTGTATACTGGCTGGCTACTGCGGCTGAATACCAGCAGTTGCGCCGCCGAGGCTTGCGCGTGGCGGCTTTTACAGGTGAGCAACCCGCGCCGGTTTATTTACCGGCCGCTGCGGTCCTGCTTATCCCTTTGGCGAATTCTTCTCCCGCGTGGCCTTAAACTCCGAGCCTTCTTTCCACTTGGGAAAGGTGGTTTCGCCGGCCAGTTTTTGACCCACGCGGAACATTAGGCGGGCGTCTTCGGCAGCACCGCGCAGGTCCCAGGCGGGGTCGTACTGGTCGGCGGGCTGGTGGTAGGCTTTCTCTTCGAAGTCCTTGCGCTGCTTTTCGGCGAAGGCTTTGCCGTGCAGGCGGCTGTCGAACTGCCCGCTGGCGTAGAGGGCCGGAATGCCCACCTTGGCGAAGCTAAAATGGTCGGAGCGGTAGAAGCTGCCGGTTTCGGGGTGCTGGAAGGGGATGAGGTAGCGGTTTTGCTCCTTGGCAGCGGCTCGGGCGTACTCGTCCAGCTCCGACTGTCCGTAGCCCACAATGGTTACATCGCGCATCGGCCCGAAGGCCAGCAGCTCGTCCATGTTAATGTCGGCCACCGTACTGGCCACCGGAAACAGCGGGTGCTGGGCGTAGTAGTCGGACCCCAGTAGGCCCTGCTCCTCGCCGGTCACGGCCAGAAACACGATGCTGCGGCCGGGTTTCTCCTTGGCCTGCACAAAGGCCTTGGCAATGGCCAGCAGGCCCGCGCAGCCGCTGGCGTTGTCGAGCGCACCGTTGTAAATCGAGTCGCCCGCAATGGGCTTCCCTACGCCCAGGTGGTCCCAGTGCGCCGAGTAGATGATGTGCTCCTTCGCGCGAGTGGTGCCGGGCAGCACGGCCACCACGTTCTTAGAGGTTTTGCGGGTGATTTTGTTGCGAATGGTCGTGCTGATGTTTAGCCCCAATGCGTTCCCCTTGAAGCCGCGCTTGTTGGCCGCGGTGTAGGCCTCGTCGTAGTTCTGGCCGGCCGCCGCGAATAGCTTCCTGGCCGCGTCCAGCGTCATCCAGCCTTCGAGGGCTACTTTGCTGGCACCGTGGTCAGCAGTTTGCGGGTGCAGCTTGGCGCCGCCGTTGCTGCTTTGCACCACCGTCCAGGGGTAAGAGGCTGGTTTGGTGTCGTGAATAATGAGCAGGCCGGTGGCGCCGTGGCGGGCAGCCTCCTCGTACTTGTAGCCCCAACGGCCGTAGTACGTCATGGCATTGCCTTTGAACATGGTGGTGTCGTTGCCCGCGTTGCCGGGGTCGTTGATGAGCACCACCACTGTCTTGCCTTTCACGTCGAGGCCGGCGTAGTCGTCCCACTGGTACTCGGGTGCCGTCACGCCGTAGCCGGCAAACACCAGCGGCGAGCTCTTGATGTCGACCACCGTCTTCTCCTGCTCGGTCAGGAACATGAAGTCGTCGCGGTACTTCAGTTGCAGCGTTTTGCCCTGGCCCGTCACGGTCGCAATCGAGTCGGGCTTGCCGGCAATTTCCACCAGCGGCACCGCCTGAAAGTACGACCCGTTGGCGCCCGGCTGCAGGCCCAGTTTCTTGAACTCCGACGCCAGATAAGTTGTGGCCTTGTCCTCGCCGGCCGTAAACGGTCGCCGGCCCTGGAACTCGTCCGACGCCAGCACCTTGATGTGCTGCCCGATAAGGGCCGGCGTGATGCCGTCGTTCGGGGCTGGCACACTGGCCGTGTCGGTCGGTGCCGCTTCGGTTTCGGCGGTTGTGGTGGCTGTTTCCGAAGTCGAGGTGTTGCCCTGGCAGGCTGCCAGCAGCAGGCCCGTGGCGGCCGACACCAGCCAGCCGCACAAAGTTGATAAACGCATCCGTACAGAGAGTTACCCCCGGCCGCGACGCCGGAGCTGCCTACAGCCGGGCAAAATGCTCGGCCGCAATCCGCGCGCCTTCATCGGTGCAGATACCGCGAATGTAGTACAGGAAAATGCTGCGGAAAACCTCCACCATATTGTAGCGGTCGGGCGGAAACACGTTCGGGTTCAACAACATGTTGACTTGCTCCAGAATCACCTTGGTAACTAGTTGAATGTTAATATCAGAACGAAACATCTTCTGGCGGATGCCGTCGTTGAGCAGTTGCTGCAGCTGGGGGCCGAATAGCTGCTTAGATGGTTCATCAATGCTTCCCAGGCGGCCGGGAAGCCCTGCAAATCGGCGTAGTAGGTGGCCGGCAATTGCTGGAGGTTGTCGATGCCGTACTGAATCAGCGCGTAGAGGCGCTCCACAGGCGTGGAGAATTCCGCGTAAAGCTTGTCATGGTCGCGTTTCTGCCGGTCCAGGTCGGCCAGGGTCATTTGGTGCACCAGCGCGGCGCGGTCGCCGTAGCGGGCCGCCAGCTCGGCCTGCGGAATCTGCAGCGCCTCGGCCAGGGCTGCATCCGAGGCTTGGTGCAGGCCGTGTTGATGAAAAACCGGCAGGGTTGCCTCAAGTGCAGTTGTTGGCATAGTAGAGTTGAGCATAGGCGAAAAAACGGCGTTGTTGCCAGTGATGCGGCTGCCGGACAAGTTTGGCGGGGAGGGCGTTCAGCGGCCCGTTCTAGTTCAGCGCACCCAGCAAAAAGAAGAACAACAGCTGCGTAAGGTACACCAAAGGCACCAGCGGGTTGTGCTTGGCAAAGGTGGTGCGGTTGAACAACATTTGCAGAATGCAGGCAAAAATAAACCAGTCGCGAAAGTTCTGGAACGGAATCACGCCCGCGGTCCAATGCCAGAAATCGTATTGGCCGGCTACCGGCTCCAGGCAGGCATCGAAGCCCACCATGAGGGCGGCGGCCAGCAGCGTGCGGGCCAGTTCGCCCAGGGGCAGGTAGCGCACCAGCATGCCGCATAGATACGTCAGCACCAGCCAGTTCAGGCCAATCATGGGCGGTACCCCTCGAAAGGGCTGCTGGTCAAACAGCTTGAAGCCCAGCGTGTCGCCGTAGGTGTAGTGCCCGAATACCTTGCCCGTGTTCACCCCCACAAATTCGGCCCCGAAGCCCAGCAGCACCACCGTGACGCAAAAGCCCCAGAAGCTGGCATCGCGCTCGGGCTGCATCCACAGCAGCAACAGCGCCGTGAGCCCCAGCGTGAGCGGCGTAAACCGCAGGTAGAAGCTGGAGTCTTTGGAAAAAGCCAGTCCCACGAAGCCCGTGACGTGGAACAACAGCACCAGTCCCTGGGCCAGGCGCAGCCGGCGGGTACTGGCAGCCGCGAGCGGCTCAGTGTAATCAAGCATAGAAGAGAATGAAGCCTGAGTATAAACGCCTGTCATCCTGAGCACAGCGAAGGACCTTATCACTTTTAAACAACTCGCAATAGTCTGCTCAGTCGTGATAAGGTCCTTCGCTGTGCTTAGGATGACAAATGACTATAAATCATTCCTCATTAATTAAGGACGAAACGATTTTGGCTGATAGCAGGCACAGCGGAATGCCGCCGCCCGGATGCACGGAGCCGCCGCAAAAGTACAGCCCTTCGAGCCGCCCCGAAAAATTCGGGTGCCGCAGAAAAGCGGCCAGCGCATTGTTGCTGGAACTGCCATAGAGTGCCCCGCCAAACGACGACGTATCGGCTGCAATGCCGGGTGGGGTCCAGGTCTGCTCGGCCACAATCAGCGGCTCCACATCCACACCCAGCCCGCGATGCAGCTTGCGCAATACGGCGGCACGGGTGGCCTGCGTCAGAACGGCCCAGTCCTGGCCCTGGTCGTGGGGCACGTTCACCATCACAAACCAGTTCTCGTGGCCAGCCGGCGCATCAGTGGGCGTTTTTTTGGAGGTGATGTTCACGTACACCGTCACGTCGTCGGCCACCGTTTTCTCCTGGAAAATAGCGTCGAACTCACGCCGGTAATCTTCCGAAAAGAAGATGTTGTGCAACTCCAGCTCGGGAAACTCGCGGGCAATGCCCCAGTAAAAAATCAGCGCCGAGGAAGACCGGGGCTGGCTGAGCGTGCGCTCCGGGGCGGGCTCGCGGGGCAGCAGGCGGCGATAGGTAGGCACCACGTCCATGTTGCTCACTACCCGGCCAAAATCGTACACATCCAGCACCGTGCGCAGGCCCGTCACGCGCTTATCGGCGACCGTAATTTCCTCCACCGGCTCGTTGTAGCGGAATTTAGCGCCGAATTCCTCGGCGAGCCGGTGCAGGCTGGCGGCAATGGCGTAGATGCCCCCTTCCGGGTAAAATGCCCCAATGCCGTGCTCCAAATGCGGAATCATGCTCAGCGTGGCGGGGGCCTGGTAAGGGTCCGAACCGTTGTAGGTGGCGTAGCGGTCGAAGAGTTGCACCAAGCGCGGGTCGCGGCCAAAGGCCTTGGCGTGGCGCTCGTGCATGGTGCCCAGCAGGCCCAGCTGCGGCAGCGCGGCCACCGCCTTCAGGGTTTCGGGGCTGAAATAAGTGCCCGGCTTGTGCAGCGACTTGTGCAAAAAAGTCCCCGCGGTGGCGTCGTAGACCTGGCCCGCCCGCGCCAGAAACTGGGTTACGTCGGCTGCCGGAGTACCTAGCTTTTCCTCTACTTCTGCCGCAAATTTCGCCGCATCAGCCCAGGCCGTAAGTCGGGTGCCATCGGCAAAAAAGTAGCGGGTAATGGGGTCGAGCCGCTCATAGCGGAAGTAGTCGGCCGGCTCGCGATGGGCCAGCCGGAAAATGTCGTCCACCAGTTGCGGCAGCGTGAACAGCGACGGCCCGGCATCGAAACGGTACCCGCCGGGCAGCGCAAACTGGTGCATCTTCCCGCCAAATGTGGGGCCGGCTTCGAACACCGTAACGGGGTGCCCGGCCACCGCCAGCCGGGCCGCTGTGGCCAGCCCCGCAATGCCCGCGCCGATAATTGCTACCGGCTGCCGCGAAGGCGCGATGTTGGTTGTCTTTTTCTTGAACACTGGACTGCTAACCAACGCACCGGGGGGAGAAGTTTAGCGGAGGTCGCCAAAAATAAAGCAGACTATTCCATTACTGGCACGAAGCCCTTCGGGTAAGCGCCTTCCGAATGAAACAGATTTGCCAGATAGGCGGCAGGCTGGGGGAGGCGGGGCAGAATGCGCGCCGGCGGGTGCCCCACTGGTACTGATGAGGGAGAATCGTCCTGCAGGCTACCGCACTTTCCGTTGATACCGCACCTTTTCCGGGTGCAGGGTATCGGCGTAGAAGGTAAAGGCACTCGTCTCAGTTTCGATGCTGAACGGCACTTCCGCTGGCCGGAGGGGCTTGCGGAACCGCTCCATCTGTCGGAACAGCAGCTCCCGAGCAAGCGTAGGCCGCTGCTTATCGAGCAGGCAAAGGCCCCGTTCCTCATCGAGAAGGTAGTAGGTGTGCGACGCGGGCACGTAGTGCCGGGGCACTTCGTACCCCATAGCGCCCCCGAATCCCTGGTACCGGAAACGTTGCCGCACCTGCCCCCGGGCATTAACCACAAAGGCATTGGGCGAATCGCGCTTGCGGGGGTCGGGCGCCCATTCCGGTTCGTAAAAGCCGGCGCTTACGTCGAGCGGGTTGCCGCCCTCCACCGGTCGGTCCCGGTATTCGCCGTACTGATACATGGTAAGCAGGGTCGAATCGGAAAGCACCAGGGCCGCGACAAGCTCTGCTTTCGGCTTAAGCAGGCTCACCCGGCGCCCGTCGGGTCCCAACAACTCCTGGCAGGTTAGCACGGTGCCATCGGCCAGCAGGCGGGGGGCGCAGTCCGGCGCGCTCCAGTTAGACGAATAGCTCGGAGCCAGGCGGCGCACCTGTCCATCGAGGCCCAGCATTATTACGCACTGCTGCCCCACGTCGCTGGACGGAATGCCAATGCCGAGCGTGAATACCAGGGTCTGGCTTGGGCCGTGGTAGCCAATAAAGCGGGGCCGCGCCGGGTCGCTCACCGTCACGATGTCGCGGCTGGCCACCGAGAAAAAGTCCTGCTTGCGCAGCCGCCGCCGAAACACCGGCTGGCCAGCTGGGGCGAGCAAGGTGATAACCTGCCCGCCCTCGTAGCCGCGCACGCGTTGCGTTTGGGCAAAGGTGCTAGTATCGTCGGCAAAGGCCCCGCCCACCAGGCCCTCACTTACCGCGACCAATGGCTTGGTAGAGTCGGTTTCGGCTCGTAGCAGCAAGCGGTAGCGCTGGCGGCCGAGCCAGAAAGACGTGTCCTGCCCTTCCTCGTTGTACTGGCTGGTCTGGCTCACATCGGCCGTATCCCGCACAACGCGAGGTCGGGCCGGCGTGGCCACAACGGGGGCATCGGCTTTCGGCGGTGTGGCCGTTTCAGCGTGCTGAGTTTGGTTGCAGCTTACGGCCATCAGCAGAAAAACCGCAGCCAATGGCCCCGTAAACAAGCGAATCAGCATGCGTAAACAACGATATAATTCAGCCACTGTGAAGCCGAGTTTGGTAGATGCCAGACGGTGGCGATGCCACCATCTGCTCCCATTCTACTCCACGGCCAGCACCAAGCCTTTCAGGTAAGCGCCTTCCGGATGGAACAGGCTCACGGGGTGGTCGGCGGGCTGGGTGAGGCGGTGCAGAATGCGCGCCGGCCGGCCGGCCTCAATAGCCGCCGCCAGCACCGCACCCTCAAACAGCTCGGGGCTCACTACCTGCGAGCAGGAGAATGTGAACAGCAGCCCGCCCGGCGCGAGGTGCGCAATGCCGGCCATGTTCAGGCGCTTATAGCCCATCAGGGCGGCGTGGCGGGCGCCCATGTGCTTGGCAAACGCGGGCGGGTCGAGCACCAGCAAGTCATACTGGGCCGAGTGGTTTTTCAGGAAGCCGAGCACATCGTCGGGGTAGGCGGCGTGGCGGTCGGCGTGCTGGCTCAGCTCGGCGTTGCGCTCGGTGAGGGCAATGGCCTTCTTGCTGGAGTCGACGGAGTGCACCAGCTCGGCGCCGGCCTCCAGCGCGTACACCGAGAAGCCACCGGTGTAACAGAAGGTGTTGAGCACCTTGCGGCCGGGCGAGTAGCGGGCCAGCAGGGCGCGGTTGTCGCGCTGGTCGATGAAAAAGCCGGTTTTTTGCCCTGTTTCCCAATCCACGGCAAACTGGTGGCCGTTTTCGGTTACCACATGCTCGGCACCCGAGCTTTCGCCAAACAGGTAGCCGTTCTTGGCGTCGGGCACGGCGTTGCCGGGCACAGTCTCGGCGCTCTTGTCGTAAATGGCGCGCAGCTTATCGCCAAATACCACTTGCAGGGCTGCGGCAATTTCAGGCCGGGCGCGGTACATGCCCACGCTGTGCGCCTGTACCACGGCCGTGTCGCCGTACACGTCGATGATGAGGCCCGGCAGGCCGTCGCCCTCGGCGTGTACCAGCCGGAATACGTTGGTGTCGGCGGTGCCCGTCAGGCCCAGGCGCTGGCGCAGGCGGTAGGCGTTGCCCAGCTTTTCTTCCCAGTAGGCAGCAGTAGGCAATTCGGCTTCAGGCCCGAAATCGAGCATACGCACGGCGATGGAGCCGCCGCCTGAGAAGTGGCCCACGCCCAGCAATTCGCCGTTGATGGCTTCCACGCGTACGGGCTCGCCCTCCTGGGGCTCGCCCAGCATGCGGGCAATAGCGCCCGAGAACACCCAGGGGTGGCGGCGGCGCAGGCTGTGGTCTTTTCCGTTCTTGAGGACGATGGTGGCGGAGTTCGGCATAGGCCGGCAAAGGTACGGCCCCGCGCCGGGGCCGCCCGCAAGGGCACTGTTATTCCGACGAAGGAGGCAGCTGAGGACTATTTATCGCCGATTCTACCAACGTTATTCCCTCGCAGAAACAACAAACAGCTCTACTTAAACCAGCGCCGGTAAATGGGCTGCCGCCAGGCAAACTGGGCCCACATGGCCGGGTATAGCACCACGTCGAGCAAGCGCGAAGCGGTGCGGTATTCCAGGTCGTCCACAATCACGCTGCCACCACCCGGCCCGGGCTCAATGCGGTGATGATGGTGCCAGTAGCGCAGGGGCGGGGGCAGTACCTGGCCTTCGTCGATGAAAAAATGGGTACCGTCGGGCCGTACGCCGGCATCGGTAATCAGCGAGGTCCAGGCTAGGCGCTTTAACCCGGCATCCAGCTCAATTTCCACTTGGTCGCCAGCACGGCAGCCATCAAAGCGCAGCACCCGCAGCTTCGGAAACGGTGGTGCCAGCGCCTCGAAAAGCGCGCGGGTAAAGCCGGCCATTACCTGGGCCGGCGCTTGCGAAACGGGAGTGCCAAGAGTTACGCGCATGGCCCTGATAACCCAGCCATGGGCAGTTAGTTCAGCGGGTTACTTCCAATCGGGCAGGAAAGCGTTGCTAAATAGTTTTGTGCGGCCAATACCGTCTAGGTTAACGGTCCACAATTCCGGTGGGCTTAAGTCGTCATTCACCCGGTTCACAAAAATCAATCGGAAGCCGTCGGGGGAGTAGCGAGGAGTCAGGTCATTGGTTCCGACCGGCTTGGTGCTATTCGCTGATGCGTTGCCGCTTGAAACGTCTACCGGCGTGCCGGTGCCATCCACTCGCTGAATGAAGATGTGCGAATCGAGCTGCCGACCAGCGGGGCTATTGAAGCCAGCTACATCACGCGTGTACACTACGCGGGTGCCATCGATGCTGAAGCTGGGCGAGTCGAGGCGGCCCGGCAGGTTGCCTATAAACAGCACCGGGTTGGTGCCGTCCACGTTGTAGAAGTACAGTTCGGAGTCGTAGGGGTTAGAGCCAATTGTTTGCACTATCAATCGGTTGCCCTGCGATGTCCAGTCGCACTCGCGGAAGTGGCGGCCGGCCGGGGCTGTGGCCAGTAGCGTCAGCCCCGAGCCGTCGCGGTTGATGCGGTACAATTGGTCGTAGTGCGCGTAAATGATTTGCGCCCCGTCCGGCGACCACCGGTAGCCTACACCCGCATTGCTGTAGCCTTCCACCGACAACGCCGTAATCTGGCGCTGGTTCGAGCCGTCGCGGTTCATGGTGTATAGTTGGTATTGGCCCGTGGCATTCGAGGTATAAGCCACAATGTCGCGCAGGGGACTCAGCTGCGGGGCTGTTTCCACGGCCGCTGAGGACGTGAGCCGTACCAGGCTGCCACCCGTGTTGTCCGACGAATAAATGTCGGTATTGCCCGCCGAGGTGCGCGCAAACAAGTAGCGGTTATCGGGCAGCGGCCCGGTCTGGAAGCTCCACACCGAGCTACGGGCGCTCGCCCCGCCGGTGTTGCGGGCCGTTACCTGCCAGTAGTAAGTTGTGTTATAAAGCAGGCCCGTAGCCGTCACCACCGTGTCTTTCGAGTTCGAAAGCAGGGTGCGTTGGTTCAGGTTGTTGCTTTCGAAGAGGATAACGTCGTAGCGCAGCGAGTCGGCCCGGGTAGCCCCGTTGGGGTGCCAACTCAGGGCCACGTCGGTGGGCTGGCCGGTCGCCCCCGTAACTGGGGCGGGGCGCACCGGTGCGTTGGGTGGCGTGGAGCTGCTGGGCTTATCAAGCTGTATGACTACTTTCTGCGTTTGCCCGGTCGCCACGTTCACGTTGGTGGTGAGCCCGGAGTAACCCGTGCGTCGTGCCGATACCGCGACCAGGCCCGCTGGCACCTGCAAGAGCAAAATGTGGCCCTGTGCATCGGTCAGATACGAGCCCGTGGCGGGATTCGTGCTGATGCCCGTATTGGATAGTGGTTGGTTGGTGCGGGCATCGACCACCGTCACGTCGACGCTGCCATAAGTAGTTGGTTCGACCGTGACGTCTTCACAGCCACTGAGGGCGCTAAGGACTAACGCCCAGCCAGTGAGCAACAATAAACCAATTCTCATGGTTGGGAAAGAAAAGATGCAGAAGAAGGGGAGGAAAGATAAGAAAAAGTGGGAATATTAATGCACTATCATAGTCTGGTCGGCTGAATCGCGCGCCACTTCTTGGCCTGTCAAATTGAAAATCAGCAGTTTTGCTGTGTATTCATCGTGTGCCAGCCTGCTCACATGCACTTCCGATAGCACCAAATCCTGATTGGGCAATAGGGTGAATTCTCCGCCCTGGCTGGTTTGCGAGCGGCCGGCGCGGCTTTGGCGCACCAGCAGTAGCTGGTAGCGGTAGCGTGCCGGCTCAGGGGCGGTGCTGCGGCAGTGTCCGGCTACGGTCAGCATCTGGTCGTGCTGCGTAAGCTCGACCCGGGCCTGGCATGGGCCGGGTACCTGCACAAACGCCCCGCCGAGCTGCGCCATTAAAGCTGCCAGCACCAACGGGACGCGTTTCATAGCTCAGAAGGGAGAAGGTGGAGAAGCGGAAAGGGTACGGAAGAAAATGCGGAAAATCCGTTGACCTTAAGGCTGTGCGCGCCCTTGTTCGATGGTGAGTCGGATGCCGGTACCGCGCATCTCCACGCCGTAGCCCAGGGGAGCCTTGGTTCCAGCCGCTTCGCGTTGCGTCAACTGGTTGTAATCTCCAACTTGCAGCACGGGATAACTGCGGCCATTGCCGACTACCTCAAGCGTAGCGCTATTGTGTTGGCCGTTTTGCACGACGTCCACGTCGTTGCGGTCGCCCACCACGCGGCCATCAAACGTGTTGCTACTGCCGCGCTGGTCCACTGTGGCAGTGTTGCGGTTGCCTTCCAGCATCAGACTCGCTTGGTTACCGCTGCCGTACTGGTAAAAGCCGGCAACATTGGCATTTCCGGCTTGCACAATAAGCGCCTCATTGAGCCTACTGCCTTGGCTCACCTGTTCAATAGCTGCCTGATTGCCTTGGCCAGCCTGGCGCAACACACTTAGGTTGCGGGCATCGTTCGGCCGCAGTGCACTGGTAGCCGAAGCCAGCCGGTCTAAGCCAATTTCTTCTGCCGTCTGCTGAGCGGCCGACGGGGCCGACGACTCGGCCCCTTGGCCCAGGGCCACCAGTGGCGTGCCGGCTGCTAAAGCCAGGCAGAGAACTAGAAGTTTTTTCATGGCTGGGAAGGAAAGTTAGGGAGGGGATAAACCGAATTCTGCCGGACCTCCGGCATGTCCGGAGGCATGCACGAAGCCCGGCAGAAATAAGGATGAAGCCCGCGGCAGTTACCGCGGGCCATCCCGGGGTCAATTAGTGCTGGTTTACAATCACCGAGTTGTTAGAGCCCAACTGGGTGGTAGCACTCCAGCTGCCATTCCAGTCGTACTGCGCTACGTCCGAATAGTTATTCGTGCCGCGCTGGTACTGCACCGATTTGTTATCGCTGCTCGATTGGGTCAGGATAGCATAGCTCGAGGTGGACTGGTCACCGGCTGCACCCTGGCTTTGCACACCAATGTTGCGGTTACCCGTCTGCTCAGCCCGGGCAAAATTGCCTCCGCCATACTGTCCCTGCACCAACAGGTTGTCGGCGCCGCTTTGCGAGCCATACATTAGGTTGTCGGTGGTGGAGGGGTTGTACTGGTTCTGGAAAGCATCATTACGACCAGCCGCAGTGGTTGAGCCAGCGTCCTGAATCAGGGTAGCCACGTTATCACCAAATACTTGGTCTACGCAGGCAAACTGATTGGTGCCACGCTGATACACCGATGAAGAGTTGATGATGGAAACGTTTGGAGTAGGCTGGGCGCCGAAAGCAGCATTGACTCGAGCCTGGGCGGCAGCATTAGGCGCCGTACCGCAGCCGGGGCAGGCGGGGCGGCCGGCATGAGGTGGCTGGACGATGGTTGGCGGCGTGCAGTTGGCGCAGGTCTGGTGAGGGGAAGCTGGATTCTGGGCATTTGCAACGCCGGCCGATAGAACGGCAAAAGCCATTAGGGTAAGTTTTTGCAGAGTCTTCATAAAAGTAGGAGGTATGAAAATGTGGGGGTGAAGGTTGAGGTGTAAATGTGCTCTCTCCGGAAGAACATATCAAAGATACTATTAAAAATGAGAATGTCAATAGAGATTTAGGTAAATATTGAAAATATTTGTTCAAATAATGACAAAAGTTGATTTATGCATCATTTAAGCATGTTTTTATAGTAATAATTTATTGGGTATCATGATTTCGATATACTTAATCTGCTTTTTTCTGCTTTTCAGCTGCCGCTTCGGCAGCTGATTTGGCCTGTTTCGCAAGCGCTTTTTCTTGCGCTGTTTTTCCGAAATACAGCACGGCGCCTACGCGCCCACTCCAGTAGTAGTCGTTGTATCGGCCTGCTCTAAACTGGTCTACCTGGTCGTTGAGGAAATAATGGTTATCCAGCCCTGCGCTAATGCCCAGGTGGGGAGTTAGTAAAAATTCGCCCCCGATGCCAAGGAGTACATGAGGGATAACGGTGGGGGCATCGTTGCGCGGGATGCTGCGCAGGGTAGCGCCCGCCCCTAGTAAGCCATATGGCGTGAACCGGTCGAAAGGAAAGAGCCGATAGAGCACCCCACCCTCGGCATAATCGAACGTTTGGTTGAACCTGCCAACCCCCGAACCCGCTGCCAACTGGCCCCGGCCCACGTTGATGAACAGGCTGGTAGCAGGCGAGGTCTGATAGTGTAGCGTCGCTTCGGCTCCCAAGCGGCGCAGCGGGGTAGAATAGTCTCCCGAGTATTGCTGCACCGCCACATTCGCGCCCACGGCAACGGGCGAGCGCCGGAGCTTCATCTCGCGTCCCAGCACGTCGATGCCCAGGTTCTGGTTCTTCTCATACAAGTAGTTCTGAATGCCGTATCCGGTGTACTCGGTCGAGTCGCGTGGGGCCCACAGCCGCTCGGCAAAGCCCTCATAAATAAGGGCCACCACCGCTTTCTCGATGGCTTCCTTCACCGCCATCTCGCTGGGCTCGTTGTACGTGAAGCCGGTTTCGGTTTCGAGCAGGCGTTTGAAATCGACAAAGCGGAACAAGCTGGCATCAACTTGCTGCGAGAGAATGGTTTTTGAGGTATAGACGGTCTTAAAAATCTTGCCCGAATTAGTGCTGATGGCCCGCAGGTACACCGTCACCCGGTCTTGCCGGTATTGGCCCGACGCGCCGGCCCCGAAGTAGCGCAGCCCCGCTCCACCGGTAAGAATGTTAGAATCGTAGGACACGATGCCGCCTTCCAGAATGATGCCGGCAAACAGCAGTGGAGCCAGTGGCGGCTGCTTCTTACCCGTCTGGGCCGCGTATTCCTCGCGGGTGGAGCGAATAATTTTGCGCTCGTTCAGCAGGTTGCCCAGGTTTTCGCGCTCAATGGGCTCGAACCACTGCGACTCTTCCAGCGCCCGTAGCAGGATGGTGGTTGCACCTTGCGTTACGGCCGTCGAGAAGCTGGCCCCGTTTTCCTGGGGCTTGTACTGTCCGGTTTGGTCCCGGAACTTGTAAACGGCCACCACCGACTTGGTCTTGGCGGCCGGCAGGTCGCGCCATTGCGAATTAGCGGCAACTTCGGCTCCCAATCGGGCGGGCTGTGTACCCAGCAGGTGCTGGTGCAGATACGGTGTACAAGCAGCCAGGAACGTGGGCAGCAGGACCAGGGTGGTCCCCAGCCGGCGCAGTCGTAATAAGTTCATTGCAGAAAGAAGGAGGAAAGTAGGGGCCGAAACCCAGGCACATGCCCGGGCCAACCAGTAAGAAAACGGACTACCGGCGCTGCCGCCTACAACCCGTTGGGAATGGTAATGGTGGTCTGGTTACCGGTACCGGTATCGGTGACTTGCACTATCACCCCCGAAGCGCCCTGGGTTACCTGCACTTGGTAACCCCCCACGGTATAGGAGCCCGGCCGAATCGCCCCCGTACCAAACTGCGAAGCAATGAGGCGGTTGGTGAGTTGAGACAGTACCTGTTGGTTGAGGTTGGCCGCAAACTGCGTTAGCGGGTCCTGAGTTGTGGAGGCCTCAACTGGTTCCGGAATGGTGTTCTGAGCGGTGGCCGAAGCCTGTAGCCACGAGTAGTTGAACGGGTTGCCGCCCCCAAAGGCCGGGTTTTTGGGCTGGTAAACCATGTCCTGAGCCTGGGCGGCGTGGGTTACTCCCAGCAGCATCGTTGCCAGCAGTAGTGTAAGAAATGATTTCATGAGCGTGCAGAAAAAAGGATGAGCGATAAGGGATAAAGTCGGGCAGGCAGTCTAAAACTGCTCGGGTGGCAGGTGGTGGCCCGATTCGAGCTGGCGGCTGTTGTTCAAAGCTTCCTGCAGAAAGCCCTGGGCGGTTTCCACCGCCGCCGACACAATTTCTTCCATCTGGTCGGCGCGGGTAGGTAAAGGCAACTCTAGCAGCTCAGTGTCATTCACTGTAAGCACTACCAAGGCTGAGTTGCCGCGCGCGGGCCGTTCAGCTACCACTATGTTATAGTCTGCTACGCCCATCGGGGCCTCAAATGTGCTGTAGAACTGGTCGTAAAAGTCGTGGCCCAGCTTGGTCACGGCCTGGTCGAGCACGAGGCCCTGCGATTCGCCGCCCCCCCGGCGCTTGGCCTGAAGTGAAGCCACCGAATCGGCCTTCAGCAGCATGCGCAGCGCTTCCTCCAGCTTGGCCGGGGCCAACGGAGCTGGTCGTCCGGTGGGTGCCACTGCCGGGGTAGTAGGCAGTGCCTGGCGGCCACGTGCCTGGCCCTGTGCCGATAAGCTAGCCAATATTCCCCCCGCCAGCAGTGCCGCTACACAGCCCAAGCGCCTCAGCAACTGCCAAATCGTGCGGAGTGACTGCATGAAACAACGAAGGATATGGTGGGAAGTAGGAAAGCAAACGTAAGATATATTTCAAATAAATGCAAGAATAATTAAATAACTAGACGTTCTATCACCTTAGCCTTTCGTTTTTACGGAGGCCTGATATTACTGAAAAGCCCCACCCAGGCTGGCGGGAGGCCAGTCTCGGGTGGGGCTGTAGGGGTGACAGTAGTTTACTTCTAGCTTAGAAGCTCTTCGATATCGGCCCGGGTGAGGTGCTTCATCACGGCCTCGTCGGTGGCAATAAGCTCGCTCACCAGCGCCAGCTTGCGGCGCTGCAGGGCCAGAATTTTTTCCTCTACGGTGTTCTGCGTGATGAACTTATACGTGAAGACGGGCCGCTGCTGGCCAATGCGGTGCGCCCGGTCGACCGCCTGCGCCTCTACAGCGGGGTTCCACCAGGGGTCGAGCAGGAACACGTAATCGGCAGCAGTCAGGTTCAGGCCCACGCCACCGGCTTTGAGACTAATGAGGAAGATTTTCAGCTCCTCGTCTTCCTGAAAGCGGGCCACTTCGCCGTTGCGGTCGCGGGTAGCACCGTCGAGGTAGGCATAAGGCATTTGGCGCTCATCGAGGGCGGCGCGCACCAGTGCCAGGTGCTGCACGAATTGACTGAAAACCAAAACCTTGTGCCCTTCGGCAACCACGTTGCGCAGCATGCGCAGCACCTCGCGCAGCTTGCCCGACTCGCCCGTGTAGTGTTCATCGGCCAGCCGCGGATGGTTGGCAATTTGCCGCAACCGGGTTAGGCCTTGCAGCAGCAGAAACTGCGTGCTGGCCGGGCCGTGCTCGTCCAGGTTCTGCAGAATCTTGTTGCGGTAGAAGCTCTTGGTTTCCTCGTAGGCGTGGGCCTGCTCCTCCGTCATGGGGCAATAGCTGAGATGCTCGGTTTTGGCCGGCAATTCTTTGGCTACCTGCGATTTGTGACGACGCAGTATGAAGGGCTTAATGAGCGCATGCAGGCGGCGGGTACGCCCTTCGTCCTGGTTTTTCTCGATGGGCTTGAGAAATTCCTTGCGGAAAAACGCTTGCGTGCCCAGCAGCCCGGGGTTGATGAAGGACATCTGCGACCACAAATCCATGGTGCTGTTCTCGACGGGGGTACCTGTGAGAATAAGGCGGTGCCGCGAGCGCAACTGCCGTACCGCCTGTGAGGTGGTAGAGCTGGGGTTTTTAATGGCCTGCGACTCGTCGAGAATCACGTAGTCAAACTGGTAGCTGGCCAGCAGCTCGGTGTCGAGGCGCACGATGCCGTAGCTGGTGAGCACCACGTCGTAGTCGGCGAACCGGTCGGCGTTTTTCTCTCGGTAGGTGCCGGTATAGGCCAGTACGCGCAGGCCGGGCGTAAACTTGGCGGCCTCGCTTTGCCAGTTGTACACCAGCGACGTAGGCAGCACCAGCAGTGAGGCCGCGTCATGGTTTTCACCGCTTTCGTGGCGGTGCTGCAGCATGGCCAGCGTCTGAATCGTCTTGCCCAACCCCATGTCGTCGGCCAGGCAACCGCCAAACTGGTAGTCCTGCACAAAGCGCAGCCAATTGTAGCCGGCCTTCTGGTACGGGCGCAGCTCGCCCAGGAAACCGGCCGGCAGCGGGTGGTCTTCTACCTGGGCAAAATCGCGCAGCTTGGCCAGCTTGCGGCCCATGCGCACGGTGGCCAGCTCGTTGCTTTGCAGGTCGGCTACCAGGGCCAGGTGGTGGCGGCGCAGGTTCAGGCCATCGGCGGTTTCTTCGCCAAAGGCAAACAGCTCCAGGTAGTCCGTAAACCACTCTTCCGGAATGATGGCAATTTGCCCATTGGGCAGCTTGAATTCGCGGCGGCGCTGCAAAATGTGCCCCCGCAGCCGGATAAACGGCACCTCAATATCGCCAAAGCGCACGGTGCCGCGCACGTCGAACCAGTCGCCGGCCTCCTGAATGCCCACCTGGACGCTGGTTGGCCCAATGAAATAGTTTTTGGTAGCCGAGGTGGCTGCTTCTACCGTGTAGCCCAGCTCGGTGAGTGCGGGGGTGTTGTCGTGCAGCCATTTAAAGGCTTCGCTCTTCGGCAGCGTTACCTGGCCGTTCTCCACCTTCAGGTGCCGCACGCGCAGTTCTTCTACGGTGGCTTGCTCTTGCTCGGGGTTGCGCAGCAGGCGATGGAATACGTAGCTCTCCGGGGTCTTCTCAAGGTGCACACTCACGGGCTTGTTCACGCCCAGCGGCATCAGGTGCGGGCCGTAGCGGAAGCTAAGCTCGAAGTGAATTTGCTCGGTTTCGGCTCCGGTGAGCAGCGGCGCAATGGGCTTGGGCTGCGGAATGCGGCCCCGGCGCGGCGGCCCGGGCGGTCGTACCGGCGCTTCGGACATGGCGGGTGCTGGCACGGCATCGCTGAACGTAAGGTGCGGCCGCGCCACAAACCGCTCCGACCGAATGTCAAAACCACGGGCATGCACCTCGAAGGACTCCATAAGCGGGGCCACAAATTTTTGGAAATAGCTTTCCTCTACCTGCCGGGGCACCACAATGAACTTCTTCTTGAGAAACGGCAGGAGCTTGCGCCCGTCTACTTCGGTGCGGAAGGTGTAGAGCAGGTCGCCGAGCAATAGCCAGGCCGGTTGCAGGCACACCAGCACCGCGTCCTTGTATTGGAAATCGAGCTTCTGGCTTTGGTATTGAATGGTAGGGAAGTAGTGCGTGCCCTCCTCGTTGCGCCGGAAGTGGAAGAGAATGGAGGCTTTGGCCGGAGCCATTCCAATTTCCTTCCAGGTTGGCTCGCCATCGCGGCCCATGATGAATACCTGCTTGCCCGCCAGGCGGTCCAGCACCGCTCCCATCCGCGCCTGCACCTGCCGGGCAATGGCTTCCTGCAGCGGCTTGTCGCCTTTTTCCGGGTGATAGGTTTTAAGAAAAAATTCGGCCGTAGCAATTTTGCGGGGCCAGAATTCCTTCACGATGGCTTCCTGCTGCAGCTGGTCGCAAAGGGCCACGAGCTCAAAATCGGTGGCATCGAGGCCTTCCGCAAACTCGTGTACGTTTTTGCCCGATACCGTCTGGTGCTGCAGCGTAAGCTGGCCCCGTGGCCCAAGCTGCACCACATACGCCGCAAACAGATGCCCCAGGCACTCGTGTTCGAAGAGGGAGTAAACGATTTGAAAAGGTTCTGCAGTAGATACTTTCATAGCCGGGCACGCTCGCGGAATGCGCAAGATAGGTCCGAAAAAAGAATTTCACACATTGCCTTTTTGTGACTTTGGTAAGGATAGCCTAGTTCTAAAACGGGAAAAAGCCGGCCCAAAATGGGCCGGCTTTCAGTGTAATGGCATGGTGTGCGCCGATAACCAGTGAGTTAGCTCTGATATAGGTAGGAGCTATTTATAAGTTCTCGCGCAAATCCAGATTTCCTGCATTGATAGCCGGACGAATGCTAACGGCCAGGGTAATGAATATGATGGAAACGCAGGTAAACACCAGGTCCGATAGCTGCATTTTTACCGGGTACGACTCCACTACACTCGTGGCCATGCCCATGCTCACCAGCCCAAAGCGCTGTTGCAGCCAGCAGAGCGATACTCCCGTAACCAAGCCCACGGCAGCACCTACCAGCGCCACAATAGCCCCCACATACAAAAAGGTGCGGCGGATGGCCTGTTGGCTGGTGCCCATTGCCAGAAGCACCGCAATGTCTTTCTTCTTGTCGATGACGAGCATCGACAAGGAGAAGAAAATATTGAGCGAGGCAATCAGCAGAATCAGCGTGAAGGTGATGAACACAAACAGTTTCTCCACCTTGATGGCTTTAAACAAGCTCACGTGCTGCTCGTCTGAGTCCTGCACTTTATAGGCCGGGCCCAGAAGCTTGCGCAGCTCTTTCTTCACTTGGTCAATTTCGAAGCTCTGGCCCACTTTCACGTAGAGCGCCGTGCGCCGGGTGCCGTAGCCCAACAGCTGCTGCGCAAAAGAAAGCGGCACAAAAATGTAGCTGTCGTCGATGTGCTGTTCGATGAGGAACACCCCGCCGGCAATCAGGCTTTGCTGGTTGAACGCCTGGTCGGGGTTCATGCTGAGGGTTTTGCGGCCCGCCGTGTTGCGCGGGTAGAGCAGGCGCAGCGGCGCCAGCCGGTTGTTGAGCGTGATGCTGAGCTCGTGCTGCACGCCCGCGCCCACCAAGGCCACGTCGAGGCTGTCGCGGTGCAGGCGGTGGTCGCCCTCCCGGATGTTCGCATCAATCTGGCTCTGGCCGAAGTAGTTATCCGAGAGGCCGCGCATTTTTACCACCATTTGGCGGTCGTGGTATTGCAGCAGGGCATTGTCCTCAATTACCTGCGTGAGCAGGGCCACGCCTGGGGTGTTCTCCAGCTTCACCAGAAACGTGCGGTCCACATCGAAAGCTTTCCCCTTGGCTGCCGAAATCACCAGGTTTGGGTCGGACTTGCCGTAGAGCGTGCGCACCAAGTCCTCGAGCCCGTTGAACACCGACAGCACAATGATGAGCGCAGCCGTGCCCACCGCCACCCCAATCATCGAAATGTTGGAAATGATGGTGATGATGTTGCGCTTATTCTTGGAACGGAAGTAGCGCCGGGCAATGAGGAAGGGAACGTTCATAAATCACGGATTCGTCGGAGTTCACGCCGGTTAGGCGAATTCCGTGGACGATTCCTTGGGTGCTAGTAGAGAGGCCGCGCGGCAATTGCGAACGGAAAGCTACGCTAACGAAGACACAAAAGGAAAGTTAGCCGCACAAAGCCGACAGTTAGCAGCTTCCGCAAGTGACTAGCCGAATGAATTTCAGCCAGTTCATCATTTACTTCCAGGCCTTCACAATGAGGCCGGTGCCCGAGTCGTGGGTGCTGCGGGCATCGAGCCAGTTCAACAACAGGCAGAAGGGGAACACCACGGCGTAATAAAAAGGCAGCAGGACGAAAAACAGGCGCGACTTGCCCAGCATGAGAATGGGGTACTTCATGCTCAGCCGCCACGAAATCTGGCCGGGCTCGCCGTAGCTGTAGCGGGCCTCGATGCGCTCGAAGCCGGCGGTGCTCAGCTTCTGCTGAATCTCGCGGATGTTGTAGCCGTCGCGCACGTGCTCTTCAATAAAGCTGGTCTCGCCGTCGTCGTGCACGTCGGAGCCGCCCTGGTCGCTAGGGGTCGAAATCAGCAGCATGCCACCGTCCTTCAGCGAAGCGTGGATGTTGCGGAACACCTCCACGTCTTCCAGAATGTGTTCCATCACATCGACCGACAAAGCCAGGTCGAAGGTGTTGGGCTCCTGATACAGCACCAAATCCTGCACGGCAAACTGCACGTTGCGGCGGCCAATCTGTCGAAAAAAGTGGTTCGAATCAGCCACCTGGTCGTCCTTTACGTCCACGGCCAGAATGTCCCACTTTGAGCTCAAGCCGCTCATCCAGTACGTGTACTGACCATAGCCCGAGCCCGCGTCGAGAATATTCAGGGGCTCTTGGGTCCGGCCTTTGGCCCAGCGGCGCAGCTCGCGGTGCACGTGCCAGGTACGCAGCAGCAGCAAATCGAGCAGGTGGTAAAACAGCCGTCGCAGCCACGGCGTGCGGTTAAACACTTGGCCGAGCGTCTTCTTAATCGGGTCGTAGTACAAGTTTCAGAATGTGCTGATGTGGAAACGTGAAAATGTGCAGTGGAAATAGAAAAACGATTTTCTCATTTTCACTTCAACACATTTCCACATTCATAATTATTCGCCTTTAAAAAGACGCGGGCGGGCGGACTTGTCCTCTTCATCGCCCGAAGCGTCGTCCTTCGGGGCCGGCGGAATAACGAGCGTGCCCAGTATCTCGTCCATGTGGGCAGCGTAGGCCGCACTGTCGTCATGAAAAAAGATAAGCTCGGGCACCACCCGGGCCGTCTGGCGGATGCGCTTGGCCAGCGCATGGCGGATTTCCTTGCCGTTGTCGCGGATAATGGCCAGGCGCTGTTCGGCATCGCCGCCTAGCAGCAGGCTCAGGTACACGCGGGCCTGACCCAGGTCGGGCGTCACCTTCACGGTGCTGATGCCCGGGGCCATGCCGCCCCCGAACAAATGCGGCAAATCGCGCTGGAGCACGGAAGCCAGCTCCTGTTGCAGCAGGCTGGCCATTTTCTGTTGTCGTTTGCTTTCCATAATGACCAGCAAAGGTACGGGATAGGGGAGAAGGGCGTGAGGAATAAGAAGCAGGTGATAAAAAGGAAGGGCGACGTGCCGCGACAACGGGCCCGGTGCGCTTAGGCTGTTTCCCGCCATGGCCGGCAGAACCTGTCCTGCCGATACCTTTGCTTTAGCCCTTTTTCCTTATTCCTAATCCCCGCCCGCATTGCTTCGCTTTTTTAAAAGCTCTTTGCCCGCCCAGCTGGCGGCGCTGCTGCTGCTGCTGCTGGCCGTGCGCCTGCCGCTGCTGTGGCTGGGCCTGCCCCTCACGGCGGCCGAGCTGCGGGCGCTGCTGGTAGGCGAGCGGCTGCATGGCGGGGCCATTCCGTACCGCGACCTCTACGATGGCACGGCTCCGCTGGCTGCGGTTTTTTTCGCCGGCCTCGATGCTGTGCTGGCCCGGCCCGTGTGGCTCTACCGCATCACGGCGCTGGCCTTGCTGCTCATCCAGGCACTACGCCTGAACCTAGTGTTTGCCCGCTACGACGTGCACCCCGACCGCGGCTATGTCACGGCGCTCACGTATTTGCTGGTAGGCAGCATCAGCACCGATTTAGATGCGCTATCGCCGCTGTTGCTCGGCCACACCTTCATCGTGTTTGCCCTGAGCGCGCTGCTCCCCACCTCCCGCGAGGGCTACGACAACCGCCGCCTGTTCCGGGCCGGGTTTCTGATTGGAGTGGGGGCCCTCTGCTACCTGCCATTGGGCCTGTTTGTGCTAGTGGGCCTGTTTGCGGTGGTGATTTTCGCGGCCAGTTCGTTCCGCAGCTCCCTGCTATTGCTGTGCGGCTTCCTGTTCCCGTACGCATTGGTTGCTACGTTTCTCTTCTACAAAGAAGCACTGCCTGATTTCTGGCGACTGCACCTGCAGACGGGGCTGAACGACTTAATATCCAGCGGACTGCCCGCTGGCTTGCAGCTGCGGGTGCTGGTGGTGCCCATGCTGGTGCTGGCCGCTGGCTTGCTGCGGGCGTTGGGTACCTCGCTGGGCCTGGTTTTTCAGGTGAAGTTCCGCCAGATGATGTTGGTGTGGCTGGCAGTGGCGGCCGCCGCTGCTGCGGTAGAGCATGGCGCAGCGCCAGGTGTGCTGGTGCTCCTGCTTGCCCCAATGGCCTACTTCAGCCTGTTCCTGTGGCAACACGACCGCAAGCTGTGGTGGCTGGAGTTAGTGCTGCTGCTGCTGCTGAACGCGGCTTTGGTGCTGCGCTACCGCGCCTACGTGCCCCGTCTCGAAGCCATCCTGCACATGCCAGCCGAAAGCCGCTTCGGCCTCACCCCCGACCCGCGCTATGATGCTATTCGGGGCCAAACGCTGCTAGTGCTCGGCCCCGACGACCGCCCTTATTTCTACAACCATCCCGTCACGCCCTACCTCGACTGGACGCTCTCGCAGGCCGACTTCGGCCACCTCAACGAGTATGCCGCTGTGGTGCGCGTAGCCCAGAAAATGGGCCCGAAGCCTCCTGCTTACCTGCTCGACCAGGGTAGCCATGTGCCGCGCCTTAAGCAGTTGCTTCCGGGCATCTTTGGGGCCTACGAACTTACCGGTACGCCAGGTTTGTACAAACGGAAATAGAGGGAAAGAGCTAATCTGAAAGTAGTTAAGCCCGGTGGGCTTTCGTATCCATCTCTACTACATCCAGCACCAATACCGGCTGCTCCGCTCCGTGGGCACGCTGCGCAGGAAAACAGCCAGTGGCTCCAGTTCCGTCAGCAGGGAGGTGAAGGTGATGCTGCGCCCATCGTGCAGGTGGAGCGTCAGGTAATCGTATTTCGCCCAGAAGCTGCGGCGGGCCCGGCAGGTCACGCGGTCCACGCGGGCCAGGTCGCGCCGCTCAAAGGGCACCCGCTGGCCTGCTTCGTACACTTCGAAGCGGTTTTCAGTAGGCTGGAATGTTAGCGTGGTGTCGTGGTTCAACGTCCAGTAGCGCAGGTGCAGTAGCAGCGCCGGCCCACTTAGCACCAGCGTGAAAGCCACGAAGCCTAACGTCAGCGCCCATTCAAAGCCGCTCACGGGCGCATCACCCATTGCCACGGCGGGCAGCACGCTCAACCCGGCGCCCAGCGCCAGTAACGGCCAGAACAACAGCCGCATCTGCCGCGCCGCGGTGGCCCGGTACATGTGCGTGCGCTTCGAGAACAGCCCCGTGACCCAGCGCGCCGCGCCCAGCACCAGAAACAACACCACGGCCACTTCCAGCAGCGGGCGAAAAAAAGACGATTTCATGCCTGAGGAACCTGCGCGACTACGCCATCACGTGTACCCAGGGCTCGCCCTCAACGTGCGCCCGCAGGTGGCCGAAGCTCTCCAGGGCCAGTCCGTACTTGGCAAAAACCGCTTCTACGGCCGCACGCCCGGCAGGGGCTACGCACACCAGCAGACCACCCGAAGTTTGCGGGTCGCAGAGCCACGCCCGCTGCTCGTCGCTGATGGGGGCAATTTTGTGGCCGTAGCTGGTCCAGTTGCGAATGGTGCCGCCAGGTACGCTGCCTTGCTTCAGGTATGCTTCAGCCGCCGCAATTCGAGGCACTTTGCTGAAGTCGATTTCGGCCGTCAGGTGGCTGCCTTCGCACACTTCTGCCAAGTGCCCAAGCAAGCCAAAGCCGGTTACGTCCGTCAGAGCTGTCACGGCTTTCAGGGGGCTCAATTCCGCGCCAATCTTGTTCAATTGCATCATTTGGGCCGGCGCAATGCTGGCGTCCTCATCCCGCAGAATGCCTTTCTTCTGGGCCGTCGTCATAATGCCCACGCCCAGCGGCTTGGTCAGGAACAATTCTGAGCCAGCGGTGGCCGTGTCGTTCTGTTTCAGGTTTACGATATCAACCATACCCGTCACGGCCAACCCAAAAATGGGTTCCGGCGAGTCGATGCTGTGCCCGCCCGCCAATGGAATCCCCGCCTCAGCGCAAATACTGCGGGCTCCTTCCAGCACGCGGCGCGCCACTTCGGGCGGTAGCTTGTCCACAGGCCAGCCCAGCACGGCAATGGCCAGCAGCGGTCGCCCACCCATGGCGTACACATCCGAAATGGCATTGGCCGAGGCAATGCGCCCGAAATCGTAGGCATCATCCACAATGGGCATAAAGAAGTCGGTGGTCGAAATCACCGCTTGGCCCCCGCCGATGTCGTACACCGCCGCATCGTCGCGGCTAGCATTGCCCACTAATAGGTTGGGGTGCTCCGGCTGGGCAATGCTGGTGTGCAGCATCTGGTCGAGTACGGCCGGCGCGATTTTGCAGCCGCAGCCCGCGCCGTGGCTGTATTGGGTGAGCTTATATTCCATTAGGTATCGAATTGAGATGGGTACAAAAGTATGTAGCGTGGACGCTGCGAGTCCGCGCGTGGTAGGAACCACACGCAAACCCGCAGCGTCCACGCTACCGTCGTTTTGAAGTCTTACTTAATAGCCACCGGCAATTCCACGTTTTCCCAGCGCAGCACCAAACCTTTGGATGTCACCTCGTACGCTAGTCGCTCGGTCACGGCCGCAGTCTTGCGCGGCGTCACCATCACGCGCAGCGCGTCTTGCTTTTCATCGTATTTGAAAGCACCCCACTGCTTGGGCTCCTTATTAAATATGACCGTCCACTGGCCACTCTCGGCCGGAATCACGAAGAAGCCATACTTGCCAGCTGGCAGCGGCTTGCCTTCCACCGTAACGGCCTTGCTAAATTCTACGGTCGTTGCCTCATTGGCCCCAGCGCGCCACACCTTGCCATAAGTTTCCAAGCCTCCGAAAATCTTGCGGCCTTTCACGCCCGGGCTACTGTAGTTCACCGTCACGTCGGTTGCGCCAATCTTACCGGTAGCCGTGGCCGCCGGGCTGGGTTTGGCCGCGCCCTGGGTGGGAGCCGGCATCGTGGCGGGCATCGTTTGGGCCTGGGCGGCGGTACCAGCTAGGGCCAGCGTCAGACCAAAAGCGGCGGTGCGAAGGTTCAAGAATGATTTCATGGGAATTAACAACTGAAAATGAGGATGAGTGAGGCCGTGAATATCGGCTGCTGAATCGCAAACCTCTTATCAGCAGCCGAGGTTTGATAAAGACGCCAAGTGCCGGCGCGGTTGCAGCTGTTATCTCATCACCACCTGCCGTTTAGCTGCTCTATGCTACGGAGAGAGGTTGGGATGGCATCCTACGGCTGTTCCATCTTGCATTCGGCAGCCAATTGTCGTACCTTTGCCCCGAAGTTGGTATTCAATCTGATAAAGAGGGGACGCGCAGTCCCCTCTTTTTTTGCCCACTTGTTTCAAATCTTATGCACTTCGACCGCAACCTGCTGCTGGAAATGCTCCACGACGCCATCGGCGAAGAGGAGCTGTTCATCGTGAGCCTCACCGTGTCCGATTCGGTGCTGCCCAAGGTCACCGTCACCCTCGACGGCCCCAACGGCCTGGCCATCCAGGCTTGCGCCACCATCAGCCGCCGCTTGGCCCGCCGCATCGACGAGCACTATGGCGAAGAAGCCGCGTATTCGCTGGAGGTCACCAGCCCCGGCGCCGACCAGCCCCTGACCGACCCGCGCCAGTACCCGCGCCACATCGGCCGCTCGCTGGCTCTGAAACTGGCCGACGGCACTGAGAAAACCGGCACCCTCACCGCTGCCACCGCCGAGGGCGTGGAAATTGAGGAAGTCATCAAACAAAAAACCAAGAAAACCACCCTGCCCGCCGCGTTCTTTCCTTTCGGGGACATTGCAGAGGCCAAGGTCGTTATCTCTTTTAAGTAAGCTTTTCTAGTTGTCAGTTGCTCGTTGTCAGTTGTTTGTACCAACTGGAAATAGAACAACCTAACAACTGACAACGAATAACTGACAACTATAATGAACAGCCACGAACTAATCGAATCCTTCGGCGAATTTGCCCGGAGCAAAAACATCGACCGTCCCACGATGATGAGCATCTTGGACGACGTGTTTCGCACCATGATTCGCAAGAAGTACGACCAGGACGAAAACTTCGACGTTATCATTAATCCTGATAACGGTGACTTGGAGATTTGGCGCAACCGCGAAATCGTGGACGATAACTCGGAGGATATCTGGGACCACGACAAAATTCCGCTGGCTGAGGCGCAGAAAATCGAGCCCGACTTTGAAGTAGGCGAGTCGGTAGCCGAAGGCGTGAAGTTGGAGGACTTCGGCCGCCGCGCTGTGCTCATGGCCCGCCAGACGCTGATTCAGCGCGTGAAGGACCTCGAGCGCGACAACCTGTACCAGAAGTACAAGGACCAGGTAGGTGAAATCGTGACCGGCGAAGTGTACCAGGTGTGGAGCCGCGAGGCCCTCATTATGGACAAGGATGACAACGAGCTGGTGATGCCGAAAGGCGAGCAAATTCCCAAGGACCGTTTCCGTAAGGGCGACACCGTGCGTGCGGTCGTGCATCGCGTGGAAGTGATTAACGGCACGCCGAAAATCATTCTCTCCCGCGCCGCGCCAGCTTTCCTCGAGCGTCTGTTCGAACTGGAAGTGCCCGAGATTTACGACGGCCTCATCGTTATCAAGAACGTGGTGCGCGAGCCCGGCGAGCGCGCCAAAGTAGCCGTAGAAAGCTACGACGAGCGCATCGACCCCGTGGGCGCCTGCGTGGGCATGAAGGGCAGCCGCATCCACCCGGTGGTGCGCGAGCTCGAAAACGAGAACATCGACATCATCAACTACACCGACAACCTCGAACTCTATATTGCGCGGGCACTATCGCCGGCCAAGGTGGGTTCTATGAAGATAAACCAGGAAAACGGCCGGGTTTCCGTGTTCATGAAGCCCGACCAAGTGAGCCTGGCCATCGGCCGCGGCGGTGCCAACATCAAACTGGCCAGCCGCTTGGTGGGCATGGAAATCGACGTGTTCCGCGAAGCCATCGACTACGAGGAAGACATTTCGCTGGACGAGTTCCAGGACGAAATCGAGCCTTGGGTACTGGCCGAGCTGAAAAAAATCGGTTTGGACACCGGCCGTGCTGTATTGGCCGTGAAGAAGGATGACATCGTGCGTCGCACGGAGTTGGAAGAAGAAATGGTGGACGATGTGTACCGCATTATCCGTCAGGAATTTGCCGACGACGAAGACCTCGACGACAACTCGCTGGAAAGCGCTAAAAACCGCGTTACGACTGGCAAAACGGCCGAAGCGACCGAAGAAGAAGCTGCCGTTACGCACGCATCGGCCACCGAAACTGCTGCTGAACACACGCCCCTGGCCGATGCCACCGAGGATACCACCACAACTACAACTGAGGATGCGGGTGCGAGCTCTCCCGCCGAGCCAGCCCAATGACGGCCGCGCGGCCGGTACGGCAAGGGTAACAAATCGAGCCAGCAGGCGCGGTTTGTGCCCTGCTGGCAAGATTTAATGTAATACCTTTGCAATTAGAAGCGTATCGTACGCGAGAAAAGATAGAATGGCGGAAGCAACCCCGAAACGGCTACAACAGGCGGCCAAAGACCTGAATATTGGAATGGACAGGGTGGTAGAAGCCCTGGCCAAAAAAGGTATACAAGTAGAGAACAAGCCGACCACCAAGCTCACCGGTGAGCAAGTGGCTTCGCTGGAGAAGGAATTCGCCGCCTCTGCCCACGACCGTCAAGAAGCCCAGAAAGTCATTCAGGCCAAGCGCCAGAGCGACCTCGACGCGGCTCCCAAACCTGTTGCCCATGCCCCGCGCCCCGCGCCGGTGGCTGCGCCTGCGCCGGCCCCCAAGCCGGCTGCACCGGTTGCGCCAGTCGCTGCTGCTCCTGTGGCTGCTGCTCCCGCTCCGGTTGCTCCCGCAGCGCCTGCGGCACCAGTTGCCGCTGCTCCAGCCCCTACACCTGCCCCCGAAGCACCCAGCGTGCCCGGCCTGAAAGTGTTGGGTAAAATTGAGCTGGATAGCAAAGGCCGCGTGGTTCCGCCCCGGGCCGCTGCGCCCGCTCCCGCGCCAGTAGCAGCTGCTCCGGCTCCCACGCCCGCTCCGGTTCCGGCTGCGCCGAAAGTAGAAGCTCCGGCAGCCCCCGCACCTGCTCCTAAAGTAGAAGCCCCCGTCGCTCCGGCGCCGGTTGCTGCTCCGGCTCCCGTAGCCCAGCCTGTAGCGAAAGCTGAACCGGCAGCCCCTACGCCGGCTCCCGTGGCTGCTGCTCCCGCCGCACCTGCTGCCCCAGTAGCTCCTGCAGCAGCTTCGACCCCAGCCGCGGCAGCAACTCCGGCTGCTCCGGCCGAGCCTGCCGCAACACCTGAAGACACCAGCACCATAGTTGCTAAGTCGGACACGCTGAAAGGCCTGACCGTGCTTGGTAAGATTGATTTGTCGTCCATCAACAACGACCGGCGTGGCCCGGGTGGCCGTGGCCCCCGCCCCATTGCTTCGTCGGATGTGAGCAAGCGCGGCCTGCCTGCTGGCCCCGGCCAGAAGAAGCGCGCCCGCCTGCCCGGTCCTGCTGGCAGCACTACATCGCCCCCTAGCCCCGGTTACCAGGGCAACCGCCCTGCTGGCGGTGGCACCGGTGGTGGCTACCAAGGCAATCGCCCTGCTGGCGGCCCCGGCCAAGGCGGCAACCGTCCCGGTGGTCCTGGTCAGCGCCCCGGCCAGAATGCGGCTCCGAAACCTAATGCTCCCGCACTCACTCCTGAACAGGCTGAAAAGCAGATTCAGGAGCAGATTAAGGCCACGTTGGCCAAGCTCGGTGGCAACAAGGGCGGCAACAATCAGAACCGCGCCAAGTACCGCCGCGACAAGCGCAGCATGCTGGCGGAGGACCGCGAGGCCCTGCGCGCGCAGAACGAGCTCGACGCCAAAATTCTCAAACTCACTGAATTCATCTCGGCCAACGACTTGGCTTCGCTGATGGACGTGAACGTGAACGAGGTGATTAAGGTGTGCCTGGGCATGGGCATGTTCGTGTCCATCAACCAACGCCTCGATGCCGAGGCTATTACCGTGATTGCCGATGAATTCGGCTTTGACGTGGAATTCCTGTCGGCTGAAGAGGAAGAGATTGATGTGGATGCCGGTGATGCCGCGGAAGACTTGGTGCACCGTGCCCCCATCGTTACCATCATGGGCCACGTCGACCACGGCAAAACGTCGCTGCTTGACTACATCCGCGATGCGAGTGTGGCCAAAGGCGAAGCCGGCGGCATCACGCAGCACATTGGTGCCTACGAGGTGCGGACCAAATCGGGCCAGCCCATTACCTTCCTTGACACGCCTGGTCACGAAGCCTTTACGGCCATGCGTGCCCGTGGTGCCAAGGTAACGGACATCGCCATCATCGTGGTAGCTGCCGACGACTCGGTAATGCCGCAGACCAAGGAAGCCATCAACCACGCCCAAGCGGCTGGGGTACCGATTATCATCGCCCTCAACAAGATTGACAAGCCTACTGCTAATCCCGAGAAAATCCGCGAGGAGCTTTCCCAGATTAACATTCTGGTGGAAGAATGGGGTGGCAAATACCAGAGCCAGGAGGTTTCGGCCAAGTCGGGCATCGGTATTGAAGAGCTACTGGAAAAGGTGCTGCTGGAGGCCGAATTGCTCGACCTGAAAGCCAACCCCGACCGTGGTGCCATCGGTACCGTAATCGAAGCCTCGCTGGACAAAGGCCGTGGCTACGTAACCACCGTGCTGGTGCAAACGGGTACGCTGAACGTGGGCGACATTATCCTCGCCGGTCCGCACTTTGGCCGCGTAAAGGCCATGACTGACCACCGCGGCAAGAAAATGAAGACTGCACCGCCCGCTACGCCGGTGCAGGTACTTGGTCTGACCGGTGCCCCGCAGGCCGGCGACCGCCTCCAAGTAATGGAGACGGAGCGCGAGGCCCGCGAGATTGCCACTCAGCGCTTGCAGCTGGCCCGTGAGCAAACCATCCGGACCAAGAAGCACATCACGCTTGACGAAATTGGTCGCCGCTTGGCAATTGGCTCGTTCAAGGAACTCAACATCCTGGTGAAGGGCGACGTGGACGGCTCGGTAGAGGCACTCTCCGACTCGCTGCTGAAACTGAGCACGCCGGAAGTAAAAGTGAACATCCTCTCGAAAGGGGTGGGTGCTATCTCGGAAAGCGACGTGCTGCTGGCTTCGGCTTCCGACGCCATCATCATTGGCTTCCAGGTTCGGCCCTCGCAGAGTGCCCGCAAGCTGGCCGAGAACGAGCAGATTGATATCCGCCTCTACTCCATCATTTACAACGCCATCAACGAGGTGAAGGATGCCATGGAAGGCATGCTGGCCCCGACGGTGCAGGAAGTGGTGACGGCCAACGCCGAAGTACGCATGGTGTTCAACATCACCAAGGTGGGCACCATTGCCGGCTGTATGATGACAGAAGGCACCCTGACCCGCAAAACCAAGGTGCGGGTGGTTCGCAACGGCATTGTGATGTACACCGGCGATATCCAGGACCTCAAGCGTTTCAAAGACGATGTGAGCGAGGTGCGCCAAGGCTACGAATGTGGTATCTCCATCAAGGGCTTCAACGAGCTGATTGAAGGCGACAACATCGAAGGCTTCGAAGAAAAGGAAATCAAGCGTACGCTGTAAGCGCCGCTGATTGCCGAGAATTAAAGTGGCGCAGGCTTCGGTTTCCGAAGTTTGCGCCACTTTTGCGTTTCACCTTGAAACGGATACTAATGGAAGGTTCTCCTACTGAAGATGAAGCGCAACAAACCTACTCGGTACAGTTGCGCCTGCGCCGGGTGATACATGAGGATGCCTACGTATCGGTGCTGATTGATGAAAAGGTGGTGCAGTTGCAGAAAGACGGCACCAGCACAATTGATTTTGAAAAATTTGTGGCAGAGGCCATTCGTATCAGCGCAGCGCCAGAAGTGGATTGGCAAGTGGAAGGTATCCAAACCGACGCACATCCGATACAAGCTGTGCGGCCCGTAGACCGTGATGTGGTGGACAGTTTCTACCTGCCGGATGAGCAATAAAAAACCTCCGGCACTTGAAGTGCCGGAGGTAAAGGAGCAACTTTGGGGTTAGCTGGTTCCTAGAAAAATAGGAATCTGTGCTGGCCTTTGTGTTTATGCACCAACGGCTTGCCCTCGGGGTTGGAACTGCCCATAAAATGGCTTTGGCCGCGCTTGTTTTCAGCATAGCCGGGCTTGCCGGCCTGAGCTTTGAACTTCCGCACCCGGAAACCACCGCCGGAGCGATTCGAGTCAAACTGGCGGTCGGGGCCTTTGGCGCCGAAGCTGGTGTTGCCCGTGCGGGCTTCGAGCAGGGCTAACTGCTGGTCCTGCTTGATTTCAGCGGGCGACATGGCTGCGCGGCGCTGATTACGGGCCAGTTCTTGGGCGTTGGTGCTGTTGGTGCGGGCCGCTTCGGGGTTTTTATTCTGGCCGGGCTCGGGGAATGCAGGGCCGGTTTGGGCCTGCGCCACGGCGGCGGTACCAAAACTCAAAGCGCCCAGCAGGGCAGCAGTAATCAGCTTATTCATGCGAGAAAGGTGGTGATGAAGAGGTGGCGTTGGCGGCTTAACGAGTATAGTGAGTGAGGGGTTCCATTCGGAAAGTGAAAATTGCCAACCGAATTAGAATTAAGGCGAAGTTCGCAACTTGTACTGAATCCGTCGCTTACCTAGTGCAAATAAAACGAAAACTTTAACTACAAATGCAAAAACGCCACCTGTCATTCGACAGACGGCGTTTTTTTCTCGTTGGAGGTTGGCTTGCTTACAGGCGGCCGCTGCGGAGGGCATCGCGGATTTCGGCCAGCAATAACTGGTCCTTGGTAGCTGCGGGCTCGGCGGCTACCACCACTTCCGTGGGCTTCTTGAAGCGGTTGGCCAGCTTCACCACCCAAAAAATAACGAAGGCGATAATGACGAAGTAAATGAGGGCATTGATGAAATTGCCGTAGGCGATGGTAGCCGCTTTGGCATCCTGGGCAGCTTTCAGCGTGTCGTAGTGCTTGCCATCGAGGGTAAAGAATTTTTCGTTGAAGTTGACCCCGCTCGTGAAGACGCTAAGGATGGGCACGACGATGTCGTCGGTAAGCGACGTCACGATTTTGCCAAAGGCCCCGCCGATGATAACGCCGACCGCCAAGTCGAGCACATTGCCTTTTGAAATGAATTCTTTGAATTCAGATACAAATCCCATAACTGTGAGGGTGAAGAAGGTTAGAAGAAAGTAGTTCGAATTTAAAGCTATGTGTTTTCGTTTGGATACGTGGCCATTGGGCCAGGCGAACAAAGATGAGGCTCCAGGGCAGGAGAGGAATACTGATTTCGTTGGGCAAGGACCTGCAGGCGATGAACCGCACGGCTGGCGCGCTTAGCCGCGCCCCGATGCGGGCAGTATCTTTGGCGTTGCCGGACCAACCTGCAACCCCGGCCCTTCGCGCTTATGTCCACCACCTTCGAAAACCTGCTGTACGACCTCGATGCTGCCAGCGGCATCCTCACCATCACCCTCAACCGCCCCACCAAGCTAAATGCGCTGAATGCGGCCACCATTGCCGAAATCGACGCCGCCGTAGAACAGGCGCTGGATGAGCCGCTGGTACGTGGCATTATCCTCACGGGCAGCGGCGAGAAGGCCTTCGTGGCCGGCGCTGATATTGCCGAACTAGCGGCGCTCACACCCGCCCAGGCCGCTCGGGCCTCCGAGCGCGGCCAGGAAGCTTTTATCCGCATTGAGGAAAGCACCAAGCCCGTGATTGCCGCCGTGAATGGCTTTGCGCTGGGCGGCGGCTGCGAGTTGGCCATGGCCTGCCACATGCGCGTAGCTTCGGAGAATGCCCGTTTCGGCCAGCCCGAGGTGAACCTGGGCCTGCTACCGGGCTACGGCGGCACCCAGCGCCTGCCACAGCTCATTGGCAAGGGCAAGGCCATTGAGCTGCTGCTCACGGCCGACCAGGTGAAAGCGGACGAGGCCCTGCGCCTGGGTCTGGTGAACCACGTGGTGCCACAGGCCGAGCTGCTGGATTTCTGCCGGCAGCTGCTGGGCAAGATTCTGGGCAAGGCTCCCGTGGCCGTGGGGCTGGTGCTGGAGTGCGTGAATGCGCACTACGACAAGGAGACCGACGGCTACGCGGCCGAGGCGCACGCGTTCGGGCAGGCTTTTGAAACCGATGATTTTCAGGAAGGCACCAATGCTTTCGTGGAAAAGCGTGCGGCGGTATTTCAGGGCAAGTAGGGCGAAGCCTTTGCTTCGCCTCTCGCCGCATGGCGGCGAATAGTAAACCAGAACTTGACAGTGCCCGCAGTATCGCCGCGAGGCAGCGAATGGCGAAGCGAAGGCTTCACCCTACTTTATTATGAGTGTAGCTAAAAAACTAGCCTCGCAGACGGCAGTGTATGGCGTGAGCAGTATTGTGGGCCGGGTTCTCACCTACCTGCTGGTGCCGATATACACGGCGGCGTTTGCGGCGGCCGAGTACGGCGTAGTGACGGGGCTATATGCCTACGTATCGTTTCTAAACGTGGTGTTTACCTACGGTATGGAAACCACGTTTTTCCGTTTCGCCAACCGGCCGGGTACTGACCGCAAAGAGCTATACGACCGGGTGGTGAGCCTGTTGCTGGTAAGCACGGTGTTGCTAACGGTGCTCCTGATGCTGTTGGCGCGGCCGCTGCTAGGGCTGCTGGAAATTCCGGCAGGCAATGAGCAATACGCGGTGTGGGTGGCCCTAATTCTCGGTTTGGATGCGCTGACGGCTATTCCATTTGCCCGGCTGCGACTGGAGAACAAGGCGCGCAGGTTTGCCGGCATTAAACTGGCCGGCATCGTGGCCAACGTGGTGCTGAACCTGTTCTTCATCGTATTTTGCCCGGCCGTGATGAGCGGCAAGTGGCTGCCGGGGCTACAACCATTGGTGGCGCGCCTCTACGACCCCACCGTGGGCGTGGGCTACGTGTTTCTGAGCAACCTGTTTGCCAGTGGCCTCACGTTGCTGCTGCTGGGCCGCGAGTTGCTGGACTTCCACTTCCGCCTGAGCCTGGCATTTCTGAAGCCGTTGTTGCAATACGCCTACCCGCTGATGCTGATGGGTCTGGCTGGCATGGTGAACGAGACGCTGGACCGCATTCTACTGCCTAAATGGCTGCCTAATAACTTCTACCCGGGCCAGAGCAGCCTCACCGCAGTAGGCATTTATGGAGCCTGTTACAAGCTGAGTATTTTCATGTCGCTGGTCATTCAGGCTTTTCGCTACGCGGCCGAGCCGTTCTTCTTCGCTCAGAGCACCGACAAGAATTCGCCGGCCACGTTTGCCATGATTTTGAAATGGTTTACGCTGTGCTGCGCGGTTATTTTCGTTGGCATCAGCCTGAATGTGGAGGATTTTGGACGTTTGTTTCTGCGGCGCCCGGAGTATCTGCAGGGCTTGGTGGTGGTGCCCATTCTGCTGCTGGCCAACCTGTTTCTGGGCGTGTACTACAACCTGTCGGTGTGGTTCAAGCTCACCGATAAAACCTATTATGGCACCTACATCGGGGCGGGCGGTGCGGTGCTCACCATTGCGCTCAACTTCCTACTGATTCCGGTGTTGGGGTATTTGGGTAGCGCCATTGCTACGCTGGCCTGCTATTTCATGATGGCGATACTGTGCTGGCGGCTGGGCGAGCGTCACTTCCCGGTGCCGTACCCGGCGCTGCGACTGGGGCTGTGGCTGCTGTTTGCCTCGGGGCTGGTGGCGTTAGGCTGGTACGTGCACCCCGAGGACTGGTGGGTGCGCCACGCCTGGCACGCGGGGCTAACGCTGGCGTTTCTGGCAGCGCTCTACTTTGTGGAACAGCCGCGCCGGGCCATTGCATCCCCACCGGCTACCCCTGCTTAAAAACAAAAAAGCCCGGCCATTGCGGCCGGGCTTTTTTGTTTTTAAGCAGTAGCGAAGGTGGATGACTACGCCAGAACTTCCTCGGTGATGGTGCTGGCGAAGGCCAACAAATCGGCTTCGCGGAAGGCACCGGCCATCACCTGGAGGCCGATAGGTAAACCAGCGGCATCCTCGCCAACAGGCACCGAAATGGCGGGTACGCCAGCCAATGAGGCCTGCACTGTGAAGATGTCGGCGAGGTACATGCTCACCGGGTCCTGCTTCTCGCCGATGTTAAAGGCTGTAGTAGGCGTGGTTGGCAGCACCAGGAAATCATATTGGCGCAGCAACTCGTCGGTCTTCTCCTTGATGAGGCGACGCACGCGCTGCGCCTTGGTGTAGTAGGCGTCGTAGTAGCTCGCGCTGAGCACGAACGTGCCCAGCAGGATGCGGCGTTGCACCTCGGGGCCAAAGCCTTGGGCACGGCTCTTTTTGTACATCGACTCCAAATCCGTGGCATCCGGGGCGCGGTAGCCGTACTTCACGCCATCAAAGCGGCCCAGGTTAGAGCTGGCTTCGGCGGTGGTGAGGATGTAGTAGGTTGGAATCATGAAATCGAGGTAGGGGAAATCCACTGCCTCCACTACATGGCCTTGGCCGCGCAGCACGTCTAGCTGGGTTTCCATGGCGGCCTTGATTTCGGGGTTCAGGCCCTCGTTATTCACGGCGTCGGCAATATAGCCGATGCGGTAGTGAGGGGCGGGCGTGAGCTGCTGGCTGTAAGCAGGCACCTCGCGCTGGCTGGCGGTGCTGTCCATGCCATCGGGGCCGGCCATTACCTCGGTCAGCAGGGCCGCATCGGCCACCGAGCGAGTGATGGGACCAATTTGGTCGAACGACGAGGCGAAGGCCACCAGCCCGTAGCGCGAAATGCGCGAATAGGTTGGTTTGAAGCCAATTACACCACAGAACGCAGCTGGCTGGCGCACCGAGCCGCCGGTGTCAGAACCAATCGAGGCCAGGCACATATCGGCCTGTACTGCTACGGCCGAGCCGCCCGACGAGCCCCCAGGCACCCGGTTGGGGTCGATAGCATTGCGGGCCGGGCCGAAATACGAGGTTTCATTCGAGCCGCCCATGGCAAACTCGTCGCAGTTCTGGCGGCCGATGATGATGGCATCCGCATCGAGCAAACGCTGCACGGCCGTGCCGGTATAAAGCGACTTGAAACCGTCGAGCATACGGCTGCTGCTTTGCAGCGAATGGCCGGCGTAAGCCAGTACGTCCTTGATACCGATAACCATACCGGCTAATTGGCCGGCCGTGCCGGCGGCCAGCTTGGCATCTACGGCACCGGCCTGGGCGCGGGCCTCGTCGGGCCACACCTCCAGAAAGGCATTGAGGTGCTGCTGACGCTCGATGTTATCGAGATAATAGTCAACGAGCTGGCGGCAGGACGTATTGCCTGCCGCCAGCTCGCTGCGAACTTCGGATAATGACTGAAAACGCTTCAAACTTGATGCAGATTTAGGTGACCGATGGCAGAGAAACTACACGCCGGAATCGGCGGGCAGGTAAGGCTGGCGGGGCTGAGTGCCTTCAGGAGCTAAGTTGGGGGGCAACACGGTAGCCACAGGCGGGGCCGGGTCGTGGTGGTCGGCCGTAGGCATGGCCGGGGTGGCAGGTGCAGCCCACGGGTCGAAACCGGAGCCCTCAGCAGCCACCGGAATTGGCGTAGAGTGCTGCTGCGGCTGCGGCGCGTAGGGGTCGGGCTGCTGGTACGGCTGGTTCGGAACAGCGGGCTGGCCGGACTGCTCGAACTCGCGGCGGATTTCGGTGCTGGCATCCTTGAACTCGCGAATGCCTTTGCCAAGGCCACGCGCTAATTCCGGAATTTTGTTAGCTCCAAAAAAAATCAGGATGACGACCATGATGAGCATGAGCTCAGAGCCGCCAATATCGCCTAAGAATAATACGAATGGAGTGTGCATGGCTAATAAAAGCGCGGCTTAGCGCGGCTGGTTGGTAGGGTCGTTGGGGTTGTAGACCGGAGGCGTGGGCTGCTGGTAGCCGTTCGGCTGCTGATTATAACCGGGCTGTTGGTTGTAGTTAGGCTGCTGGGGCTGGCCGTGGCCGGGCTGCTGCGAAGGGAACTGCTGCTGGTAAGGCGGCTGGCTGGGCTGGTCGCGGTATTGGGGCTGCTGCTCCTCGGGCTTGGTGCTGGCGTCTTTGAACTCGCGCACCCCCTGGCCCATGCCTTTAAACAACTCGGGAATGCGCTTGGCGCCGAACAGCAGGATAACCACAAAAAGGATAAGCAGCATTTCGGTGGTGCCGAAGCTGCCGATAAGAAACAGGGAATGGAGCATCAGAGGGTGGGCGCCTGGGCCCGATGGAGGGTTAGAAAAACGGATATACGCAGCCAAACGGGTTTTGGAGTGCCAAAGATACCGCCGATAGATGTTTTGCCGATGAACCCGCGTTAGCCGGCCCAAACAACTGGTTTAACCGCCACAACACCTGAGTTAACCGGAAGGTGCTAACCCATCGTAGAAGGTAGCCTTAGCTTTGTTGAGTTACGCTTCGTTTCTACCGCCTGCTTTGTTCCGCAGGGTTGTTGCTTTTTCCGACCGCCATGACACTACCCAATCCCTGGTTTCCGGCTGCCGACGAGGCTGAACGGCTCGATGCCCTGCACAGCTACAACATCCTCGATACGGAATCCGACCCGGTGTTTAACGACCTGGCGTTGTTGGCAGCCTTTGTGTGCGGCACCCCCATGTCGTTGGTAACGCTGCTCGATGAAGACCGGCAATGGTCCAAGGCCATGGTGGGCCTCGATTTAAATGTATTACCACGTGAGCAGGCTTTCTGCGATACGGCCGTTCGGGCGGTGGGTGCCAGTGGCGTATTTGAAGTGCCCGACACCGTAAACGATGCCCGCTTTGCCAACAATGCGCTGGTGACGGGTTCTCCCCATATTCGCTTCTATGCCGGGGTACCACTGCTAACGCCCGAGGGCTACCCGTTGGGGACCTTGTGTGCCCTTGATACCGTGCCCCGTGCCCTGAGCACCGACCAGCGCGAAGCCATGCGCCTGCTGGCCCGGCAGGTAATGACCCACTTAGAGCTGCGCCGCACCCGCCTGCTGCTCGACGACGAGCGGCAGAAGCTGGAAGGCGTTATTCGGCTGGCCGGGCGCACCCATGGGCTGGTTCCGGCCAATACCCGCCCCGACATCTTTGTGAAGCAGGACCAGCGCCTGCTGCGTGTGCCCACCAGCGACCTGCTATATGTAGAAGCCCTGGGCGATTACGTGAACCTTCATTTGGCGCGCGAGCGCCTCACGGTGTACGGCACCATGAAGGACCTCGAAACCAAGTTGCCCAGCAGCGAGTTTGCGCGCATCCACCGCAAATACATTGTGCGGCTCGACCGCATCGTGGCTATTGAAGGAGACACGGTATCGCTCGATGGGGGGCCGGCTACGGGGCCAGGGCGCCTGCCGCTGCGCGTATCAATTGGCAGTTCTTACAAGGCTGGCTTGCTGGCCCGCCTGACAGTGATTTAGCACAGTCGCTACGCTGCTTGCTCCACCCAACATGGTGAAACCCGCCGTTCGTCGGCTAAATTGGATATTTCAACGAAATGCGCCTTTCGCGGGCAGCGCAGTAGTGCATCTTTGATATGGTTATCGGCAGGAGCAGGTTAGTAACCCCTCTAGCCGACAGCTAAGTTTGTTTTCATAGCTCGGAAAGACCCGCACCTTTGGTTCGGGTTTTTTTTTGCGCGATGGTTTAACGGTGTCCCAGCCAGTTTTCCGGGTTCAGATTGGACGAGTTGTGCCACACCTGAAATTGCACCTCAGAGGTACCCTCACTGTCGGTAGCCACCGTGCCGATTACCTCGCGAGCCCGCACGCGCTGGCCTTCCTGCACGTTCACGGAGCGCAGCTTGGCATACACCGTGAAGAAGTCGCCGTGCTGAATCATCACGATGGTGTTCATGCCCGCGATGTTGGTAATGGTGAGTACTTTGCCATCGAAGCACGAGCGTATTTCCTCACCGGCGTCGGTCTGAATATCGACGCCCCGGTTTTCGACGGTCACGTTTCTTAGCACCGGGTGCGGGTGGCGACCGAAGCGCTGGCTGATGAATCCCCGGCTGACTGGCCAGGGCAGGTGGCCGCGGTTGCCGGAGAACGACGACGACGCTAAGGCAGTTTCGGGGGTGAGGGCAATGCGCACGGCGCGGCGGTCGGCGGCGGCTTCGGCGGCGGTTTCGGGCGCGTCGCTTTCGGGCGCGGCGGTGGGGTCGTCGCTGCGGCTTTCGGTGGTGGCGGTGGCTTCGTCGCGGCGGGTAGGGGTGGCGTTGTTGCTGCGGCTGCGGGCGGCTCGGGCTTCGCGTTCGGCGGCTCGGGCAGCTTCGCGGCGGGCGGCGAGGCGGGCAGCGCGGGCGGCGCGCACAATTTCTTCGCGCACGCGCTCAGCAATCAGGTTGTCGAGGCGGTTCACGGCCTGGCGGCGCTCTTCCAGCTCCTGGCGCAGGCCCTGTTCCTGCTGGCTGAGCTGTTGCACCATTTCATCTTCCTTCGACTTCAGGCTGAGTAGGTTGCGGTTTTCGTTGAGCTGGCTGTTGAGCAGACTGCTTTTGCGCTGCTGCTGCCGCGTGAGGCCCGTGAGCTGCTCGTGCAACCGGTACTGCGTGCCCATGATGCGGGCTGCCTGCCGCTGCCGCTCCTCGGTGTACTGCCGGATGTAGCGCAGGCGCAACGAAAACTGGTTGAACGACTCCGCGGCAAACAGGAACATGAGCCGGTTGAAGCCATTGGCTGTTTTGGAAGCCGTGTACAGCAAGCGCCCATACTCGGCCTTGAGTTGGGCCAGGGTTTGCTGGGTTTGCACCACCTGGCGCACCGTCTGGTGCACGTTGGTTTCAATGCCCTGCAGCTGCGTCGAGATGCCGCGAATCACCTGTTTCTTTTCCGTCAGCTTTGCGCTGATGACGTGCAGCTGACCCAGGCTCACCTTTTTCTTGGCCTGCGTCTGGTCGAGGGCCTGGCTGGTGCGCTCTATCTGGCGCAGGTTGGTTAGGCGCTCACGCTCCAACTGGGCCTTGCTCTTGGCGCGGGGCCCGGTGGCGCGGCGCGGGGCCGGCGCGCGGCGGGTGGGGGCAGGGCGCGGGGCTTGCTTTTGCGTTCTGCCCCGGCGCACCGGCTGGGGGCGTTTTTTCTGGGCCAGCGCCGGGCCGGCCAGCAACCATACCCCCAGCAGTACCAGCAACCACCAATAGCCCCGGCGTGCGCCAGCCGCTGAAGGAAGTGCTACAATATCGGCTTGGGGTACCTGCTTGTTCAACTGAGGGAGTATTCAAAAACCTACCAATCTGATAGAAAGGCAAAATTAGGCAGCCGCCGGGGCATTTCGTGCGTTGGAAGTAGCGCGAACTCTTAGTTCGCGTCCCCCCACCGCTCACTGCAGTTTTAATGGTGCGAAGACGGCGCGGAAACGCGGACTAAAAGTCCGCGCTACAGGGCTTAGCGCATGCGGCGGTAGCCTTTGGGTACATCAAACGGGAAAGAAAGCCGCGTGCGGCTCACCTCCACCTTGTTGTAGTTGATGGCCGCCGTGACGGCTCCGGCCGAGGGTTGCTGCGCCTGAATGAACAGCGAATGCGCGAAGGGCAGCGTCGGCTGCGTTTCAAGCGGCTGGAAATCGGTGTAGTCCACGGTGAGGTTGCGCTGGGCGGCGGCATCGCTCAGGTGCAGCTGCTGCACGCGGCCGGTGTTGCCGGCCTGCAACAGGTGCTCAACCAGCACGCTGCTCAGCTTGTAGCTTACCCGTTGGCGGGCCGCCTCTTCGGTTGCTACCGTCGGCGTGGTGCCGGCAGGGGCGGGCAGGTAGTCGCCCAGCAGCAGGGTTTGCATCTGCTCGAAGCTCACGGGCACGTTCAGCAGCTTGCTGAGGTAGCCGTAGCCGCCGCTGAAGTAGGTCTTTTCGAGGCGGTTGATAACGCGTACCGAGTCGTGGGTGAGTACGGCGCGTACGCCCTCAAAACCCGCCAGCCCGGCCGTTACCCAGATAATGCTGTCGCGGCGCATGCGCACCGACAGGTTTGCCCCTTTTTTGTCGCCCTTCATCGTTACCTGCGCTTTCCCTTTGATGGTGAGGAAGTCAAAAGCGGTGTTCTTGGCCAGCACCGAAGGAAGAGCCGGCTCCGCAACGGAGGTAGAAGTGCCTGGGCCGGTGGTCGAAACAGTGGGCGTGGCCTTGCGGGCGCAACCGGCCAGCCCAAGGCCCAGGGCCAGCAGCAGCGAGTATTTATTCATAAAGCTTGTGTTCTTTCAGTTTGCGCTCCAGCAGGTCGGAGGTGCCGCCGGCTTTGCGGGCGCGCTGCCACGCAGTGTCGGCCTTTTCCTTATCGCCGAGCTGGTAGAGGATGTCGCCGTAGTGCTCGATGATGGAGCCATCGGTCGACTTCGGAATAATTCTATCGAGGGCTTCCTTCGCCCCGGTGTAGTCTTTTTGCTTATACAGCACCCAGGCGTAGGTGTCGAGGTAGGTTTCGTTGTCGGGAAACTGCTTCACGACCTTGCCGGCCATGGTTTTGGCCTTGTCGAGCTTCACGCCACGCAGCGAGAGGTAGTAGCTGTAGTTGTTTAGTACCAGCACATTGTTGGGGTCGCTGGCCAGCGAAGCCTCGTAGGCGGCATCCGACTTGTCGTCTTCGTGCAGCTCGTGGTAAGCCTCGCCCAGCTGGGCATCGAACTGAGCCAGCAGCGCGGCATTGTTGGTCGCCAGCTTACGGCCGTGTTCCAGCGACTTGGCCGCGCGGGCCGGCTGCTTTTTCAGCTGGTAGGCAATGCCGTTGTAAAACCAGAACTGCGCCTGGTTTGGGAAAATTTCCAGCGCGCGGTTGCTGTGCAGCAGCAGCGAGTCGGTCTGGTTCAACTCGCCATCGAGCCCGATAACCTGCTGCCACACCTCAAACTTGGAGTTGTCGTAGCGCAGGGCCCGCGAGTAGGCGTTGCGGGCCTCGGCCTTGCGGTCGGTTTGTACCAGCACATCGCCGCTGATGGCGTAGGCCTTGGCATCGCGCGGGTGGGCCGCCACGGTAGCTGCTGCCAGGTCGCGGGCCAGCTGGTTGATGGATTCCTGCGGGCTGGGCAGCTGCTTGAGGTAGCCGATAAGGATGCGCACGGCCACATCAATGTCCAGCGACGGGCTGCTCAGGGCCAAGCGCAGCTCTTGGGCCGATTCGGTGGCCAGGTTCTGCTGGCGGTACACGTCGGCCAGAATCAGGTGGGCCTGGGCGGCGGCGGGGTCGAGGCGCAAGGCCTGCTGCGATACGCGCAGGGCATCGGGCAGGCGGTTGTTGTTGGCGTACAGCTCGGCCTGGGCCAGCACGTAGCGCACTTCGTTGGGGTTGGCCTTGATGAGCTTTTCGCCCTCGGCTAAGGCCAAATCCAGCTTGTTCTGCTTAAGGTAAATCTGCTGCTTCTTAAACGAAATCTCGTCTACCTGCCCAAACTCCTTCTCGGCCTGCTCGAGCGTGGTCAGCGCTTCGGGCAGCTTGCTTTGGGCCAGGTACAGGTCGGCGAGGTTGAAAAGGTAGCCGCCCGAGTTGGGCACCTCCTTGATGAGCGTGGCGTAGGTTTTTATGGCCGAGTCATACTGCTTCTGGCTGGCCTGAATCTGGGCCAGCAGCAGGTAGTAGTAGGCATTCTTGGGGTCGATGCGGGTAGCCGATTCGGCGTAATTAGCGGCATCGCGCAGGTTGCCGCTCAGCATGTTGGCCTCCGCAATCTTGTAATTGATGGCTGCGTTGTCCGGGTCGAGGGCGTAGGCCTTCAGCAGGCTTTCGAGGGCCTTGTTGTAGTCTTCGAGCAGCGAATACTTCACACCGTCCACGAACAGGGCTTCGCTGCGCTCCCGCTCGCGCTCGGTCATCAGCGACGACATTTGGGCGCGCAGGGCCGCCCGCTTGGCGCGGGCATCGGCCAGCTTTTTCTCCAGCTCGCGCTGCTCTTTTTCGAGGGCCCGCTGCTGGCGACGGCTCAGGGGCTTTTCGGGCGCGCTGCTGCCCCCGGGCACCTGGGCCCCTACACCGCCCAACAGGCCGGCCCACAACACCACGCTCAGCACAACTCGACGCATCATAGCAGCCATACAACAAAGCCGGGCGCAGGGCCCGGCTCCCAAAATTAAGGGGAATAAGCCAACGACGCGGCCCCCACCGGGAAGCCGCGTCGTTGCTAACGTCAATCAGGCGAAAAACGTCACACCCGCAGCTGGTTATAATCGCCGAGGCTTAGGTCGTCGGGGGTGCCGGCCACGGTGGCGAAGTTGCCCACCATCGAGTTGGTGATAACCACATTCAGCAGCGAGGCCGACTGCTGCACAATGGAATTGCTCAGGCGGGTGTCGCGCACGTTGGCGTGGGCGCCCAGGCTCACGTGCGGGCCCACCACCGAGTTGGTGATGACGGCGCCTTCGCCCACATACACCGGCTCGATGAGCACCGAGTTGGTGATAGTGGCCGACTCGTGCACCAGCGACTCGCCGCGCTCCTTGAGGTACTCCAGGTAGCGCTGGTTGGTGAACACAGTGGCGTCCTTGTTGCCGCAGTCGAGCCACTCGGTTACGCGGCCGGGCACGAACACCATGCCTTTGTTCTTCATGTTTTCGAGGGCGTTGGTGAGCTGGTACTCGCCTTTGTCCTTGATGTCGTTGTCGAGCAGGTACTGCAGCTCGCTGCGCAGGTACTCGCCGTCCTGGAAGTAGTAAATGCCGATGATGGCCAGGTCCGACACGAATTCCTGGGGCTTCTCCACGAATTCCGTAATCTGGCCCTGCTCGTTGAGCTTCACCACGCCGAAGGGCTTGGGGTCGTCTACCTTCTGCACCCAAATGGTGCCGGGCACACTCGAGTCGAGCACGAAATCAGCCTTGAAAAGCGTATCGGCGAAGGCTACTACCAGCGGGCCGCTCAGGCTTTCCTGGGCGCACAGAATGGCGTGGGCGGTACCCAGCGGCTCATCCTGATACACGATGGTGCCCTTGGCGCCCACCGATTCGGCAATCTTCACCAGGCTTTTCTCTACTTCGGTGCCGAAGCGGCCAATGATGAAAGCGACTTCGTCCACGGGCTCGCCGCACACCTTGGCAATGTCTTCAACGAGGCGCTGCACAATGGGCTTGCCGGCAATGGGCACCAGCGGTTTGGGAACGGTGAGGGTGTGGGGGCGCATGCGCTTGCCCATGCCGGCCATCGGGACGATAATCTTCATGCTTGTTGCTTAGGTATCAGTTGTTGGTTGTCAGTTTTTCGTTGTCAGGTAGCGGTTGTAGTTGTCAGTTCTTTCAGGATGTCAGTGCCTAACGACTGACAACGAAAAACGGACAACTAACACTTAACGCCCCGTACTCCCATACCCACCGGCCCCGCGTTGGGTTTCGCTCAGGGTTTCGGTGGGCTGCCAGGCAATGGTTTCGTGTTTGGCAACTATCAGTTGGGCAATGCGTTCGCCGTCGTTCACCACGAAGGGCTCGTTTGATAAATTCACGAGCAGTACTTTGATTTCACCCCGGTAGTCGGCGTCAATCGTACCTGGGCTGTTCACCAGGCCGATGCCGTGCTTGTAAGCCAGACCGCTACGGGGCCGAATCTGGGCTTCGTAGCCGACGGGGATTTCCAGGCTCAGGCCGGTGGGAATAAGGGCGCGCTCGAGCGGGCCGAGCGTGACGGGTGCGGCCAGGTGGGCGCGCAGGTCGAGGCCGGCGGCGTGGGGCGTCTGGTATTCGGGCAGCGGGTGGGCCGACTGGTTGATAACGGGGATGAGCATGCGAACGGGCAGGGGAGGAGAACGGGCAAATATAGAGCAGCGGCTATTGTGGGAAGCGAGCGGGGCAGCCAAGGCCCGCCGACAGCGGGCCACATTACCGCGAGGGGCCCGCCACTACCGCGCCGCAAACATAAAGCCGCTACCAGACTGCCAGCAGCCGCCGCACATTCACCCCGTTTTATACGGTCTGGAGCAATTTCCCGGCAACGTCGAGGGGCTGTTCGAACTTCTCCCGCAGCTTTTGGCTGGCGTTGCGAATTACCGGCCCACCGTGGCCAAACACGGCTTGGTCGAATGGCTTGGCCGCAACTTTCAGCAGGCTTTGCTGGCCCAACGTAATGTCTTCGTACACGGTGCTGTAGGCGAGGCCGAACACGTTAGCGCAGATGTCGCCGGCAATCAGCACGCCTTCTTGCTCGAGGAGCAAGGCCATGTGCCCCGCGCTGTGGCCCGGTGTATGAAGTACCCGCAACCCGCCGGCAGTGGCAATCAGGGCATTGTCGGCCACCCGCTCATCAATGCTGATGGGCGGAATCTGGCTGCTCACGCCGTTGATAAAAAAGCGGAACACCAGCCGGTTCACCAGCCCCGGGGTGAGGTAGCGCGGCCGCTCGCCGCCACCCTGCTCCAGAATGTCGGCATCGGCCGCGTGCGCCACCACGCGGGCCCCGAGCCGCTGCTGCAGGTCGGCGGCACTGCCGGCGTGGTCGGGGTGCCAGTGGGTGAGCACAATGCGGGTGATGTCCTCCGGACGCTTGCCGCCCTTGCGCACGGCCGCAAACAACTTGTCGGCGCTGCCGGGCAAGCCGGTATCCACCAGGGTCAGCCCGTCGTCGCCGGTTAGCAGGAAGACATTAGCCGCGCCCAGGCTAATTTGGTACAGGCTCTCGGTTATCTGTTTCATGTAGGTAGATTTTGCAGGCAGCCAAGGTACAGGGCCCACGGCCCAAACGCCATGTAGTTGCTGTCGTCAAGGCTTTACAAAAACGTACGTCACCGTTTCGATGCCTCCCTCGCTGGTGATGTTGTTCACGGTGCTATTCTTTATCTCGTAGCCTTCGGTGTAGAGGCTGGTGAAGATGGCGAGTAGCTGCTCAGAGTAGGCCGCCTGGTTTTTGGGAAGGCGGGGTTCCGGCACTTTCATGGTTTCCGTTTTGCCCGGTCCCCGCGAAATCGTGATGGTATTATTGCGCCCGTGAAACTGCACAACCACCAGGCTCGGCGGGCTGCCGAGAGCATTCAGGGAAATCATGGCCGTGAAAACGGCACCAAGGACTAGTTTGCGCATAGGGGAAAGGCAACGGTGTGGCGCAAAGATACCCGTGGTACCAACCGCCACACCAGCCGCTCCTGGGCACGGCAGCGGCTGGGGTTTATCGGCTACGCTTCCACTAAGCTACATGCTTCCTTGATGGTGCCCAGTGCCTCCGCGGAGGGCCAAAGCGTGCTGATGATGCTCGCGCACTATTTGGCACATTCGCCCCAGCCACTCCCGGTACTCGGCATCCTGGGCGCTGTCGTAGGCCATGCCAAATAGTTTAACTGCCATGCCGTGGTCGTTCACCATCATGGTGGTGTAGCGTTGGTCCACCTCGGCGGCGCTCATATTCCGGAGGCTGTCCACTTTTAGGCGCTGCTCCCGCATCATGGTATCCGGTGGCACCAGCCCTTTGCGCCGCATCAACGTCCGGTATTCATCGTTTATGGCCGTATGCTGCTGTACCATTTGGGTGGCGTAAGCCTTAACACGGGGGGCGGTAGCTCGTTGAGCGGCAATCTTGCCCAACTCTACTTCCATGATGCCCGCACAACCCGCCAGCGGCATAAAGAAATATGCGAAGTGGTCGAGCTGGCCTGGACCTCCTTTTTGTCCCGCTGCTGTGTTGGTTGCCTTGTCGGCCTTGTCGCTGCTGCAGGCAGCCAGTTGCAGTAAGCAAAACAAGAAAAGCGGGGTGAGATACCGAGAGTTCATAAGCAGAAGCAATCGAGAGGAACCTTGACGCTGCAATATATTTCAATAATACACTACTCCGCAAGCGTTGTTTTCATGTCGCCTAACCCAACCCCACCCCCGCCGCTCCTGGGCGCGGCAGCAGCTGAACGATGCGTCAGTTACTTCCCATGAGTAGCCGCCAAGATTCGGCCGTCCTGCTTGCTTATCTCGATATAGGCTGTTCCACCGTCCATGCCTTTGGGCAGGGAGCCTTCCACCACCCACACGCCTTTGCTGCTTAGCGTGGCCTGATAAGGCTTTTCGTTCAGCACCTTCTTGCCATAAATAGGCAGCCAGATGGCTTCGGCTATCCTTTTGGCGGTGGCAGCATCGGGCACGAACCCGCTAGCCGGTGTGTAACTCGGTGCTGCTGTGGGCTCCGGTGGCTCCACCTTCGGGGTTTGAGCTTTGACGCCGCTTGCCACTACTAGCAGCCCCACAACGAGCGTAAGAACGACTGGCTGCTTCATCCTGCAAGCTACCCCAAAACCAAACCAGCCGCCCCCAAAACGGAAGCGGCTGGCTGATGCAGTGACCCAGCGGGCGCTAGTACACCTCCTTCTGGAACCCAAAGGCCCGCAGCACGCCGCGCTGGGTGTCCTCGTCGGGGTAGTTGGCCCTGATGCTCAAGACGAGCGCGCCCAGCACCACGCGCAGCGGGGCTTCGAGGGTATTTTTCTGGCCCACGGCTTCGGAGGCCGCGCCGCGCAGCTCGCCGCTGCCTTTGGCCAGCTGGGCGTACTCGGTGGCGATGGGCTGCCAGAAGGCGGAGCCGAATTTCTTCTTGTCGTACTGGTGGGCGGTGAGGGCGGCCACCAGCTTGCCCAGCGCGCCGGCGCGGGCCGTGCGGGCGGTGGGCAGGCGGAAGTTCTTGCCCTCGCGCACGATGCCGAACTCGGCGTAATAGGCTTCGCCGCCGTCCTCGTCGTGGTCTTCGGCCAGGTAGCCTTTCACGAATTTCAGGTTTTTGGTGATGAGCTTGTCGAGCGTTTTCAAGCGGCTGGACTGGGGGCTGGTGCCGTCGCCGACCGCATCGGCGGTGCCCAGGCTGGCGGCGTAGGCGGCGGCCTGGGTGCTGAACGCGGCTTTGGTCACGAAGAGGAGCGCGGGCAGCTCGGAAGTTTGCCAGGCCTTGGCGGCGGCCACGCCCAGGGTGGCCAGGGCGAGCTGGGACTTGGGTAAACCGGCTACTTTGTTGGGCTTGGTATCGGGGGCGGCGGTAGCAGCCGAAGCTTCGGGAGTGGTAGGCGACATGGGAGTTGGGTAAAAGGGTTGGATGTGGAATGTATTTACATGTCAATGTATAGCTATTCACGCTCTTTTCCTATTCCATTTCGCCCCGCTGGCTGGGGCAGCGCTGCTGGGAGCGTCGGGGCTGCCCCATAAGGCAGCGCAGCGCTGCTCCGTGCTACGGGGCCGCCCCGTAGGGCCGCGCAGCCCTGCGCCGGTCAGTGGGGCGGCCCCAACGCATTGGGCAGCGCTGCGTGGCCTTACGGGGCGGCCCCACGGCCCCCCACCAGCCGCGACCGGGGGCGGGGGCGGCTTAGTGACACTATGCCTACTGGCTCAAATGCGCTGCTTAATCAACGCCTGCAAGTCACCTGCGTTGTCCCTCACGGCTTCAATACGGCCAACATTGCCAACCACAAAGGCTTTCAATAGGGCATTGGGACAAGGCACATGGTTGGTCTTTTCCATTTTGCCGTTGGCAATAAGCGCCTGAATGGTTCGGATGATGCCCCATGGGAAGCCCCACCAGCCTAGTAAGGCGGTGCTGATGCTGGCATCGCGGTTGAGTTTATCGAGGCAGGTCGGGCAAGCAATGGCAAACTGCTTTTTCCAAGTTGTCATCACCAAAAAGCTTATCACCTTACTGGTTAGAGCAGCGTTGAGCGGCTGCGTGGAAGAACGACAAATGGGGCACGGCTGTGCTTGGAGCAGCCCGCAGTATTTAACAATTTCCTCTTCGCTAACGACCCTGAACTGGGCATCAATGGCTCGCTCGGCTGTTTCCGTCAGGCCTCGCGTACCGAGTTCTTCCCTAAGCAGCACCAAGGCTTCTGGCCGGAGTTTGGTTGCATCCTCCGACGCTATGCGCATCAGCTTTTCATCAGAAAGCCGACGGTAGTTTTCTTTCAATGCTGCTTCTGAGACTGCCATTTGCTGTGGATGTTCCGCCAGTGTTTACTAGGGTAAAGCTAACTACTGCTACAAGCTGCCCCAAACGCCAACCCGCCGCCCCCAGGGGCAGCAGCAGCTGAATGAAACCCTAATATCTTAGCCACATGGAATCCTTGCAGCATCGCATCACCACCAACCCGCACCAGTGCGGCGGCCGGCCCTGCATTCGCGGCATGCGCATCCGTATGGCCGACGTGCTCCAGCTCTTCGCCGCTGGCCTCACCGCCGAGCAGATTCTGGCCGAAATGCCCGACCTCGAAGCGCCCGACTTGCAGGCCGCCCGGCAATGCGCCGCCCGCCAGATGGATTACCCGCGCCTGGCCGCCTGACCATCTGGATTGACGCCCACCTCTCGCCCCGCACCGCGGCTCGACTGACGGACACTTCCCAAGGCCACCCGCAAACTCAACAGCGCCAGCAGCAGCGTTAGCGGCGTGAATAGTAGCTGCTCAAGCGGGTTATTGGACGCCAGGTTGCCGGCCGTATTCACCAGGAAAAGCAGGCACATGAGCCCAAAGAATACGGTCATCACCCGTGGCGGAATCCTGATTTTTACGTAGCCGGCGCGCACGCCCACCACGACCAGCATCAGCAAGGTGATGGTAAGCGACACGGCTTCGAAGCGCAGCATTTGTGAATGGTCCTGCAGCCGACTTCCCCACACCAGGGCAAAGGGTATCACTCCGACCATCACCAGCACATGAAATAGCGTAGTGCTCAGGAAAATGGCCAATAGGCCGTGGAGCGCAAGTCGTTCGGAGAGAAGGGTCTTCATGGGGGTGCGATGCAGACCGGACACAACCTGCGAGCGGCAAGCTACCGCAAAAGCACCACCCCAGCCGCTCCTGGGCGCGGCAGCGGCTGAAGAAGCTTCAGTTTCTTATCGGTGGGTCGTGAGCATCGTCCGCGACATTTCCACATACGAATAGAAGGTCAGCACCCGCGTGAGTTGCGGTAGGAACTGGCGGAACAACTCCAATAAATCGATAGTGCTGACGCTGCCGGTGGACACCAGCAGCAGCTTGTACGGCTGGCCGTGGAGCAGGAAGCTGCTAGACCCAGCCGCTGCCGAGGGGCTGCGGTTAGCATTGGCCTCGCTTGCCTCGCAATGCGCTTGCCTCACGCTGCTGAATACCCGGCTCTAGCCAGGGTTTGAGGCCGTTTTGCGTCGCTGCGGGAGGCACCTGGCAGTAGCGGCGGGCCGGCGCAGTGCCTGGCTGGCCATAACCGCCACCGAGGTTCGTGCGTACTCTAGGCTCACCTTTCCTACATGTATGCACAAGTCAATCATTGCGATAAGCTGTTTGCTGTTGAGTCTGGCTGGCTGCGGCCAAAAGTCGACCGACGAAACCGCCACCGCTGCGACCGCGCCGACTCCTGCCGCCGAAACCGGCGTGGTGCGCACCGAGTCCGCTCCCGCCGCGTCCGCGCCTGCCGCAACGCCCGCCAAGGCAGCCCTCGATACGCAGCCCGGCCCCAAAGGCACTCAGGTGGCCCTCACTAAAGCCATTGTGCGGGGCGACATCCTCACGATGGAGCTGCAATACAGCCTTCCACCGGATGGTGCGGGTATTACGCCCATCTACACCCCCCTCGACCAGATAAACTACGTGGACGACGCTACTTCTAAAAAGTACGCCCTTCTGAAAGACCAGACCGGCACCTTCATGGCTGTGCCGTTGTATGGCGCCAACAAGAAGGAACTGCGCGTCAGCGTCGACAAAGGGGCCCCTGGTATCGCCACATTCAAGTTTCCGGCACCGCCCGCCACCAGCCAGACGGTTTCGCTGGTGGTGCCCGGTGTGGGTTCCTTCGATGGCATAGCCGTGCAGCGATGAAGGGCCTGACGAGGGCCGGCAGCCTCCTGCTCGGGGCGCTGCTGGCCGGGGCCTGCTCCCCCGACAACCAGCCGACCACCCAAACCGCCCCGCCCGCCGACGCCGGCTCACTCCTGAGCAGCGCCCCCGCCCAATCGGCCGCCCCCTCCTCGCAACCGCCGGCCGCCGGCCCTCGTCCCGCCCCGGCCGACCAAGGCCAGCGTCTCAGCGGCAGCGTGAGCGACCTGAGCGGCCTCATCAGCGACCTTGGCGGCAAGCAAACGGCGGCGGGCCTCGTCATCAACTTCAACGCCGACGTGCTGTTCGATTTCGACAAGGCCGACCTCAAGCCCGAGGCCGTGCCCACACTCGAAAAGCTGGCCCAGGTGGTGCAGCAGGCCGCCAAAAGCCGCGTGCAAATCAACGGCTACACCGATGCCAAGGGCGACGACCAGTACAACCTGAAGCTGTCGCAGCAGCGCGCCCAGGCCATTGCCGACTGGCTGCGCACCCACGCCCCCGGTGCCCCCGGCCAAACCCAGGTGAAGGGCTACGGCGAAACCAACCCCGTAGCGCCCAACACCACGCCCGATGGCCACGACAACCCCGACGGCCGCCAGCAAAACCGCCGCGTCGAAGTCATCATTTCGTAAGCGGCCCCAATTGCCAGAGCCCCGGTCGCGCCCCGCGCAGCCGGGGCTTTTTTGCGTGGTCGCCGCTGCGAGCCTCCAGCTTTGTGTACCCAGAACAAACTACCCGCCCACAAGCCGCTCCCAGGGGCGGCGGCGACTGAACGATACAGTGATACGGTTACTGGTTCGAGCCCTAACTGGACTCGAACCAAATTCCGGCAGTTGCGTTATATTTGCACTGTGACTCACTTAGGCCTTGTCGCCTTCGTTGGGCCACGACAAAGTCCCCGGTTGTACCAACCGGGGCATTTTTTTGCCCGTTAGGCTCGGATAATTCCTTGCGTACCGGCGGGAGCCGCCGATTTCAACAGTAACCCATCGAGGCTTTGGAACAGGTTGCCGAGGTTGAATTTGCGGGTGCTGCCTTTGGGGTATTCCTGCCGAAAAAGGCAATAGGTAATGGCATCGGCCGCCTGCACGAAATAAGAATGCTCGGAAGCACAGTGAAAAACGTCCTCTAGCAGGAATTGCGGGGGATTAGGACCTTTGCGCATTACGCGCAGCAGCCCACGCAGCCCGTTTGCATCGGTAGCGTCCGACATGACAGCTCCGTAGGCTTGCTGCGAGGCCAAAAACAGCTCAAATCCCTCCAGCAGCCGCTGCCAGGCGGGCAGCAGGTACGCACCATAATGTGGGAACCGCTGCTTATCCAAGCACACATTGATTATTCGAGCATTAGGAAAGAAGCCGGGCATTCCGCCCACGAAGTCACGCAGAATCTGAATCCGGGCCGTCTTGGCAATCTGCTTGTACGCCACCTGCCGGCCTGGCCGAATCAGTTCGGCACTATGAATTTCTTCTCGCTTGGCCAGTCCCGTGTGCTGCTTCACGGCCTCCCGAAATGCGGTGATGCGTTCCAGCGCCAGCTGCCACTCCTGTGCTGGCACAATCAATCCACTCAGAATAAAGTGGGGCGTATTGCTGCCATTGTAGCGACCAGGGTCGCCGCTCTCGTCTACATACATGAAATACATCGGGCCAAACCTACGCGTGGAGCCATCTCATGCCCGCCCCGGCCTCCAACCGCCACCCAGCCGCGACCGGGGGCGGCCGCGGCTGGGGAGGCTAATGATACTACGCTGACGGCGTAAAACACCGTAAAGCTCCGCTACTCCGGGACTTGATATCGCCCTGGAATGCGGCGCTCCCAATCGGCTTGTTCCGGCTTGGTTAGCGGGCCGTGTAGGGCTGGGTCAAGTTCTTGGTGACCATCGTAGCGCTTTTTGTCTACCACAAAATAGACCAGGCTATCGGGTGGCGGATGGATAATACCAAACACGTCTTTCCTGACTCTGTAGCGCCAGTATTCGCCTTTGGTCAGCACGTAGCGGTCGTTCCACTTAGCTGAATCGCAGCCGCCCGGAATGACTGGCACGCCGCCATCCCGGGGGGCGCCTCCGTGGTAGATGTTGGTGTAATCATGGCTGCCGTACCACGAGAAGGCCATCTCATCGCCTATATCAGTAGAACTGCCGTCACGGCAACTCACCAGTGCAGTCGACAGCAGCGCACTAATCACAAAACGGCAAACCAAAGCTTTCATGCAGCAAGTTAATGGCCCCCAAACGCCAACCAGCCGCGACCGGAGGCGGCAGCGGCTAAGAGAGGCTGGAGTTCCTTCTTACTGATGGGTTACCAGCGGCGTACGCGACAACTCCAAGTACGAATGGTGCGCGAACAGCTTCGTGAGCTGCCGCAGCCGCAGGTGCTGAAGCAGCATAATTGTCTTGCCGTCCTGGATTTCGCCGGTGGCTACCATGGCCAGCGCTTGGGTGAGGGGTAGTTCCAGCACTTCTATTTCTTCTTCCTCAATGCCCCCTCCGGCCAAGCGCTCAGTGCTGGCAGAGTACTCGGCCAGGTAGAAATACAGGCGTTCGGTGACCGAGCCGGGGCTCATGTAGGCCTCCAGTACCTTTTCTACGGCAGTGAGGCGGTAACCGGTTTCTTCTTCGGTTTCGCGGATAATGGCGGCATCGGGATGCTCATCGTCCAGCAAGCCGGCGCAGGTTTCGATGAGCATGCCCGTGGCGTTGCCGTTGACGAAAGTGGGCAGGCGGAATTGCCGGGTGAGGACCACCGTGTCGGCCGCCGGATTGTGTAGCAGAATGGTGGCCCCGTTGCCCCGGTCATAGGCCTCCCGCGACTGCGTTTCCCAGGTGCCGTTTTTTCGCCGGTAATCGAAAGTTATTTTACGAAGCGTGTACCAGTTATCGGATAGGACCACCTGTTCGCGCAGGTGAATGTGTTCGTTATGCAGAAGCCCTGGTTCGTTTGTGTTCATTTTTGTTTATTTGTGATTACTTGGGGTAAGTAACACTGAAACAATGAATTTTCAACTGCGCAAGCAGCGCCTGCTGGCCATTCTGGACGAGCATGGCACCCTGGAAGTGGCCGACACCGCCCGCCAGCTCCAGACCACGCCCATCACCATTCGGCGCGATTTGGCCCACCTGGCCGCCAAGGGGCTGGTGGTACGCACCCACGGCGGGGCAGTGCTGCCCCGCATAGCCAAAGACCCGGTGTCCTTTGCCCGCAAGGCTACTGCCCAGCTTGCCCAGAAGGAGCACATCTGCCGGCTGGCGGCGGCCGAGATTACCGACGGCGACACCGTTTTTATTGATTGTGGCAGCACCACCTTTCCGCTGTGTCGGCTCATTCGGCACCGCAAGCTGCGGGTGGTTACCAATTCGCTGCCCGTGCTCTTCGAGTTGGCAGGCTCGGCGGTACAGGTGGTAGTGGCGGGGGGCGAAGTTGATGCCGAGCGTCAGGCCATGCACGGCCTGGTAGCCGCCGAGCAGCTCCGGCGCTACCAGGTCGACAAGGCCTTTCTGGGCGTCGATGGCCTTTCGCTCGCCCGGGGTCTTAGTGCCAACAGCGAGCAGGAAGCCACCATCAGCTTGGCCGCTGCCGCTGCTGCCCGCCAGGTGTACCTTCTCTGCGATGCCAGCAAGCTGGAGCAGGACAAGTACTTCCAATTTGCGCCCTTGTCGTTAGTTGACACCTTGGTCACCGACGCAGGCGCCCCGCCAGCACTGCTGGCCCAGTACCGGGAAACCGGCCTGCGGGTACTGGCCTAGCCCAACTCTGCCAGCAACTTGCCCACCGCCGGGCACTACTGCTTTCCTCCCGCTATTCCGCTTCGCCCTCACCTACCCCCCAACCCCAAACCAGCCGCGACCGGGGGCGGCAGCGGCTGAGTGAAGTTGATGATACGGCAACAAAAAACCCGCCCTGGTGCGCTTGCGTCCGAAGAAGCAGAGGCGTGGCGGGTGTTGTTAAGGCTGAGAAAAAAGCTTCTACGCAGCCTGCTGGAGTGGCTTAGTTACTTCGGTCGCAGGCAGCGTCAGCAGGGCTTGGGTGCGGCCATCCGGCTGCACAAATTCTACTTCGTAAGCCTCACCTTGCGCGTGAACCAGCACCACGGTACCCAACGCACCCGCCGACAAGCCGCATTCCGGATGCGCTTGCTGCAATTGCACAATGTCTAATTCAGCAAAGGATTTCATTAGCGACTGGAGAAGTTTAGGATTCTTGTTTCAGCTTCGTGCCGGGTGGCACCTTGCCCGTCTTCAAGAGAAAGGCCAGAAACTCTTCCCGCGTCAGCGGGCCGGCTATGTGGCGGCGCTCGGCATCCTCCACCAACTCGCCCCGGCTTGTGTAATCACTCGGCCGCTTCGATGTATTGTTTGATGATGACTTCTCGGATTCGGCCATAGCTGGGGAGGTTTACAGATTCAATCACGGCTTTATGCTCGATAAGTCGAAAGTTCACCGTGACAAACTTGCGGTATTTGGTATAGCCAGTGATTTCGTACTCACCAGCCTCTCCAAGATACAACCAAGTAAGCGGAGATAATTCCAACAGCTCGGCCATCTCGTTCAATTCAATGCTGACGCTGTGTAGCCAACTCAGATTGAGCTTCCCAAAGTCAATTTCGTAGCCTTCGAACATGCGGTAAAGCTATACCTTCTTCAAGTTGATGGTGATGCGCGGATGCGCCGATGAAGCAGCAGTTTCCATGTGGCTAAGATACGAAAGCGCCGCCCCGACCCCGACCCCGGCCCCAACCGCCACACCAGCCGCCACCGGGGGTAGCAGCGGCTGGGTGATACTACCTTGCGAAAGCAGTGCCTTTCCCTATTCATTCCTCCCGCAATGTTTGACGAAGAATTCGCCGACCAACATCATTTGATGGACCCTGACATTGTCAGCGTTGAGCAACTTGTTGCGCCAAGCGTGCCCGCTTATGCTGTGTACAATGATGGGGATGCCGATAACCTGCGGTATGAACGCATCCATTTGTGGGCAATGGTTCGGCTAAAGGCCGGCGGCACTTCAATGGTCGGCCTAACGATGAATCATATCAACTACGGCGGCCATACAGAACTTGTGGGGGCTGGAGGAGAGAAATTTGTGCAATACGACACAAGAAAAGAATAGCACCAAAACGCCCAGCCGCCGCCACCGGGGGCGACAGCGGCTGGGCGATACTACAGAACGGCGTAATTCCTTTTTACGCTGCCACTGGGTTGGGCTACTGGACGACCAAGCGCTTGGTTTCGGCAGCGGCACAGCGCCACTCCGAATAGAGCTATTAGCCGGCCGCCGAAGTAGGAGCCAGGGTTTACTGTCTGATGGCCCGTTCGCAGCACGAGGGGTTCAAAAAAAGAGGCGACCGAAAATTGAACTCCTCTGTCCAAGGGACTCAAAAAAAAGACGATTGAAATTTGAGTTCCCTGGGGAGGGGGACTCAAATTTCAATCGTCTTTTTTTTGAGTCCCCCTTCTGGCCTTCCCATGCGTGCCCGGCCTGCCGCCCACGACAAGCGGCGGGACGTCCCCGCCCCCTACTCCCTTTTCGCAACTCCCTTCACCATGCGTATCGGCGGTAGCGCTGCTTCGACAAGCGGACGCCCACTGAAGCAGGACGTGCTGGATGCAATGACGGCGGCACAACTACTCCAAAGCAAGCTATCCCCAACCGCCACCCAGCCGCTACCGGGGGCAGCAGCGGCTGAGGAAACGCTAGTATCTTAGCCCTATGGAATCTTTGCAGCATCGCATCACCACCAACCCGCGCCAGTGCGGCGGCCGGCCCTGCATTCGCGGCATGCGCATCCGCGTGGCCGATGTGCTCCAGCTCTTCGCCGCTGGCCTCAGCGCCGAGCAGATTCTGGCCGAGATGCCCGACCTCGAAGCCCCCGACCTGCAAGCTGCCCTGCAATACGCCGCCCGCCAGATTGACTACCCGCGCCTTGCCGCATGACCATCTGGATTGATGCCCACCTCTCGCCCCTCATCGCGGCGTGGATAAAGTGGAAATTTCCCGTGGAGGCCGTGGCCCTTCGCACGCTGGGCCTGCGCGATGCCGAGGACGAAGAAATATTCCGGGCCGCCAAAGCTGCCGGGGCCGTTGTGCTCACCAAAGACGCCGACTTCCGGCACCTGCTCGACCGTTTCGGCCCGCCGCCCCAGGTTATCTGGCTCACCTGCGGCAACACCTCCAACGAGCGGCTGCAAGAAGTGCTGCTAGCCACTCTGCCCGCCGCAATAGGGCTGCTGGAAGCCGGCGAACCATTCGTGGAGATTGGTAACGCGCTGCCGTAAACGCTACGCCGCGTAGGCTTTGCAGGCGCGTAAATCCTCCACTTCCAAATCTGGATAGTCGGCCAGGATTTCGGCCTCCGTCATGCCGGACGCCAGGTATTCGAGTACGTTCTGCACCGGGTAGCGCAGCCCGCGCACGGTGGGCTGCCCGTGGCAGATGTTCGGGTTGATGGTAATGCGCGGATGCGCCGATGAAGCAGCAGTTTCCATGTGGCTAAGATACGAAAGCGCCGCCCCGACCCCGACCCCACCCGCCCCCCCGCCGCGACCGGGGGCGGCAGCGGCTGGCGAAGCTAGAGTGTCATTTGACCTTGCCATTAGTAGGCGTATATATTACGCCCCTTTTTATAACGTCCTGCGGAAAAACATATGAATTAGGATTTAGCGGATTGGGGGAAGCAGGTTTCTTTTTAGGGGAATGCTTGGCTTCACGTCTAGCTTGACGTTCCCTCCTTCTTTGCCCCTTTGTTTTAGCTGCTTCAATGGCTTTCAGCCCTTGTTCCTTCTGCTGATTCTCATCTAGTTCAAAAGCATAAGACCTCAAGCACTGTATTTGTACAGGAGATAAGTTGTCAAGCAACGTTAGATTATTACTTCCCAATAGCTGACATATTTTCCGAAACGGAATTTTCAGTTCCTGTTGAATAATACGTGCTTGCATGGCAGAACAATTACTCCAAATACAATTGGTAGAATGCTAAAGCTCTAAGTTATTCCTTCGCCAACTGAGCCTGGATTTTAGCAATTGAAGCTTTAGCCTCCGCAATCTTCTTTTGCTTCTCAAAACGTTCTAGCTTTTCGTCCAGTATCAGTTCGATACTCAACTTCATTGCTGGAAAAAAATCTAGGCAGTCCCTTTCGCTAAGTTCATGAATACCCTTGCTTAGGATTGAATACATAGAATTGTTTTCAACCAAGAAGCTCGGTAATCGATGTTGCAGCAATTGAATACGTTCTTTAATTCTCGATTTGTTATATAGTTCTTCATCCCAATGTGCTTCGGCTTTTTCTATCTGATGCGCTTCTTCAATTAAGTCTTCAAATACTCGACGCAAGTAGACAAAAGCCCCAATACCTACGCCATGCGATACTAAGCCTATGCCCTTGTTCAACTCATGGAATTTCTCCTTGCTAAGAATAGGCTGATACTTCCGGAAGTCCGGCAATGTTAAATCTGCCTGCGATGGATACTGTCCGACCTTAGTTACTGTGCCATTAGTCACATGAAAACTGAATAGCATTCGATGCTCTTTGACTCGTGTGCAGGCCATCTTAATATCTGATGTTACGCAGCCAGTTTGGTCAAAGTGTAGTGCATGGCTTTGAGTCCGCGCAAATAAAGT